>NZ_JBXWNK010000011.1:0-195445 GCF_059610325.1 Ruegeria sp. YTSA064
ATGGTAGCCCGTAGGGGAATCGAACCCCTCTTTCCAGGTTGAAAACCTGGCGTCCTAACCGATAGACGAACGGGCCACGTTGGCTTGTGGAGGGCCTTTTACGGTTTACCTTCCCCCCCCGCAAGACGAAAAACGCAAGGCCACGAAACTTTTTTGACTGGTTGTACGGCGTGTTGAAAAAGGTGTCAGACGGCTTCTGCCGCATCCTCCAGTCGCAGTTGCACGCTCTGCCGACCACCCCAGGAATTGACCTCAAGCCGACCTGCGAAATGGAAGCGGGCACCGCCATGATTTGAGAGGCGATCCCCCAGCGGACCATCGAACGCACCAAAGGCGATCGCATCCAGTCCTCCGGACATGCCATCCGATAGCGACAGTTTCAGATGTGTTTCGCCTACGCGTTTTGCAAAGCGCACCTGCAGATCGGGCAGAGCATAGCGTGGGGCAGGCGCACCGGCCCCGAACGGGCCTGCCTTTTCGATCTGCTCGATCAGGTCGACTGTTGCGGCGCCAGGCATCAGTGCCCCGTCCAGTTTCAGATCGGCAGGGCCTGCTTGCCCCGCACCCTGCTTGGCCAGCAGTTCCGACAGGCGCACCATGGCGGGCTCTAACTGATCCCGCATCACCGTCAGACCTGCCGCCATCTTGTGTCCACCACCTTTGACCAACAACCCTTCGGCTGCCAGACGCTGGATCGACGCGCCCAGGTCAATGCCCGAGACGGAACGGCCCGACCCTTTGCCCTCATCTCCATCAAATCCGATCACGATCGCGGGCCGGTTTGCGGCCTCTTTCAGCCGCGATGCAACGATGCCTACGACACCGGGATGCCATCCCTCACCAGCAGCCCACACCAACGGCGCATCAAGCCCGCGTTCTTCCGCCTGTGCCAGTGCTGCAGCGCGCACTGCGTTCTCGATCTCACGCCGCTCCGAGTTCAGGGCATCCAGTCGCTCGGATAGGGCTTCGGCTTCGGTCGCCGAGTCAGTGCTTAGCAACCGCGCGCCCAGATCAGCCTGCCCAATGCGCCCACCTGCATTCACACGCGGCCCCAGCAAAAAACCTAGGTGATAGCTGTTGGGCGCAGTATCCATGCGGGCCACGTCCGACAACGCCACCAGCCCTGGCCGTTGCCGCAGGGCCATCACCTTCAGTCCTTGCCGCACCAAGGCCCGGTTGGCCTCAATCAGCGGCGCGACATCGGCCACCGTAGCCAGCGCCACAAGATCCAGCATGGCCATCAGATCCGGCCCTTTGGCGCCAGCCTCGCGGAGTTGGCGGCCCGCCTCGACCAGCATCAGAAACACCACCGCAGCCGCGCAGAAATAGCCCAGATCACCGCTTTCATCCTGCCGGTTCGGGTTCACCACTGCGACGCAATCCGGCAGGGTTTCTCCCCCCAAATGATGATCCAAAACGATTACATCTGCACCCTTCGCCGCCGCGATAGGTTCATGGCTAAGTGTTCCGCAATCCACGCAAATGATCAGATCATGGCTAACTGCCAATTCCTGCATCGCCGGTACATTTGGTCCATAGCCCTCATCAATCCGGTCGGGCACATAGAGCGTTGCGGCTATTCCCATCTGGCGCAGCCACACCAGCAGTAGCGCAGCCGAACTGCCCCCATCCACATCATAATCGGCAAACACCGCGATATTTTGACGATTACGCACCGCTTCAAGAAACCGCGAAGCGGCAAGCTCCATGTCCTTCATCGAACGCGGATCAGGCAGCAGTTCTTTCAACTTTGGCTCCAGAAAGCCCGAGGCCTCCATCACCGGAACACCGCGTCGCGCCAGCACCTGACAAACGGCGCGCGGCAAATCGGTCTGCTGCGCCATCATCTCAGCTGACCGCTCGACCTCTATCCCCGGTCCAACCCAACGCCGACCGGTCAACGATTGCTCTACGCCCAGAAACGCCACATCTCACCTCATGCGCCAAGGCCGGGCCCCTTCGAACCCGGCCTCTTCATCTTTTTAGATACTCTCGCCGAAGGCAACGGCGCAAGCCGCTAAGCGTCGGTATGTGGCCACATAGGCGTCCGATAAGACATGCGACGAACAGAACCGGTCTTTGACCGCATCAGCAGCGTCGTTGTCTCAACCCAGCCCGGTTCCCGCTTGATGCGTGGAAGCAGAGAGCCTCCGGTCACGCCAGTGGCAGCGAAGATGACATCTGCAGTCACCATCTCGTCGCGCGCATAAACGCGGTCCAGATCGGTGATGCCTGCCTTGGCGGCGCGGCCGCGTTCGTCATCGTTGCGGAACAACAGGCGGCCAAAAATCTGTCCCCCCATGCATTTCAGCGCAGCAGCTGCCAGAACCCCTTCGGGTGCGCCGCCTTGGCCCATATACATGTCGATCCCGGTCACTTCGCTTTCGGCGCAGTGCATGACGCCAGCGACGTCACCATCGGTGATCAGGCGGATAGAGGCGCCGGTATCGCGGACTTCAGCAATCATTGCTTCGTGACGAGGACGCTCCAAGATGCAAACGGTGATATCTGCAGGCTCACACCCTTTGGCTTTGGCCAGAGCCTCAACACGCTCGCGCGGGCTCATGTCCAGATTGACAACGCCTTCAGGATAGCCGGGGCCAACGGCCAGTTTGTCCATATACACATCAGGCGCGTGCAGCATCGAGCCGCGCGGTCCCATGGCGATCACCGTCAAGGCGTTTGGCATATCCTTGGCTGTCAGCGTGGTGCCTTCCAGCGGGTCCAGCGCAATGTCCACGCCCGGCCCATTGCCAGTACCAACCTCTTCGCCGATATACAGCATCGGTGCTTCATCGCGCTCGCCCTCACCAATGACGACGACACCCTCGATGTCCAGAAGGTTCAGCTGTTCCCGCATCGCGTTTACAGCAGCCTGATCAGCGGCTTTCTCATCACCCCGGCCAACCAATGAGGCGGACGCCAGCGCGGCCTGTTCCGCCACCCGCGCAAGGCCCAGAGACAGAAGGCGGTCGTTAAAATCGATCTTGGCAGCACTCATATGTTCGTATCCTCAGGTCAATAAAGCCGTAATTACCGGCATAGCTTGCGTTTCATGCAGGTCGCAAGCTCAAACCTCTTCAATGCGCAAGGCGACAGGCTCACCCGCGATAACATCCGTGTCGCGCAAGCCTTCAAGCGCGACGTCAAGAGTTGCGCGTGTAGTCTTATGAGTGACGATCAACACGGGCGCGGTGCTTTCGGCATGCCCATACTGGCGCATCCGGTCAATCGAGACGCCTGCATCTCCCAGAATAGAGGCAACCTTGGCCAGCGCGCCTGGTTTATCCTGCAGGCCCAGCCGCAGATAGTAGGGCGCAGGCAAACCAGTAACGGCAGGCTTTGCCTCTTCCAGTGATGCGGCAGGGCGGCCAAATGTCGGAATGTGCAATCCGCGTGCCAGATCGCAGACATCGCCCATCACAGCGCTTGCAGTGGGACCTTCGCCCGCACCGGGGCCACGCAGAACAATCTGCTCAACTGCATCGCCATCCAGCACGACCATGTTGGTTCCACCTTCCAGCTGACCCAACGGAGAGTCACTCGGCACCAGACAGGGTTGCATACGCTGCTCTAGTCCCCGGGCAGTGCGCTGAGCCACGCCCAACAGCTTGATCCGGTATCCCATGTCGTGAGCCTGATGGATGTCATCCAGGCTGATCTGTTGAATGCCTTCAATCTCGATCCCGTTGAAATTCGGCTTGGTGCCGAAGGCAATCGATGACAGCAGCGCCAATTTATGCGCCGCATCGATGCCACCAACGTCCAGATTGGGATCGGCTTCTAGATACCCAAGCTGCGCGCATTCCTCGAAAAGAGCGTTGTAGCCCAACTCCTGCGATTGCATCCGGGTCAGGATATAGTTGCAGGTGCCGTTCATCACACCCATGACGCGTGTGATCTCATTGCCAGCCAGCCCCTCGGTCAGAGACTTGATCACCGGGATACCACCCGCGACCGCTGCCTCGAACCGAATGACGCGGCCTGCAGCTTCGGCCTTTTCTGCCAATTCCTGTCCATGGATGGCCAGCAGCGCCTTGTTGGCAGTGACAACATCTTTTCCACTGGCCAATGCCGCCTCGACAGAGGCTTTTGCGGGACCGTTCTCACCGCCCATCAGTTCAACAAAAACATCGACGTCGTCACGTTTTGCCAAGGAAACCGGATCGGTCTCCCACGCGTAGTCGGATAGGTTTACGCCACGATCCTTATTGGCATCGCGAGCCGAAACAGCGGTGATCTGAACGGGGCGCCCGGTGCGCGCCTGCAAAAGATCGGCATGCCGGCGTACGATTTTGACCACTCCCACTCCGACAGTTCCCAGACCGGCAATTCCAAGCCTCAGCGCCTGTGTCATTCCCTCGGGTCCTTTCTGCTCGCAATGCCGCCCGCGATGGCGAAGTGTCCTTTGCGGGCTGCCTTAGCGGGTTCAGGGGAAGGGTGCAATCCGTCTAATCTTTCGGAGGCTTAGGCGCAGCCAAAATCCTAGTTAATCTCGGCATTTTGCAACGCCTCGGCTTTTTTCGCCAAGGCTTCGCCGCGCGTCGACAGATCCACTTCAACCTCTTCCGCTTCGCTGACGGGATCGGTGGGGGCACCGAGGGCCGGATCCAATGCAATGAGTTTGGGATAGGGGGCCTTGCGCAATGCGGCGGTTTCGCTGCCTTCCAACTCGGGGATATTCGCGCAACTCGCAGTGGCGAGCACAAGAAATATCGACGGCAAAAGCTTCATCGCAGACCTTTGGGTTGCAGAGTTTTTCATGTGATGCACCTTTTACCGCGCTGGTTCAAGCGGGGTTCTATCTGAACAACCGTTCATATAGGATAAGGTCATGGCACGTACACAAGGCTCTCATTCAGACATCACCGGCCCTCGCATTCGCGAGGCAGCGTTGGGGTTGTTTGCCCGTCACGGCTATGCCGCTGTATCGATGCGACAGATCGCGGGAGAGGTGGGGGTGCAGGCTGGAGCCCTGTATAATTATACCCCTGATAAACAAAGCCTGTTGTTCCGTCTTATGCGCGATCACATGCAGGATTTGTTGGCTGCATATGAAGAGCTTGAGCAGTTTGACGATCCACAAGATGCGCTGCGCCAGTTTGTCGGGTTCCACATCCGTTTTCACCTTCAGCGCCCGGATGAAGTATTTATCGCCTATATGGAACTGCGCAATCTGACGCCCGAAAATTTCACCGAAATTGAAGCGCTGCGCCGCCGCTACGAAGACTCGTTGGAGAGTATCTTGCGCATAGGACAGCAATCGGACCAATTCTCGGTTACCGATACCAAAATCGCCACTTTGGCGGTGATCGCCATGCTCAACGGCGTGATCACCTGGTACCGCAGCGGCGGGCGATTGTCGTTGGATGAGGTTGAACAGGTTTATTGGGATATGGTGCGCAAGGCCGTCACCGCCTGACCGGCCCTCAATGTGCCGGGCGGATGAATGTGCCGTTGCGCAATTCACGAAAGGCCTGCTGCAATTCGGCCTGCGTGTTCATGACGATCGGTCCGTGCCATGCAACAGGTTCATTAATCGGAGCCCCAGAGATCAAAAGAAATCGCACACCATCGGGCCCGGCCTGAACAGTGATTTCATCCCCTGTTCCAAACCGAACCAATGTCCGGTCGCCAGACATGTCGCGGATATTGACCTCATGCCCTGCGATTTCCTTTTCCAAAAGCACTCCGGAGGGGCGGGAGGCATCAGCGAAGGCAGCGCCCCCTTCAAAGATATAGGCGAACGCACGACGATAGGTATCTATTGGAAAGGTCTTTTTCACGCCCGCCGGTATACTGATATCCAGATATTGTGGATCTGCAGCGATCCCGTCGACAGGACCTGTACGGCCCCAGAAAGTGCCGACTATTACCCGGACCGCCGTACCATCGTCTTCGATAATCTCGGGAATATCGGTACTTTGGACGTCCTGATAGCGCGGGGCAGTCATCTTTTGATCCGATGGAAGATTGCCCCATAGTTGAAAACCGTGCATCTGGCCGCTGCCCGAGCCTTTGGGCATTTCCTGATGCAGAATACCAGACCCGGCCGTCATCCATTGAACGTCTCCTGCACCCAAAGTGCCGCTATTACCCAGCGAGTCACTGTGTTCTACTGAACCGGACAGGACATAGGTGATCGTTTCGATGCCGCGATGTGGATGCCATGGAAAACCGGCCACAAAATCTTGCGGGTTGTCGTTCCGAAAGTCATCAAACAATAGATAAGGGTCCAGTTCCGACGGGTCTTGAAACCCGAATGCGCGATGAAGTTTGACACCCGCGCCTTCCATTGTTGGAACCGAAGTGCGCGTCTCAAGGATCGGTCTGAGGGACATTTTAGCCTCCTGATTGCTTAGCAGCAATTTATGGCCAGTCCCGGCGTAATCAATTTGCGCAGGAACACGCAGTCTGTGCAATCACGCTCAGACCAGCGACATGGGTGTTGTTCTTTGCATATCAAACCAGCTAGAGCAGACGAGTAACGGGGAGAGTGACATGCAAGACGAAGTTCTGGCCTCTATTCAGGCCTCATCCGCGCGCCGATGGACCGGAGTAGGGATGTTGGCCACTGTCGGAGCGTTGGTGATTTATGTCGCGATAGCATCGCCTCCGGATCTTGGTTGGCAGATATTCCTGTTTGTTGTGGGAATTGGGGCTTTCTGGTTGTCGCATCACATGTGGCATTCGACTCAGGGCAGGATCGAACTGACCTCTACCGATTTACGCACCAGCTCGGGGCAGGTGATTTGCAAAGTGGAAGAGGTTGAAACAGTCGACCGGGGTGTATTTGCGTTCAAACCATCGAATGGATTTATTATCAAAACCCGCACGGCAGGATCGTTTGACTGGTTTCCAGGCCTTTGGTGGCGTGTCGGGCGCCGCATTGGTATCGGCGGAATGACGGCCGCCGCCGAAACCAAATTCATGTCCGAGATACTGACCGGACTGCTTGCCGAAAGGTCGTAGCTAGACGACGCAGGACGGATCAGTATTGACGATATTGTCGAATACGCGCGGATGAGTGAACACAAGGTTGTTCATGTCAAATTCGGCGAATTCGAATGCGATATAGAATGGCGGCCGATATGTGTTCCGGGTTTCGACCACGATCATCGATCCATTATCAGGCATCGCGGGTAGCCGAGGCTTTATGTCGTCAATGTCTGCGTTTGACCATTTCGGCAGGCCTGTGCCACGAACGCAGGACCACAGTACATTATGGATGTCGTTCTCGGCATCAAATGTAAGATAGGTCATCCGTAATGTTACCGGCGCGCGCGTTTCGACCATGGTCTCCAAAAGATCATACATCGTGTTTACGTAGGCTTCGGTCACATTGCCATCTTCACGCGAAACCACATCGGCAACCGCGTAGGCACCCTTGATATTACGCGCACTTTGCCGATAGGCGTCATAGTAGGTGTATGAAGCAAGCATAGACCAGTATAGCAACGGCAATATCAGCATGGCTTCAACAGACATGATGCCGTCTTCCCGACGCCGGAAGCGACGAACGGCTCTTGCAATTGCGCCTCTGATTGAGAAATTAGCCGCCGGCATCTGCTACGTCCTCCGGTTCAGAAGTGCCACCTCCAGTGGGAGTACTTGATGAGCCTCCAAATGGTTCATGAACAAACACAGAAGAGGCGTGTATTTCCCACTGCCCGTCATTATCTTGCCTTACCAGATCGTTCATCATGGAGAGGCCGAATACAGGCGAGACTTCGAGGCAGGCTCGAATAATCATCATTTCGTTCGAGGTTCCCAATTCAAAGGCAACATCTTCGGGTTTTCTGATCGTCGCCGGTGTATCAACGCAATAAGGCGTAGGATCCAGCTGGTTGCCGACGCGGGGGTCAATGGATTTCATCTCAAGCGCGAGATTTTCAGAACAGTCGGAAATGATTGCGTTCTCACACACCATCTTCTTCAGAAGGGCATGATCCCACGTGTCTTCGCCAGGCGGCAGGCGATTCAGTCGAACCTCCCTGATCGTCATGTCCAACGACCGCTCAAGGTCGGCGTGGCGAAATGAGATCAATCCCAGGTCCATGCCAGAATATGCGACATATAAGAAGAGAGGGAACCAGAACATAAACTCAATGCTCGAGGATGCGCCATCCTCTTTACGCCAGAACCTTTGCGCCCGTATTCGCAACGACATGATCATTGGGTCAGCCTCAGGTTTTGAATCGAAGTGCTGATTGAATCGAAGACACGTTCAATCTGTGTGCCAGTTGCTTCGTAGTAGCGGGCAGGTTTGATCGCGCAGTCTTTCAGCATCTGCTTGACGCCGTAGGGGGCTTCGAAAGCGATCGAGAAAATTATGACTTTTTCTTTCTCAGCTTCTACGCAAAGATCGACAACCCGTGGATTTTTGGTTGAAGGGCCGATTTCGGTGGTCGACGCAGCCGCGAATTCATTGCCACGGGTCCAACCGTAGGCATGGCGGAACATATTCCGGATCGCGTTTTTCTCCGTATGTGCCCAGACATCAGGCCATTCTAGTTCTGCTGGCGACGAACCGCTTTCGTTGAAGTCGCGATCATTCGATCTGTCGATATCGTAACAGGTGCCATTGTAGTAATCCCGGCAACGATATCGTTTGTAGGTACCATTTCCGTGCGCATGATCCTGGAACTTGTCACGTGTCCAGTACCCGCCGGTATTATTATCCCAAATGGTGGTATTTACATTTGGCCAAGCCCAATGCCCATTTTCATCATCATAGATGGAATAAGTCTGTGCACTTTCGTTCCAATAAATATTGGAGCCACCCTCGTTATAGGGTGAGTTTACCTTATGCTGATAGGTGTTTTCCCCATCCGTCATCAGCACGAGTACCTTAAGGGTGTCTGTCGTGGTGTTCGGTGCAGGCCGAATGGCGAACGAGTCTGGGATTTCGGAGCTGTCTGCAATCTGGGCAATCAATGGCTGAATACTGTCATCAAGCAAGGTCAAGCCCCACTTCAATCCAAGATCAATCGAAGTCCAGCCGCTTGCGACCAGATTATCAATCTGGTCCTTCAAAATATCCGGGTCATTCTGGATAACCGTCATTTCCCGTTGATCGGTCGCGGATTCAAGCCGGCAAATGTTACTGGATACCAAAGTATCACTGAATCTTCTGTCGTTTGTGCCGCTGTCCTTGAAGTGTAAGGTTTGAGGAATGTAATCCCCCTTCCTAATGATATTCCCGCCATCATCGACGATATCGTAATAGTTGAAATTGGTTGTCGTGAAGTCCGAGGCCTGGAAGTCGATGCAATTTGCAACTTCGTTGGCACCGATCGTATTCAAGGCATCCATCAGATAGTCAGGCACCGAGACCTGTTCGGAATAGGGTACGATCGAAATTGACAATCTACCTTCTTCTGACTTCAGAACCATTTCATCAATAAAGTCGTTTGCGGCCTTCTGTAGGTTGGTCAGCTTTGTTCCGCGCATTGAGCCTGACACATCCAAAACCAACGAGATTTCAACGTTACCAATCGATTCTTCGGCAACGCTGGTCGCGGTTGAATCGATATGATCGACACCACTCCACTTCATAAAGTGGGTCTCAACGGTCATGTCAGCACTGGCTACAACCTTGCGCTTGCCTTCAAGCTCGGCGATCTGTTCAACAGAGCCATCCGCATTTGTCTTACATGTCTCGGGTTCGACTTCGATATTGCTGATAATATCAGGGTTGAAGCCTTCCTTGGTAATGTAATCGTTGACGACAACACGGGGGCAAAGCTCCTGATCCAGGTCCGCTGCTGCCAAAACGGCGCGATCAAGGGCATATTGCAGTCGCACCCTTTCCCGATCGTAACGCATGATATCGACGGCAAATCCGGCAACGGTGAAGACAATCATCACCAAGAAGAGCGCAAGGATCGTCATCGTGCCTTCTGTTTCAGATGCAAATTGCCGCAAGCGTCGGGCGCACCTGTTTTCTCGGCACAAAAAGTTAAACAATTCTTTTAAATCATAATTGCGCATAGTGAATTCCTCTGTCGACAGGGCGCACCAATGCCAGCGGTTTGCAGCGCTAATTAATTATACAGGGATCGTGGCGAGAATTAGGCGTGATCGTCACTATGCTGCTCGTTTTTAACGGTTTTCAGCTTTATTCGTGGCGTTTTCGCTGTCTTTGTTTCCCGCTTCGGGACAATTGCGCGTAGGTGATCGATGGTCGACTCACTTCGAACACGTCGATTGGCCTTTCGCAAATTGCTTAAAATAAGTGCAGTTACTGATTGCGGTAAATTACAAGCAGTGCGACAAAACGTCATGACGTTTGTCATTTGCCAGTACGGAGGATTGTATGACCGGCATTATAGAACCCAGCTTTCGTGAGAGTGTTGATCTGATGTTCAACAGAGCTGCGTCTCTGATGGATCTGCCGCCCGGACTGGAAGAAAAGATCAGGGTATGTAACGCCACCTACACAGTCAGGTTCGGAGTTCGGCTGAGAGGGCAGATTCACACATTCACCGGATACCGCTCGGTTCATTCAGAACATATGGAGCCGGTCAAAGGTGGTATTCGTTATGCCCTCGCGGTGAACCAAGACGAGGTCGAGGCGCTCGCGGCTCTGATGACCTACAAATGCGCTCTGGTCGAAGCGCCATTTGGGGGGTCGAAAGGCGGATTGTGTATCGATCCGCGCCAATATGAAGAACACGAGCTAGAGCAGATCACCCGCCGTTTCGCCTATGAATTGGCTAAACGCGATCTGATCAACCCGTCTCAGAACGTCCCCGCGCCCGACATGGGAACAGGCGAACGCGAAATGGCGTGGATGGCCGACCAGTATGCCCGAATGAACACGACAGATATCAACGCGCGCGCCTGTGTGACGGGTAAACCACTGAACGCTGGGGGTATCGCAGGTAGGGTCGAAGCGACTGGCCGTGGCATTCAATATGCGTTGCGCGAATTCTTCCGGAATCCGGAAGATGTCAAAAAGGCTGGCATGACAGGCAAACTAGACGGCAAGCGCGTTGTTGTGCAGGGCTTGGGCAATGTGGGCTACCACGCGGCTAAATTCCTCAGTGAAGAAGACGGATCGCGCGTGATTGGCATCATCGAATGGGATGGCGCATTATACAATCCCGATGGCATTGATGTTGAAGCGGTGCGTCAGTGGATCGTTAAGCATGGCGGCGTGAAAGACTATCCGGATGCGACGCATTCAGCCGAGGGCGGTGCAGTGCTTGAATCCGAATGCGATATCTTGATCCCGGCCGCACTAGAAGGGGTGATTAACCTGTCTAATGCAGAGCGGATCAAAGCGCCGCTGATTATCGAGGCTGCAAACGGTCCGGTCACAGCGGGCGCGGATGAAATCCTGCGCAATAAAGGTACAGTCATTATCCCCGATATGTATGCAAATGCGGGCGGTGTTACAGTATCCTATTTTGAGTGGGTCAAGAACCTTAGCCATATCCGTTTTGGCCGCATGCAGCGCCGCCAGGAGGAAGCACGGCATGAACTGATCGTCAGCGAGCTTGAGCGGCTGGACCGATATCTGGGTGATGCCTGGTCGATGTCGCCGAACTTCAAGGCCAAATACCTCAAAGGTGCTGACGAGCTGGAGCTGGTGCGCTCAGGCCTCGATGACACAATGCGCATTGCCTATCAGGCTATGAGCGAGGTTTGGCATGACCGAGCTGATGTCGATGACCTGCGCACTGCAGCTTATATTGTGGCGATTGATCGGGTCTCAAAAAGCTATCGGGCAAAAGGACTCTGAGCACTCAGGCAATCGAATTTCTAAAAGCGGCCGCCCCATGGGTGGCCGCTTTTTTCGATTTGTCCTATTCAGTTTCGCAGAAAGATCGATCGATATGCCGTTAGTCGTTACGGAATTGGACCAGGACGACGTTTATGTCGATGTCCAATATACCTCGGGTACTACGCTTCTACAGAGGAAACTGTGATACGCCGCCATATGACTGTACGCGAGATGTTGAAACATCTGCAAAGAGTCTGTGCCTAGTGTTGCACTCGCAGAAAATGCAGCTGTTGTTAGCCGCCTGGGATTCGACTGAGGCACAAATTGAAATCGGCGATGGAAGGTGTTGCTGTGCAGGGTTAAGCTGCGCCAAAGGAAACGAATCCGGGAGAACCCCATGTTGCGTATTGCCATTGTCGCGGCCTTGCTGGCCTCACCCTTGGCTGCTCAGGAGACTAAAGAGCAAAGTTGCAAGTATCAGGCCGATGTCGTGGCTGCGGTTCAGAAGGCACGTTTGGACCGGGTCAAGGAACGCGACGTGGCGCAGGCAGTAGCAGACAGTGGTCCGACGTGGCCCGAGAACTACAATGCGGCGATTCCGTTGATCACACCTTGGGTGTACGAACAGAAAATGCGCGACGTGCGCAAAAAAGATCTCGGTGCCGCTTGGCTGGAGTTGTGTTTACAGCAATAATCCACAGACAGATCATTTCTCTGTGGACAACCGCGCGCCATCCCCTTGGCTCGCGTTTTCATTTCTGGCAGGTTTGACCCATGTCTTTGCCCCCCGGATTTCTGGATGAATTGCGCACGCGCCTCAGCCTGTCTCAGGTTGTTGGGCGTAAGGTCATGTGGGACCAGCGCAAATCCAATCAGGGCAAGGGTGATATGTGGGCGCCTTGCCCGTTTCATCACGAAAAGACCGCCTCATTCCACGTCGATGATCAGAAGGGATTCTATTACTGCTTTGGGTGCCATGCCAAAGGCGATGCTATCAGCTTTGTGAAAGAGACCGAGAATGTCTCGTTCATCGAAGCGGTCGAGATTCTGGCGCGTGAAGCGGGGATGCCGATGCCTGCGCGCGATCCGAAAGCGCAGGAGAAACAGGACAGACGCTCGCAACTCGCCGACGTCATGGAGCAAGCGGTTCAGTTCTTTCGCTTGCAACTCAAGACCGGGGCAGGGGCCGAGGCGCGCGATTACCTGACCCGCCGAGGGCTGGATGCGCAGGCGTTGGATCGATGGGAGATCGGGTTTGCCCCCGACGGCTGGCAGGCGCTGTGGGATCATCTGACCGGCAAGAATGTAGCCGATGATTTGATCCTTGCGGCGGGTCTGGTCAAACCGTCCAACAAGGGCAAAAAACCATATGACACGTTCCGAAATCGCATCATGTATCCAATCCGCGACCCACGCGGGCGTTGCATTGCCTTCGGCGGTCGGGCGATGGACCCGAATGACAACGCAAAATACCTGAACTCGCCCGAGACCGATTTGTTCGATAAAGGCCGTAGCCTCTATAACCACGGTCCTGCGAGACAGGCGGCTGGGAAGGGGCAGCCCCTGATCGTTGCCGAGGGTTACATGGACGTAATCGCGCTGGCCGAGGCGGGCTTTGGCGCGTCGGTGGCGCCATTAGGAACAGCGATCACCGAACATCAACTACAGTTGCTCTGGCGTGTTTCAGATGAACCGATCATTGCCTTGGATGGTGACACAGCGGGCCTGCGCGCCGCGATGCGGGCGATCGATCTGGCCCTGCCATTGCTGGAGGCAGGCAAATCCTTGCGATTTGCACTCATGCCCGAAGGCAAGGACCCAGACGATCTTCTGCGTGCCGAAGGACCGGGGGCGGTGCAAGCCGTTCTGGAAGGGGCCATTCCGATGGTCAAGCTGCTGTGGCAACGTGAGACGGAAGGCAAGGTGTTCGACAGCCCTGAACGGAAGGCGGCGTTGGATAAATCCCTGCGTGAGAAGATCAAGCTGATCCGCGACCCCTCGATCCGATCGCATTACGGGCAGGAAATTAAGGATCTGCGCTGGCAATTATTTCGCCCTCAGAGACAATCGCAAAATCGAACGTGGCAGCCGCGTGGAAAATGGCAACCGCAGACCCAGCCTGCCACGCCCGGTGCGCGCGCATCGTTTCTGGCGTCGTCCGAGAACGCGGATATTCAATTGCGCGAAGCGGCCATTCTGGCAATTGCTATTCTAAATCCACAAGTTGTGATCCAATTCGAACACCAATTAGAAGAAATGGAATGTCACTATCCCGATCATGCAGCATTGCGCGGGGCGATCTTGCGCCACGCGATTGACGACCCGGACAATCTGAGAGACCACATCGTTCAAAATTTGGGGCCGGAACCCCTTGAAAACCTTCTGGCCCTTCGCCATGTCGCAGTGATCCCCTGTGTGTACAAACCAGGCGACGTTGAAAAGGCCCAGATGACGCTGGCCGAGGAACTCGCAAAGATCAAAGCGCTCCGGGGGTTGGATGCTGAGATTGCCGAAGCGGCGGAGGAATTGTCTGATCTGGCCGATGAGGCGCTGACATATCGGCTGGCGCAAGCCGCCGAAGAGCGCAACCGGACAAGCCGCAGCCAGAACGAAGACAGGGCCGTTTTTGACATCGCCGACAATGGTGCGCGAATCAACCGTGACGAGAAAGACGCGTTTGAAGCGATCATGTCGGGTATCAATTTTGAGCGGAAACGCCGATAAAGTGGTGTTTTCGTAAGGCACTGGAAAAGAAAAACAGGTAAACGGGTGGCCGAATCACTTCTACGCGCTAATGATTCGGTCAAAACGAATCACCCATCCCTGCAGGAGCATTGAATGGCCGCCAAGGATACGAACGAAGACCGCAAATCCGACGAGCAGGAACAGGAGATCTCGCTTGATATGAGCCAGGCAGCGGTCAAGAAAATGATCGCCGAGGCCCGTGAGAAAGGTTACATCACCTACGACCAGCTTAATCAGGTTCTGCCACCTGATCAGGTCAGCTCGGAACAGATCGAAGACGTGATGTCGATGCTGTCCGAGATGGGCATCAACATCATCGAAGATGAAGAGGCCGAGGAAGAAGAGAATAAAGGTTCGACCGAACTGGTCACGACCGAAGGCCCACGCGAAGTTGCGCTGGCTGGTGCGGCTACCGAAAAGCTGGATCGTACTGATGACCCCGTACGCATGTATCTGCGCGAGATGGGATCAGTCGAACTGCTTAGCCGCGAGGGCGAGATTGCCATCGCCAAACGGATCGAGGCTGGTCGGAATACTATGATCGCCGGCCTGTGCGAAAGCCCACTGACCTTCCAGGCGATCACGATCTGGCACGACGAATTGTTGAGCGAAGACATTCTGTTGCGCGACGTTATTGATCTTGAAACAACGTTCGGCAACCAGTTGGATGAAGATGGTGACGTACAGGAGCCGGTCGTTGACACATCGTCGGTTCAGGCAGCCAAACCCGCCAAGGATGAAGGCCCAGAGCTGGATGCCGATGGCAACCCGATTGCCAACGACGACGACGATGACGAAGACGATCAGGCCAATATGTCACTTGCTGCGATGGAAGCAGCGCTGAAGGATCAGGTTCTGACTACGCTAGAGCGGATTTCCAGCGACTTTGCGATGCTCTCCGAGATGCAGGATAGCCGAATTTCGGCTACTCTGAATGAAGATGGATCGTTCAGCGAAAAGGACGAAGAGACCTATCAGAAGCTGCGTGCGGAAATTGTTGAGCTGGTAAATGGTCTACACCTGCACAACAACCGTATCGAAGCGCTGATTGACCAGCTTTATGGCATCAACCGCCGGGTCATGTCGCTGGACAGCTCAATGGTGAAACTGGCCGACCAGGCCCGGATCAACCGTCGTGAATTCATCGACGCCTATCGCGGGCGTGAGCTGGATCCGAACTGGCTGGCCGAGATGGCCGAAAAGCCGGGCCGGGGTTGGCAGATGTTCATTGAACGCTCGACCGCTAAGGTCGAGGAACTGCGCAACGACATGGCGCAGGTCGGTCAATATGTCGGTCTGGATATCCCTGAATTCCGCCGCATCGTGCAGCAGGTTCAGAAAGGCGAGAAAGAGGCGCGGCAGGCCAAGAAAGAAATGGTTGAAGCCAACTTGCGCCTGGTAATCTCGATCGCCAAAAAGTACACGAACCGCGGCCTGCAATTCCTTGATCTTATTCAGGAAGGTAACATCGGTCTGATGAAGGCAGTGGACAAGTTCGAGTACCGCCGTGGTTATAAGTTCTCGACCTACGCCACTTGGTGGATCCGTCAGGCGATCACGCGGTCAATCGCGGATCAGGCGCGCACGATCCGTATTCCGGTACATATGATCGAGACGATCAACAAACTGGTTCGGACTGGTCGCCAGATGCTGCACGAGATCGGTCGCGAGCCGACTCCGGAAGAACTGGCAGAAAAGCTGCAAATGCCGCTCGAGAAAGTTCGAAAGGTGATGAAAATCGCCAAGGAGCCGATCAGCCTCGAAACGCCCATCGGCGACGAAGAAGACAGCCAGCTTGGCGATTTCATTGAGGACAAGAATGCCGTGCTGCCGCTCGACAGCGCGATTCAGGAGAACCTCAAGGAAACCACCACGCGGGTTCTTGCCTCCCTCACCCCGCGCGAGGAACGGGTTTTGCGGATGCGCTTTGGTATCGGCATGAACACTGACCACACTCTGGAAGAGGTGGGTCAGCAGTTCAGTGTTACCCGCGAACGTATTCGCCAGATCGAGGCCAAAGCGCTGCGTAAGCTAAAGCATCCTAGCCGATCGCGGAAGCTTCGGTCCTTCCTGGATCAATAAGTCAAAGGCGCCCACGAGGCGCCTTTTTCATGCCGCACCTCACATTGTCTGAACAACAAATCAAATTGGCGAAATATCGCATGTTGCGTTGCGCCGCTGTACCTATGTGCTCATTGTCCACTCATGGACAGGCCGGGGTGAGGCGGCAGCGCCGATGACCCCCGGCTACTTTCCTTTATGTGTAAGCGGACGTGAAACCCTTTTACGGAACGCGGTCGGGGCCTGACCGGTCCAGCGTTTGAAAGCCGTCGAGAACGCAGCCTGATCCGAATAGCCCAAAGAATACGAGATTTCAGCTAGATTCATGCCGTTTTTGATAAATGTTTGCGCAAGATCACAGCGCAGATCTTCGACAATCTCGCGGTAGGAAGTGCCTTCATCCGCCAGACGACGGGCAAGTGTGCGCGGGCTGAGGCCAAGTTGAGAGGCGGCTTCATCCGCCTGAATTACCCCTCCGGGCATTGACCTGGTGATTAACCCTTCGATCTGTGCACGGTTTTTTTGTTTTGGCTTACGTCCTTCCGCCAGCAGACGCTCGCCATATTCCAGCAGATGCGCCCGCAGACTGGGATCATAGGTGGGGATCGGTGTTTCGAGTGAGGGTAGTGATAAGATAACCTCCAACCGTTCAGCCTCAAACTTTAGTGGAAAGCCTCCGATCTTTTGAAATGTGTCCGCATGTCGCCCCACACTGTGCTGAAATCGTATTTCGATAGGATACAGTTTCACCTGCGTCAAAGCCCGCATCCGAGCAATGCTTGCGAACAACAAAAACTCGGTTCGACGATGATATCGCGAAAAACTTGGGTCTTTCCATTCAGCCTCCAATGAGGCGGAGTTGCCGGAAACACGCAGACTGAACGCCAGTGCGGGGTCGATGATACCATGAAACCGCGTAGTGTTTTCCAACACCTGTTTCAGATCCCGCGAGTATTTACTGATATATGCCGTCACACTGGAGGAAGAATTGAACTCTAACCCCGCGCCTGCACCGAATGTGATGTCGCCGAGCGCATCACAGGCATGGCGAACAAACATGGCCTCTTTGCGGGCGCTACATAGTGCGGCAGGTGCTTCAACATCGATCCGGGTCAATGCGCTGTTTTTCAAAACTTGATCGACAACCGATAAGCTCGCGCGTTGTTCGAGGGCGCGCATCAGCAATTGAATGCGTGAAATATCGACGTCCATAACCTTGTCCGAAACTCATCCTGATAATCTGATCACGATAGCGGAAAGGCGCTGTATTTTGCCAGCCTCTGTTACCGACACTTGTGACGTGTCGGATATTCGAAAGGATTTGGCCGAAATTGCCAAGAATACCGCAGAAGTGACACCTAAATATCCATCGTTGCCGGGTCAGCACCTTTTGGGGATAAGGTCGAGCCCAAGCCGACGGTCCACCAAGCCGTTTCAATGGGTTCCCCGGCACAGCTCTCCTTATTGGTCGGTCATGTCGCATTGCTGCGAGATTTATGCCGTGCCAGTATCTTCTTGAATTGATGGTGGTATTTGGATTTACAGTGCCTGACTTGCCAGACATTGAAACTGATTTGATTGTCTTTGACGGTGAATGCGTTTTGTGTTCGCAGTTTTTTCAGTTCATGTTGCGCCATGATCGGGACCAAAAGTTCAGATTTGCGACCGCCCAGTCGGAGTTGGGGAGGAGACTCTATTCACGGCTGAATCTCCCGACCAAGGATTTTGAGACCAATCTGGTCATCGTCGATGGTGAAGTTCACCAGAAGCTTGATGCTTTTGCCGCCGCGATGCGCGCCTTACCGGGAGCTTGGTTCTTGCTGTCCTTGTGCCGATATTTGCCAGTGTTTGTGAAGGATCGGCTGTATCACTCGATTGCCCGTAATCGATATGCGTTGTTTGGTCGTTACAACTGTTGTTTGGTTCCCGATGCTAGCCTTCGGTCCCGGTTCGCTTCAGATGGCTTCTGAGCACGACCCGTTCCTGCAAGTTCTGGGTGTGGATGAAAAGCTGCCGGAAGCAATTCAAAAACTGCACTCGGCTGAGGGGCAATATTCGGGAAAATGCAGCATAATCCGAGGTCGGGGGCCATTGGTCGCCCTGGCTTTGCGCATCGGAGGATTCCCGCCAGAAGGGGACGACCTTCAGGTCACTCTCACTATACATCGAACAAAAGGGCATTGGATTTGGAAGCGGGACTTTTCCGGGCATGAGACATGTTCACGCATTAGTTTCGACCAGAGATACAATTGCGTCCACGAAAGGATCGGGGGGCTCGCAATTTGGTTACAGCCTGTACGAACCGAGGCAGGGCTTTCGCTTCAAATCCGTCGGCTCGCCTTGTTTGGAATACCTTGTCCAAAGTTTCTGCTGCCGCAGTCAGCCTCGACAGAAACCCAAGATTCAATGGACCGCTTTTGTTTTGACATCTCTGCCCATGTGCCCGGCCTGGGTTTGCTGATCCGATATAACGGGTGGCTTGAGCCGGATCGGAACGAATTGAGGTCAGTTTGAATTGATTGTGATCTCTACTGTTTGGAGTGGTGAGGCGCACTAGGTATATTTCAGGTGGAAACAGGAAGATGACGAGGATGAAACAGATATTATCAGTTACGTTGGGCGCAATCATATTGCTCGGTTCTCCGGCAATGACCAGCGCGGCGCCAAACGGATATCAAACCGAAGCAATCAGCAATACGGAATTCGAAGTCATCCCAAGGGCGCGCAGAGATGTCGATGGATATTGGTGTGCTGCGGCGGATTTCGCACGACGGTCTTTGGGTGCGGGGTGGCAACAGCGTATTTATGTTCTGCGTGGCTATGGGCCAAGCGTGACGACCGGCCGAAAGACGGCGGTGCAGTTTTCGCTCAAACCACCTGCAAATGCAGACCAGCAAGGCAGTATATCGGTTGGGTTCAAAGCCGGCGACAGTATGTCTGTGCAAGGTGCAAATGGCCGGTGCAGTCGTCGCATTAACTTTAGGTGATCTGCGGTGCAGACCGAATTCTCGATCTCAACGCAGGGTGCGGGGCTTTATGAGTTCACCGCCCCTGTGTGCGATTGGCTGAGGCCGGTATCAGATGGCCTGCTGACCCTCTTTGTGCGGCACACCTCTTGTTCTTTGCTGATTCAGGAAAACGCTGATCCAGAAGTGCAGACCGATTTACATGCCTTTTATGACCGGCTTGTGCCGCCTTCCGACCATCCTTCGATGGCTTATCTGCGCCATACATATGAGGGGCCGGATGACATGCCAGCTCATATCAAAGCTGCGATGATGCCGGTTTCGTTGTCGATCCCGGTGAGGGGTGGGGCACCTGTGTTGGGCACATGGCAGGGGATTTACGTGTTTGAACATCGCAATGCACCGCATATGAGAAAGGTCGCTGCACACTTTGCGTGACGCTTCATATTGGGGTGGAAAATTCCGACTACCCAAACCCTAGCGGCTGCCCTATAGTTGTGGATAAGTAAGCCGCAGCGCTTACAAAAGAGGCCGAACTAGGGACGAGGAGACGGCGGATGCGCTGCCCGTTTTGCGGAAATATCGATACTCAGGTCAAAGATTCACGCCCGGCAGAGGATCACGTCGCGATCCGCCGACGCCGGTTTTGTCCGGCCTGCGGCGGACGGTTTACGACTTATGAACGTGTGCAGTTGCGCGATCTGGTTGTGATCAAGACCAATGGAAAACGAGAAGATTTCGACCGCGACAAACTTGAGCGTTCAATCCGCATATCGATGCAGAAGCGGCCGATTGATCCGGAGCGGATCGACCAGATGATTTCGGGTATCGTTCGCCGATTGGAAAGCATGGGTGAAACCGATATCCCATCGAACAAAATCGGTGAGATTGTCATGGAAGCGCTGGCCCGGATTGATACGGTCGCATATGTTCGTTTTGCGAGTGTGTACAAGAATTTCCAGGCGGCCGACGATTTCGAGGAGTTTGTCCACGAGTTGCGCCCGCCGCAACCTTCGACGGACGAGTGAACGAAGCAGATAAGCGATTTATGGCGCTTGCCTTGTCTTTGGGGCGGCGCGGCCAGGGCACGTGTTGGCCGAACCCGTCCGTCGGGTGCGTGATCGTGCGCGATGGGCGTGTTGTCGGACGCGGCTGGACGCAGCCCGGAGGCCGCCCGCATGCCGAACCCATCGCACTTGCCCAAGCAGGCGAGGCGGCACAAGGGGCGACAGCGTATGTCTCTCTTGAACCCTGCTCGCATCACGGAAAAACGCCACCCTGTGCCGAAGCATTGATCGAGGCTGGAATTGCACGCGTTGTCTCGGCAATCGAAGACAGTGACCCGCGTGTGGCTGGACAAGGGTTCGCCTTGCTGCGTGAAGCTGGGATTGATGTCGTTACCGGGGTTCTGGCCGAACAGGCGGCACGGGATCACGCGGGGTTCTTTCTGAAAACCGAGCAAGGTCGACCGTTTGTAACACTGAAACTGGCCAGCAGCTTTGATGGTCGGATTGCCACGGAAACCGGGCACAGCCAGTGGATCACCGGCCCCAATGCACGCCGTGCAGTGCACGCAATGCGGGCCCGCCATGATGCGGTCATGGTCGGCGCGGGAACGGCGCGGGCTGATGATCCGTCGCTGACGGTTCGCGATTTAGGCGTAGAACGCCAGCCGGTCCGCGTGGTGGTGTCTCGGCATCTGGACTTGCCTTTGATGGGGCATCTCGCGCGGACCGCGTCCAAAATTCCGGTCTGGCTTTGCCATGGTCCTCATCCGGATCCTGATCGCGCCCGCACCTGGGAGGGGCTTGGTGCGCGACTGATCCCATGCGCATTGGACGATCATCACGTTGAAGCCGCTGATCTGCTGCACCAGCTCGGGCAAGCGGGGTTGACGCGCGTCTTTTGTGAAGGCGGATCAGCTTTGGCTGCGTCCTTGCTAGAAAGTGATCTGGTCGATGAGCTGGTTGGTTTCACCGCCGGGCTTACGATCGGAGCCGAGGGTCTTTCGGCGATCGGAGCCTTAGGGTTGGATACTTTGGAAACCGCACCCCGGTTCGATCTGATCGAAACGCAGGTTGTTGGCGGTGATATCCTGCACCGTTGGGCGCGCGTCACGCATTAGGCCTCAGCGCCACCAACGCGCATGCGTTGCCATCATTCCTTGTAGCTTGGACAGAAGGCGGTTCATAGGTCCTGTCGCCGTTGGTGCGCCGTGCGCAAGCCGCTCAACCGCGATCTCGACTGGGCAAGCCTGCCCGGTCACGGGATCAAAGTATCGCGGGTAGTCGATCAGGGTTGCATGTACCAAGCCCATCAATGAAGGCTGCGCGCCGCGACGAGCAGGCACCGCCCCCAAATCTGTCGTCAACCCCCACCCAGCATAGAATGGCGCGCCTAGCGTCGTGACCTTGACGCCGCGCAGCAAAGCTTCGAACCCCAGCAGAGAGGTCATAGTCCAAACCTCGTCTACCTGAGACATCAGGGTGGCGGGGTCGGTGCGCTTGACCACAATGTCAGCCAAATTTGATTCGATTTTGCCTTCTCGTAGTCCGGCTTCGACATCCGGGTGAGGTTTGTAAATTAGAACAGCATCAGGGTTGGCCTCGCGCGTTACACGCAGCAGGTCGAGGTTGTTGCGAATATTGCTTGTACCCAGTCTGATCGAGGCGTCATCTTCTACCTGCCCCGGCACCAGAATGCGATGGCCTTTCGGCAGGTCCGGGGCAGGACTACCGACGTTGTACTTGCTCAGGCCGTCAGAGAGTAACCGGGCTATCAGCCGTTCTGATCGGAGCCTCTGGTCCGGTCGCAACGTCTCGCGCGCAGTGATCCATTCCTCTAGCCGGCTGGGGTGGGTCGGGTCGTAGTAAATACCGATATCATCGGTCACAAGCGAAAGCGGCGGCACCAATTCCGCACCCAATCCACACGAGCGTAGAAAGCCATCCTCGACGCGTGTTGCGCTCAAGGTATCACGCGCTTGGCTCGCCCAGGCCATATGGGGATGTGTGGTATCTTTTGGCTGCTCGGATGTAAAACGCAACTTACCGTGTTGACCGAAAATGCGCTGCAGGCGCCGCCGCTTCCACACCCGCATACCCGATGCAGTCCAACCTTTGTGATCCTGTCTCCAAGCGCGGGTCTGCGCCTCGAGTGTATCGATCACGGTTTCCAATTCGCACAAGCAGTCTTGATATGGGTCGTACCAGCGCGGATACAGGATCATTGTTGCAGCAAAAAGCTGCGCCCGCGTGAGGTTGCGTTGTCGACGGGGGAGGGAGATGTCGTCCTGTGTCAGCCCCCACCCTGAGTAAAACGGTTGCCCGAACACTCGGGGTTTATGTCCCGCCAGAATGGCTTCAAATCCCATCTGTGACGACAGAGTATAAACACCGATAGCGCCTTCCAACAGTGACCAAGGGCTTATCGGGCGGTGCAGAATGGACACGCGGTCACTCAGATCTTGATCAGAAAAATACCCTTTCCGATGACCAGCGGTCGTTTCGGGATGGCTTTTGATGATGACGCGTGCGCCTGGGTTTTCATCTTGTGCAATGACCAGCATCTCGCGGAACCGCGCATAGTCGCCGTGGCTCGCAGTAACGGCCGCATCTCCCTGGGTCTGATCAATCACCAGAACGTAGCCGGGTTCAGGGGGTGGTTGGTCAAGATCGTAGGCAGAGTATTTGCTGAGGTGCAATTCGCGTAGGCGCGCAATCGCGCCGCGCGCGCGATCCAGCAGGGCAGTGTCATCCAGCGGATGTGTCGTAAGCAGGGTTTCCAGATCGGATTGCGTAGTAGGATCAAAATGTAGACCTGCACGGTCAAGCAGCAATCCCAGCGAAGCCTCGCCGCTGCGTCCGGGTTGCAGAGATCTCAGGAACGCATCTTCGACCCGTAAGATGGGCACATCGCGTTTCCGCGCTATGGTCAAGCCGCGATGAGCAGTTGGGCTG
Source organism: Ruegeria sp. YTSA064 (assembly GCF_059610325.1). Lineage (NCBI taxonomy): Bacteria > Pseudomonadati > Pseudomonadota > Alphaproteobacteria > Rhodobacterales > Roseobacteraceae > Ruegeria > Ruegeria sp. YTSA064. The sequence continues at coordinate 23,463 of NZ_JBXWNK010000011.1, forward strand.
TTGCCCCAGACCCCAACAAGATCTTCGTGTTGGGGCAGACCAAGCCGAATGTCATACCCGGACAAAGACAGGATCCGGCGCACACGCCGTTGTGTCAGGAAACCACCGTTGTAAACAAATAGCCGGGAGCGTTCGCCCCCGGCCGTGCTCTCCGGTTCAGGAAACATCCGCTAGTTTCCTGTAAGTGTCGCTACATTCGCAAATGGCGTCAGTCCTCCGGCGATCAGCGAGATTGATTTGCTCCACTGTGCATATGGGGCTTCGGTGACATAGATCGTGTCATCGTCGCGGATCACAAAATCACGTGCAACAAACAAGCCGTTGGGTGCGGTCAGGTTCAACAGGTAGATCATGCGTTGATCACCCGTCAGCTCAGGGCGCCCCATAACGCTACGTGCAATGTCCTGCCGTTCGTCGCGCAGAATGAAAATCCCGGTGGGGTCTGACGACAGCGACTGAAGGCCCCCGACTTGTGCCAGAGCTTCGAGAGCCGATAAATCCTGACTTTCGAACGCCACGCGGGACTGCCCAGTCGAACCCAGTGCAATATACGAGCGGCTATCCTGTTCAACCAGAATGCGATCGCCGCCGCGCAATGCGATGTCGGTTTCCGGATTGCGGAACAGATCGTTGTACCAGATCGTTCCCTTTTGATTTCCGCGGATCACGGTAACCAAAGCAATATCCGATGCAACTGCGACGCCTCCCGCTTGTGCGAGCATGGTCGACAAGGTTCCCGTCGGGCGCTCGATCGGGTAAATACCCGGTGCACCGATGGTCCCGGTCAAGGAAACAGTCGACCCATTGCCCGGCGTGCGCGTAACCTGAACCTGTGGATCCGGCGTTTGCTCTTCCAGTTTGCTGGAAATCAGGGTGCGCAATTGCTCGGGGGTATTGCCCGCCGCACGCAGCCGACCAGCGTAGGGAACGAAAATATATCCGTCATTGTCGACCTGAACCTGATCCAGATTGGTCGCACCACCAGCTTCTGAAGTCAGCAACCCGTCGTCGACATTCTCCCAGATGCTAAGATTTAGAACATCGCCGGGACGCACAGTATCAGACGCAATGCTTTGGGCGCTGCGAAAAGATTGTGAAAACCCGTATTGCGGAACCGCAGAGGCGGCACGTGCCACGCGGTCGTCGACCTCGACAACAAAGGCGTTGCCGCCGTTTTCGACAGAACCGGCCAGGATTTCTGTTTTGTTCGGTCCGGATTTCGGAAGCTGACACGCTGCCAGCAAACCAAGGACCACCACAAAGGAAGCCCCCCGTATCCATCGGGTAGGAAAACGCTGCACTGCCGATTTACCTCAGTCGTCTTTGTTTTGGGCAGGTTACTCGTTTCAATGCCAAACATCCAGCAACGGGTTGATTCAAGTTACTTAACAAGATGCAACTGTGGCGTTGCGGCCTCGTTGTCTTCCAGTGCCGACTGATATGGACCCTGTTTCATAAGCATCATATCTGCGGCGCGGCGCAATAATTGTCGACGTCCTTTTCGGGAATAGAAGCCACCCGGAATCTGACTGGTATTGAGAAGAAATTGTCGATAGTCCCGGTAGGCTTTGCTGTCCGGAGCATTGGGGCCAGCAAAAAAAGCCTCGATTGGCTGCCGGGAAACAAACTGTGGCTTGTCATATACCGACCGTCCGAAACTGCGCAGGGGAATGCCGCGCCACAGGGCTTGTTGGCCTGCAGTTGAATTCACGGTTACTGCTGATCTTGCTTCATCGAGAAGTTTTGCCAACTTACCACCCGGGACATAGTGAATGCGATCAGTGATATCGAGTTTTTCGGCCATGCGCTGGGCCATGTGCCGAAGTGGTTCACGATGGTTTTCCAGCGGATGCTCTTTGATGACGAGGTGGTGGTGCGCAGGGGCGCCCTTGGCAAAACCGTCAATCACCTGGCTAAGAAACTCGCTCATGCAGGAATAATCCGAATGGGATTGCACCGAGCTGTCATGACCCAGTTGCAACAGGACAAGGTGATAGGGAAAGCCCCCCCGCCTGACCCGAGTCGTTGCCCATCTTCGCTGTAATCTGTGGATTGGCATCAGTGCCAGGCGCTTGAAATACAACTGAAACTCTTTGGCGACCGGTAGCTCGCGGTGAGGCTGGAAATTTCGATAGCGCCGGTTCATGAACATCACGAACCAATGGTAAAGCGCGCCGTAGAAAATGTGCTGGCGCATATCCCCCCAATGCGAGGGCGGCGGAGGGGTTTGACCCTCAGACTGCGCCAATGCCGTCTGCATCTCTTCCACATCAAGCTCCATCAAACGCGAGTTTCCGTTCGAGCCATTGCGCTCATACGTCACCCACCAGGGGCGCAGATATCCCTCTTCGAAAACATGGATAGTAATGCCGCGTGATTTCGCAATTCGAACCGCATTTGCATGGATAGGCCGGGTATCACCATAGAGTACGATATCAGTGACACCATTGAGTGTAACTATGTCGGTGAATGTAGCTGGCCAATCGTCGGGATTCCCCAGATAGGGAATAAAGCTGGTCGTGTCGCTCCAAAACGCCTGATCGCCCGCGTTGAATCCAACACGGATGACTTTGGCTCCGGCCGCGCGCAGCATACCACCTAGTGCATTGAAGAATGGGCCATGGGGACCTTGCAGGAACAGGAACACACGCCGGTCAGGGCAGGTGGTTGAAGATGCCATATAGTCTGCTCGCAAGGAATATTAGTGGTACGTTTGGATGAAATTATGCCTCTTTGTTGGTTTCTGGGCAAGGCAGGGCTTGTTCGTCGGGCTGGGTGCCTTTACCTCGATTATTGAATTTAGGCTCTTGGGGTTGATGAAATGTTTACAGGGATCGTCACCGATATTGGCACCGTTGCCGAACTTGACCAGCAGGGTGACCTACGGGCAAGGATCAGGACCAGCTATGACACAGCAGGGATCGATATGGGTGCTTCGATCGCAAGCGATGGCGTGTGTCTGACCGTTATCGCGCTGGGGGACGACTGGTACGATGTTCAGATCAGCGCCGAAACGGTTTCGAAGACCAATCTGGATCACTGGCAGGTCGGCACGCGGGTAAATCTGGAACGCGCCTTGAAAGTCGGGGATGAACTGGGGGGGCATATCGTCTCGGGCCATGTTGATGGCGTAGCCGAAGTGATTGCGGTAGCTGACGAGGGCGATAGCACGCGTGTGACTTTGCGCGCACCCGTTGATCTTGCTCGGTTTATCGCGCCAAAAGGATCGGTAGCGCTGAACGGCACGTCTTTGACGGTCAACGATGTTGAGGGATGTGACTTCGGTATCAACTTCATCCCGCATACCAAAGAGGTCACGACATGGGGTGATGTTGCGGTTGGTGACAAGGTGAATCTTGAGATCGATACTCTGGCCAGATACGTGGCCCGTCTGGCCGAGATGTCCTGAACCTCAGGTTCCCGGCCCGAACCGTGCCGTGAGCCTTTTGGCCAGCCACCAGAAGAAAAGGACCAACAGGATCGAGGCATATCCATCAATGGCGTAATGCCACGCAAGATGTACCGATCCCAACAGGATGACAAAGGTAAACACCGTCAGCCCCCAGCCCAGCCACCGCGAATAAGTGAACCCATACAGCGCCAGGAGCGCGCTTGAAGCGACATGCATACTAGGCATAGCAGAGATACCTCGTGCGAGCCCCGAATTTTGAAAGCCATCCAGCAGCGTGCTTTGCACTTTCAGCGCCCAAACCGGGCTGATTTCATGTGATTGACGCAGCAATTCCATCTGCGGAACGAAATCCGTGCCCAGATTGAAGGGTTCATAATAAACAGGACCGACAGATGCAAAGACCGTCGCGATCACGTTACCCCCGACAAACCAGCACAGCACAAAGGCGACCAGGAATACCGTGCTACGAATTGGATCACGGCGATCTAGGCAGGCCACACAGACGGCGATATAAAGCATCGGAAACCAGATATGATAGGCCGCATTCAAAGCTGTTGTAATCACTGGCGACCCAAGGACGGGCCTTAGCAAAGTCCAGGGATCGACACCGCCGTGTAGGAACCTGTCCCATTGCGCAAACTGTGTGTCCCAAAGAGAGGGATTCAACGAGTGAATCTCGTTCTTCAAAAATGTGTAGGTTACGATCAGAGCGACGATGCTGACGAAGCAGATCAAAACGTCGGGTGCTTTTTCGACGTCTGTCAGTTTGGTCCGCAGGTCTTGCAACATCCAATGAATTGGCTTTTTCGGTTTGACCACAAAAATCGCAACACCAAGCCTCCAGAGGATGAAATTTGCGAACATAAAGCAAAGCAGACGGAGCGATATTCCTAAAAGGATGGGGGTCGAGGAATCCCAAAATGACCGGCCCACATATAGGCTGACGGCGATGGCGCATGCGATTTGCAGCGCAACCAGTAACAATAACAGCCTGTTACGCCAAAGGGAATTTATCAGAACTGCATTAGAAGCAGGGAGATAGGCGGTCTTGGACACTGGGCTCGATATCTCGACACACTAGGGAATTGTTGAGTTTTAGGTGCCTTTGATATCGGGCATTCCGAGGGCTTGATTGCGGCAATTTGTGGACAAAGCCCACATTTGCACCTCAAAGGTTCAGAAAATGGCAACAATATCGGCGTATCGAAACAGGGGTATTTACACCCGCCGTGGCCAGTTTTTTACGCCCGTCTCAGATTGAACTACTTGTTGCACATTCCGATGCCAGGGGCGGATCGCACAAACCGGAGCGCATACGGGCTGGTCATTGACGCGCACGTGGTCTATTTCGCCAGCAAACCTGCCATGCGAAAGGCTTACCCCATGAGCTTTGAAACCCCCGGACCGGTTGAGGCCCAGTTGCGCGAGGCGATTAGCCCGATCGAGGACATCATCGAAGAGGCCCGCAAAGGCCGGATGTACATTCTTGTCGATCACGAAGATCGCGAGAATGAGGGCGACCTCGTAATTGCTGCAGAATTTGCCGATGCGAATGCCATCAACTTCATGGCCACCCATGGGCGCGGGCTGATTTGTCTGCCCATGACAGCCGAACGGATTGATCATCTGGGGCTGCCGATGATGGCCGTTAACAACTCATCACGTCACGAGACGGCGTTCACCGTTTCAATTGAGGCGCGCGAGGGGGTTTCCACTGGAATCTCAGCCGCTGACCGCGCGTTGACCGTCGCAACCGCGATCAACGAGCAAAACACGATGGCGCATATTGCGACGCCGGGCCATGTGTTCCCGTTGCGTGCCAAGCGCGGTGGGGTGCTTGTGCGCGCGGGTCATACCGAGGCGGCAGTGGATATCTCGCGTCTGGCTGGGTTGAAGCCAGCGGGAGTGATCTGTGAGATCATGAACCCCGACGGCACCATGGCGCGTCTGCCCGATCTGGTTGAGTTCGCCAAAGAGCATGACTTGAAGATCGGGACAATCAGCGACCTGATCAGCTATCGCTCGCGTAATGATAATTTGGTCGTCGAAACCTCGCGTGAGACGGTGACCTCGGAATACGGTGGCGACTGGGAGATGCGGATTTTTACCGATCAAACCCATGGCATCGAACATGTTGTGATGATCAAGGGCGACATCACAACGCCCGAGCCGGTCCTGACTCGGACCCATGCTTTGCATGAAGCACCCGATATTCTGGGGCTCGGCCCGAAATCCTCGCGAGAGCTGCCTCGCGCGATGGAGAAGATAGCCGCAGAGGGGAGGGGGGTGGTTTGCCTGTTCCGCCAGCCCCGCAATTCTCTCTATGCTGCCGAAGATGAAGGTCCGCGGACTATCAAGCAAACCGGCCTGGGTGCGCAGATTCTATCCAAGATGGGTGTTCAGGAACTGGTGTTGCTGACTGATTCACCCGAAACTGTATATCTGGGGCTCGACGCCTTTGGGCTGTCCATTGTCGGAACCCGCTCGATCCTCAAGGAAGACTGAAAATGGCTGAACAAGACAAACATGGTATCCTGCCGACACCGACATTCGATAAACCGGTGAAGTTGCTAATTGTGGCGGCTCCGTTCTACCGCGCGATTGCCGACAACCTGATTGCGGGTGCCAAAGCCGAGATCGAGGCGGCTGGCGGTACCTGCGAGGTTGTCGAAGTTCCCGGTGCGTTGGAAATTCCGACCGCTATCGCCATGGCCGACCGTCAGTGCAATTTTGACGGCTATGTCGCGCTGGGCTGCGTCATTCGCGGCGAGACCACGCATTATGAAACAGTCTGCAACGACTCGAGTCGTGCCATCCAACTGATGGGCCTGCAGGGCCTGTGCATCGGCAATGGTATTCTGACGGTCGAGAATGACGATCAGGCCGAAGTTCGCGCAAATCCTGAAAAGATGAATAAAGGCGGCGGAGCCGCCGCTGCGGCCTTGCATCTGATCGCGCTCAGCCGTAAGTGGGGCTCTTCCAAAAAGGGCGTGGGCTTTAAGCCGCCGTCCGAGTCCATCCTTGTGGCGGGCGACAGCAACGGATCCACAATCGCATGACCAAGACAGACGCGCCGAAACCGGCCAACCAGAAACGCCTGATGAAATCCGCCGCACGCCTCTATGCCGTGCAGGCGCTATTCCAGATGGAGCAATCGGGTCAGACGACTGAAGCAGTCGTAACCGAGTTTCTGGATCACCGTTTTGGCGCCGTCTATGAAGGCGAAGAAATGCTGGATGGCGATATCAGCGTCTTCCGCAAACTGGTGGATGACGCCGTGAACTATCAGGCCCCCATCGACCAGATGACCGACCGCGCGCTGGTGGCGAAATGGCCCATAGCCCGCATCGATCCGACCCTGCGCGCCCTGTTTCGAGCCGCCGGAGCGGAACTGACCCAAAGTAACACACCGCCCAAAGTCGTCATCACTGAGTTTGTCGACGTGGCCCGTGCATTCTTCCCCGAAGGGAAAGAACCCAAATTCGTCAACGCTGTGCTGGATCATATGGCGCGCGAGGCTCAGCCCGAGGCGTTCTGACACCTTTACCCGGACCAGATATGCACTAGCCTGAAAACCAGAGCGCAAGGAGGTTCACCATGCCCAAACTGGTCCGACTTTATATCACTCAAGTTGCATGGGGCTTTGTCATCTCGGCTGTTTTTGTCGGTGTGCTTCTGGCGATGAACGTTGCCAACCTGCGCCACCTGATTACAGGGTCAGAGATCGGACTGATCGCATTGGTGATGATCTGGTTTATGAACGGGATCGTATTCGCAGGGGTTCAGTTCGCCTACAAGATCATGAGCATGGCAGATAACACCCAGGGGCCGCACGGTGGATCAGCTGTTGCCCACAATTTCCGACCTGCAGTCGTGAAGCAGGAAGTGCGACCAGATCATTGATCTGAAAAGGAAAAATGTGGCGGGACCACCAGTCAACCGTGGGGCTTTGATTCCCGAGGACCTGTGTATACAGGTGGGCGCCAGATAATCAGGCCAGGACCTGAACAGAGCCAGCTCCCTCGGAATTGCTTAAGGCCACCGGAATGCTGCCGTGCACGAGAAGGGCAGAACCCGCCAAGCGCTTAAGTAGGGCGTGAAGCGGGTTCGCACAAGGGGTTATGCATCAACAGTTTCGTGCAGTGCTGTGCGCATCTTACCGAAATGTTCGTCCCAGCCATTGTCCAGTGCAAGGATCAGGCCAAAGGCGTCGACCCCTTGTGGTAGCCCTTCGTGCAACAAGCCAAGGCGTGTACCGCCCGGGACCGGTTCCAAGGTCCATTTGACCACGCTCACGGCTTTACCCATTGGTTTGACGGTGAATGTGTATTCCAGATATTCCGGGCGGCGCGCCTCACGCACTTCACCCCAGATCAGAAGATCACCGCTGGTCGTCCCGAACATCTCAAGCTTATTACCCGCTGCCAAAGGTCGTTCGGGTTTGTGGAACCATTCTGCCAGACGGTCGGGTTCGGTTAGGTAAGCCCAAACAGTTTCGGGCTCGGCCCGCAAGAATATGGTCTTTTGCAATACGGCATTGGTCACTTTTTATTCCTCTCTATCGCTTCTTGTAAGTTCGAAAGGCGGTCGTCCCAGAACCGATCAAAATAGCTGAGCCAGTCCAGAACAGGGGCCATCCCCTTGGGTTCAAGCCGATTAATGCGTTCACGGCCCTTTGCTTCGACCGTAATCAGACCGCCATCTGACAGAACAGTCAGGTGTTTTTTGACCGCCGCCCTTGTCATGTCGAAGCGTTCGGTGAGTTGTGCGATCGTCATGTCCTTGGCCGCCAACATCTGCACAATGTCCCGACGGGTAGGGTCAGCAAGCGCCCGGAACGCGTTTTGAATCTTCGGGTCCATGGTACACTCCATATGATACCATTAGGTACTATATTAATGAGATACCAAATGGTATCATGTCAAGAGCTTGATTTTTGTTCACTAATTGTTCACATTTTAGATATGACACTCGATCTACAACCTGGACAAAAACTGGCACGCGGTGTTTCGCGACATTTGTTAACCCATGGCTATGTTTCAATTGAGGAATTTGTACCGGCACGGGGTCTGCGCGTCGATGTAATGGGCTTGGGCCCAAAGGGCGAGCTGTGGGTGATCGAGTGCAAATCCAGTCGTGCTGACTATCAGTCAGACTCTAAGTGGCAGGGCTATCTGGAATGGTGTGATCGATTCTTTTGGGCGGTAGATACTGACTTTCCGACCGATTTGCTGCCTGAAGACACTGGGTTGATTATTGCAGACGCATATGATGCCGAGATCATCCGAATGAGCCCGGAAAGCAAAGTGGCTCCGGCGCGAAGAAAGAAGATGATCCAGAAATTTGCTGTAGACGCAGCCCGCAGGCTGCATACGCTGCGTGATCCGCGACTTTAACTGCTGACTGCCCGCGCTGCCTGAGCAGCGGCGCGGATTTCCTCGGCGATTTCTTCGGCCTCTTCCGGGTCAAAATCCATCGGAATCTCAATACCGGAACCTTCAATAAACAGACGCACCATACCCTGATCGGTGGGGCCGATCTGCAGATTCGCTTCGATTTCGCGTTCGGTGTTGATGCCCATTTGTGCCTCCGGGAATTCAGTCTTGGTGCTAGCGTGCAACGGGTTGAGAATCAAGCGGGCTATAGGGTCAGATAGGGAATGGATGACATCAACCTTAGACACTTTCGTCCAGATGACACCGCGTGGCTGGTGGAACGTCACGGTACGCTGTATGGCCGCGATGAGGGGTTCGACGAGACTTTCGCCCCACTGGTGGCGCGAATTCTTGAGGATTTTATTGCCAATAGTAACTCGGAACGCGAATGCGGTTGGATTGCCGAGCGCGCAGGTAAGCGACTTGGAAGTATATTCTGTGTCACGCAGGACGACCACACTGCCAAGCTGCGCTTGTTTTTGCTGGTGCCCGAAGCTCGCGGGCTGGGGCTCGGAAAGCGTCTTTTGACCACCTGCATGGGCTTTGCGCGCGGCGCGGGATATCGTGAAATGGCGCTTTGGACTCATGAAAGCCACGCTGCGGCCTGCGGGCTTTACCGCTCGTTTGGATGGCGGCTTACAGACAGCAAGCCGGTACATTCCTTTGGTGTCGATCTGGTAGAACAAAGCTGGCGAATTCGCCTTTAATCCCCTTGCAATCCTCGCACGCCTTCGCTAAATCGCCCCTCACGAGTGCCGCCTTAGCTCAGTTGGTTAGAGCGCTGGATTGTGGATCCAGAGGTCCCCTGTTCAAGCCAGGGAGGCGGTACCATTTCCCCGGACTTGCATCGATTGCCGAATAAGGTCTCGGGGGTGATCCGGCGCTTGCCATAAACCGCATTCTAGAGGTGTAGTTGAGACATGCCGGACGCTAAGTTTTCAGAAACCCGCACTGCCGCCCGCCTCTCTGTCGCCCCCATGATGGACTGGACGGATCGTCACTGTCGGTATCTGCATCGCCTGCTGAGTTCGCGAACGCTGTTGTACACCGAAATGGTGACGGCACCCGCTTTGGTACGGGGTGGGGCGTTTCATTTGCTTGAATACAGCCCCCAGGAACATCCAATCGCGCTTCAGCTGGGTGGGTCCGATCCAAGCGAATTGGCACTGGCTGCCAAGATGGGGGCCGAGGCTGGGTATGATGAGATCAATCTGAATTGCGGCTGCCCGTCTGATCGTGTGCAATCGGGCACTTTTGGCGCCGTATTGATGCGCGAACCTGAGCGTGTTGCGGAATGTGTTGCGGCAATGCGAGAGGTCGTGGAGGCTGAAGTCACTGTAAAGTGCCGGATCGGCGTTGATGAGCAAGACCCTCAAAAGGTGCTGCCCGTTTTCCTTGAGCAAATCAAAACGGCGGGATGTGAACGTGTCACGATCCACGCACGAATGGCATGGCTGCAAGGGCTAAGCCCTAAGGAAAATAGGGATATCCCTCCGCTTGACTACGAACTGGTTCATCAGATGAAGGCAGATTTTCCTGACCTTCACATTTCGATCAACGGTGGAATTACATCGCTGGTACAGGCGCAGGAGCATCTGGACGCTGGGCTTGATGGCGTCATGATCGGGCGCGCGGCCTATCATCAGCCAACGGATATCCTGGCCGGGGCAGATCCGCTGATTTTTGGAATCGGCCAGATTGCAGATCCGATGGACGTGGTTCAAAAAATGTTGCCCTATGTCGAGGCGCATCTTGCCGGTGGTGGGCGATTGCACCAGATCACTCGGCATATGCTGGGTCTGTTTGCAGGACGTCCGGGTGCGCGGGGATGGCGGCGGATGCTATCTGAGGGCGCAGTGCGCGAAAATGCAGGGCCTGAGGTGATCCTGCGGGCTCTGGATTCGATTGTGTCGAATGCATCGGTAGAGCAGGTGGTTTGACACGGCCCTTGGCCGATTTGGAGGGATGATGCCGGATACGATGTTGCTGGCCCAGATGCTGGGGCTATTGCTTGTCATTGGCGCCTTCGCAGGGGTTTTGGCCGGGTTGTTGGGCGTTGGGGGCGGTATCGTGCTTGTGCCTGCTTTCTTCTATGCGTTTCAAACACTTGGATATGGCGGCCCACAGTTGATGCAATTGTGTCTGGCAACTTCGCTGGCGACTATAATTGTAACCTCTGTCCGCTCGGTGCTGAGCCATAACAAAAAAGGTGCAGTTGACTGGGATATTTTGCGCAGTTGGGGGCCGGGCATTGCGGCTGGTGCGATTATCGGCGTTCTGGTGGCTTCGGCGCTGAGAACAGAGTTGTTGCAGGCGTTATTCGGTATTCTTGGTATGGTTATCGGAGCCTATCTGGGATTGGGTAAGTCCGAATGGAGGCTGGGGGAAGCGATGCCCAAAGGTTTGCGCCGCGCCGCCTTGTCCCCCTCGGTCGGATTTCTATCGGTTTTAATGGGGATCGGCGGGGGCAGCTTTGGTGTCCCACTCATGAGCCTCTACAACACCCCGATCCATCGCGCAGTTGCGACCGCCGCTGGATTTGGCGTGATCATCGCAGTGCCATCGGTGCTGGGCTTTCTATTTCTTAACATCGCACCTGAGCATCGCCCGCCTCTGACCATTGGAGCGGTCAATCTGGTGGCTTTCAGTATCGTTGTGGCCATGACCATGATCACTGCGCCATGGGGCGTAAAGCTTGCTCATGCGATGGACCCGAAACCGCTTAGACGCGTATTTGCTGTCTTCCTTACGCTCGTGGCGTTGAATATGCTGCGCAAGGCTCTGGGATGGTAGACGCCTTTTACAACCGCGGTTGGGTCAGGTTTTCTCATGATGCAGCACTCGCTCAGTGGGTGGCGCAGGTTCTGCCTACGGCCCGCAAGGCGATCGACGATCCGCTACATTCTATCTGGCATGATTGCGAGGGGACTTGGTTCATCGGCGTGGACGCGCTGGAAAACGACGCGCAGGGCAGGGTAGAAGGGTCGCCAGCATTGTCCGGCGCGGCTATTGAGTTCGCGCAGCAACAATTCGGGGCGATCGACCTGCATAAGGCGCAGGTATCGGTCATTTATCCGGGGTATCCTCAGCCCCGCCGGGGTGAAAGTGAAGCCGCCGCACGATATCGCGCCAATCGCGATGCAGCGCATGTGGATGGATTGAAGCCATCGGGACCAGACCGGCGACGGCACGTGGATGAACCGCATGCCTGGATATTGGGCATTCCGCTGACAGAAGCGTCTTGTGATGCCTCACCCATGGTGGTTTGGGATGGTAGCCATAAAATACTTGGTGCAGCGTTCCGCAACGCGCTGAAAGATGTCTCTTCGGGCGAATTGGCCAACACTGATATCACGGATACCTATCAGGCTGCCCGACTGGAGGTGTTTCAAAACTGTCGGCGGATTGAACTGCCTGCACGGCCGGGTGAGGCCTATCTGTTGCATCGTCACTGTCTGCATGGTGTTGCCCCCTGGGGCGCTGACGCGGTTGCCGGGCCCGATGGACGGATGATCGCCTATTTCCGCCCCGAGTTGCCGGGCGGTGTGGCACAATGGCTGGAAACTCCGTAACCTCCTGCCATTATTTGGCTTTGGAGGATGATTTAGATGATTACAGTTCATACAAATTCTGATGGTGCGCTGATCGAAGTGGAGCTTTCAGGCGAGGTGACAAGCGCGGATTACGCCGCCACATTGGTGCCCGCAATCGAGGCGGCGCTTGAGGATCACGATTCGGTTCGCCTGCTGGCGATCGCAACGCCTGAGTTCAAAGGATACGACCTCGGCGCGGCATGGTCTGATACCAAGCTGGGGCTCAGTCATTGGCGTGGTTTTGATCGGATCGGGGTTGTCGCCGATCAAGGCTGGGTTCAGACAAGTATCCGATTGGCCGCCCCCATACTTCCGTGCCCTGTGCAGGTTTTTGGGATGGATGAAGTGGAAGAGGCGCGCCGCTGGATGCGTGAGTCTCTCGGGGCGATCCATGTGACCGATCTAGGTGGGCCGTGTGTTCAGATTAGTCTGATGGGCAAGCTTGATTCTGAAGAATACGGTCAGGCGCAATCCGACCTGGATGCAATGTTGCGTGAACGCGACGGATTTCGTCTCCTGATTGATCTGCGCGAATTTGATGGCTGGCAAGGACTTACTGCGATGGCGGCGCATTTTCGGTTGGCCGCTGGTCATATCGGTATGTTGGACCGTGCAGCGATTGTTGGCGATAAGAGCTGGCAAAAGATGGCGCAACGCATGGCCAGTCACGTATTGGGGACCCGGACACAGTATTTTCCTGCAGAAGAGTTCGAAAATGCGAAAACCTGGCTTGCGGCAGGGTAAGCTTGCTCAAGTAATAGCTATTGGAAACAATGCCTTGACCGGCGCCAAATTGATCTTTTCCAAGGTGACGTTACGGAATGCAGGCAATCGAGTACGTTTTTATTGACTGGCTGGTCAAAAAATTAAAGTGTGCGTTTTATCTTTCCCACTTTGCGAGGGAAGGGTGAAAACTGTTTCGCGCCGCTGTGGGCTGCCACTCACTCGACCTTCGGTCTCCGGGCTCTTCTACCCCCTCAGAGTTCGGGTCTGAACCACAGCGGCGCGGTTATTTTTTTTGATCTGGCCTTAAGATGAAACTCCGCTCAGTTTTGAACCGAATTTTGATTTGGGAAAGGTCGGATCGACCTCGAGTCAGCAGCGTCCCAGATGAAGCGCGCAAAAACTTGAAACAAGCGGCAAATCGGGCTGAATTGGTCGAATTGTTCGGCGCAGAATTACGAGACCGAAATGTGCTCCAAGAATTACCACCAACTCAGAAAGCTAAATTCTGACATATAGTTTTATGAATTGCCCAAACGTGCGGCACGCCCGCCACGACGCCTGGCCAGACGCGGTTTGCGTTCGGGAAGGTCTTGCATAATCTCGGCCCGTTCGCTGCTATTCATTTTGGACCAGCGCGAGATCTCGTCAATTGTACGATAGCAACCAGTGCAGATACGCTCGGTCGGGTGAACGACGCAGATCTGGATGCAAGGGCTTTCGACCTCGTCCCGTTTCCAAACCATGTTCGTCATTGGCGATATCCGATCCGTCAAAGAAAGCGCAGTCTGTCCAGCGCCCCTTGCAGGATATAGCCGGCGGCGACGTGATCGATAACCTGTCCGCGACGTTTTCGTGTCGTATCCGCCTCCAACAGTGCTTTTTCTGCCGCAACCGTGCTAAGCCGTTCGTCCCAGAACCCGATGGGCAGATCGGTTAAACGTGCCAGATTACGGGCAAATGCACGCGTGGACTGACATCTTGGTCCCTCGCTGCCGTCCATGTTGCGAGGCAGCCCTAAGACAATACCGCCAATCTCACGGTCGGTCACGATCTCGATCAAACGCGCGGAATCCAGCGTGAATTTCTTACGACGAACGGTTTCAAGCGGAGTCGCAACGCCACGCATTCGGTCGGACACCGCAACCCCAATGGTTTTCTCGCCCAGATCAAGACCCATGAGGGCCGACATCGGTGAAAGGGCGGCGGCGAATTCCTCGAAGGCATCGTGGATCATTGTGCTATACCAGCCTGAACTGATGCAGCGTCGATCATTTGCAACGCCTGATCGTTACCCGCGAAAACTGCAACAGCCTCGTCACGAATTTTTATCGCCTGCGCCGCTTCGCCCAATACGCCTAAGGCTGCGATCAGTCGCGCCCATTCCTCGGGCGATCCACCTTCGCTGGCAAGCCGTTCAGAAAGCCGATCCACCATTCCTCGTATCATGTCCTGACGTTCTTCGGGCGATAGCTCGGCGGCAGCGTCCATATCTTCCTGGCTGGGACCTGGTGCCGCTGGCGTTGCAGACAGATCCGGCGCGTTGAATACCCCTGCGCGAAACGCCAAATCGTCGATCTGGGCACGAATGGCGTCTGCCCAAGGCGCACCTGCAGGTGCGTCGCGCAATGTATCCACCCAAACCCGATAGGCCATATCTGGTCGTCCGGTCTGCGCCAGCATTTGTCCCCAATAATATCGCGCAGGACCCAATCTTGGATTTCGCTCGAGCGCGTATCGCAATGCCTCCTCCGCTTCGGGAGAGACATAACCACCAGCGGCCAGAATCATCATCTCGGCCTGATCCGAGTAAGCTTGTGCCGGTGCGCTTTCACCCGACAGTTCGATTACACGCGTCTGCGCCTCATAACCTGCTTTAAAGTTTCCGGCATTGGTCTCATGCTGCGCTAACAGAGTTTGCCCCTGCAGATCATCCGGTCGTACGGCCACTGTTTCGCGCAATCGATTCAGAAGGTTTTCGTAACTTTCGTCCAGTGGCGGTGCTTGCACCGGCGTTGCTAATTCCTCGGCTTCTGCCTGGCCAGGCCGGTTCTCGCGCAGTTCTTCTGCCAATTCCAACCGCGCCGAGAGTGGCATATCTGGAAATCCGG
Source organism: Ruegeria sp. YTSA064 (assembly GCF_059610325.1). Classification (NCBI taxonomy): domain Bacteria; kingdom Pseudomonadati; phylum Pseudomonadota; class Alphaproteobacteria; order Rhodobacterales; family Roseobacteraceae; genus Ruegeria; species Ruegeria sp. YTSA064. The sequence goes on from NZ_JBXWNK010000011.1 coordinate 38,737, forward strand.
CAGCGCCCAGTTGGCGATACATTACCAATGCTCCACCAATCAGTATGGCCGCCATGACGACGAAGGCCACCAAGGTGACTGTTGGTGATGGTCCTGTACTTTCAGCCTCGCCGAGCATCTGCGCATCAGCAGCCAGGATTCGGCGCGAGATTTCCGTGCGCACGCGTTCGGCATCGGCTTTTGCGATTACCCCGCGCGCCAAGTCTCGATCAACGCTTGTCAGCTGTTCGCGATAGACCCGCAGGTCATAGGCGGCGGTAGGGCCAGTGCCGCGACGACCGCGCAGCATGGTGTAACCCAAAAAAACGGCGATGAGCAGTGCAATCAGGAAGATGAGAACCCAAAACGACATGGTCCCTCCAAAATGGTTGCCCTGACTTAGACCTGTCTGCGCATGGAAAAAAGGGACAAATGGCCGCTAGGGGCGGTCATGTCGCAATAGTGCATTATTGCGACGTTGTGCGGCAGGGCTAATATGTCAATGCACGGCATATCTGCGCCAATCATCGAAGACCGAACGGATTCGCTCATGAAACACTACTCAGCCTTTGCTGTGGCGCGCGAAGCGCTGCGCTACCATACCGGGTGGGAACGCGCCTGGCGTTCTCCTGAACCGAAAAAGCGCTATGACGCTATCATCGTCGGTGCAGGTGGTCATGGTCTGGCAACTGCTTACTATCTTGGAAAGAACTACGGCATTCAGAATGTTGCAGTGATCGAGAAGGGCTGGCTGGGCGGTGGCAATACGGGCCGGAACACGACCATTATCCGTTCGAACTATCTGCAGGACCCTTCAGCGGCGATCTATGAAAAGGCGCGCGGCTTGTATGAGGATCTTAGCCAGGAGTTGAACTACAACATCATGTTCAGCCCGCGCGGCGTGATCATGCTGGCGCAGACTCAGCACGAGATTCGCGGCTATCAGCGCACCGCGCATGCGAATGCGCTGCAGGGTGTTCAGACCGAGTGGATTGGACCCGAGCGCGTGAAAGAGCTGGTGCCGATCATCAATCTGGAAGGCCCGCGCTATCCGGTTCTGGGCGGGCTCTGGCAGGAGCGTGGCGGCACCGCGCGCCATGATGCCGTGGCGTGGGGCTATGCACGTGCATGTTCCGCAATGGGTATGGACATCATCCAGCAGTGCGAAGTTACCGGCGTGCGTCAGGAAAATGGCCGCGTTGTCGGTGTCGACACCACCAAGGGTGCCATCGATTGTGACAAGCTGGGAATCGTAGTTGCGGGCCATTCCGGTCAGCTGGCCGAGATGGCGGGATTTCGTCTGCCGCTCGAGGCCGTTGCCCTGCAAGCGCTGGTGTCCGAGCCAATCAAACCCTGCATGGATGTGGTCGTCATGGCCAACACGGTGCATGGTTATATGTCTCAGTCCGACAAGGGCGAGATGGTGATCGGTGGCGGTACAGATGCCTATAACAACTTCACCCAACGCGGTTCGTTCCACCACATTGAGGAAACCGTCCGCGCGCTGGTTGAGACCTTCCCGATGATCTCGCGCCTCAAGATGCTGCGCCAGTGGGGTGGTATCGTGGACATGACTGGCGACCGGTCTCCAATCCTGTCGAAGACGCCGTTGCAGGGCTGCTTTATCAACGGTGGCTGGGGCACCGGAGGCTTCAAGGCGATTCCGGGATCCGGCTGGGGCATGGCACAGCTGATGGCGACCGGCCACTCATCGCTGACTGAAGCCTTCTCGCTCGACCGCTTCAAAGAGGGCCGCTTCATCGACGAAAGCGTCGCCGCCGGGGTGGCGCACTAGGGGTACACCCCAAACGCGCCACTGATTAGAATTCTGGTCGGCCAAGTTGTCGACCAACCGCCAAAAGGATGAACATATGCTGATCCTAAATTGCCCCTATTGCGGCGTCGACGCCGAAGAAACTGAATTGGCTGCTGGTGGCGAGGCGCATCTGAAGCGCTTTGGCCCTGGTTCGTCTGATGACGAATTCCATGACTACCTGTTCATGCGTGAAAACCCCAAGGGTGTTCATTTCGAACGCTGGCGCCACGCCAACGGTTGCGGCAAGTGGTTTCACGCCGCCCGTTGCACCCAATCACTCGAGGTGTTCGGGACCTATTCCGCCCAGACCACCGAGCCGCCAAAAGAAATCAAAGACGCCATCACCGCAAAACGCCCTGGATGGACGTGGAGAGAGTTCTCCTGATGCTTCATCTTTTCAAAAATACTCCCGCCGGAGGCTCTGACGCCTCCACCCGCGAAAGGTCCGCACTATGAGCACCCGTCTCGCAAAACAAGGCCGGCTAATCGACCGGTCGAAACCGGTCAACTTTTCCTTCAATGGCACCTCGATGCAGGGTTACGAAGGTGACACGCTTGCCTCGGCTCTGCTGGCCAATGACCAGATGATGATGGGCCGGTCTTTCAAGTATCACCGTCCGCGCGGCGTCGTTGCCAGCGGCGCGGAAGAGCCTAACGCTCTGGTCGGGTTGGGGCAGGGCGGCCGCTTCGAACCGAACCAGCGCGCGACCACGACCGAACTGTTCAATGGTCTGACCTCGGTGTCGCAGAACCACTGGCCGAACCTTGAGTTCGACATTGGTGCAATCAACACGCATCTGTCACGGTTCTTGCCGGCCGGTTTCTACTATAAGATGTTCATCCACCCGAAGCCATTTTGGAAACATGTGTATGAACCTTTCATCCGTCAGTCGGCGGGCCTGGGCAAAGCGCCGGATAAGGAAACCAAGGACGCGGACACCTACGAACACTTCTATGCTTTCACCGATGTTCTGGTGATTGGTGGTGGTATCGCAGGTCTTCAAGCCGCCAAAACGGTTGCGCAGTCGGGTGCCAAGGTGTTGCTGATCGAGCAAACCGCCCATTGGGGTGGTCGCGCCCCGGTTGATGGCGGAACTGTCGGCGGTGAGCCTGTGGATAAGTTCGTGGAACAATTAGTTTCCGAACTCGAAACAATGGACAACGTCACCATGCGCAACCGTTGCATGGGGGCAGGGGTCTATGATCACGGCTATGTGTTGGGATACGAACGTCTAACCGACCATAAACCCGGCACCCAAGGTCCGCGTCACCGTTTGTGGCGGATCCGCGCCAATCAGGTGGTTACGGCGACAGGGGCAATCGAACGACCGCTTTCCTTCGCTGGGAATGACGTACCAGGTGTGATGCTGGCCGCAGCTATGCGCGACTATGTGGTCAACTGGGGTGTGACTCCGGGTGAGCGGGTCATCGTTGCGACGAACAATGACGATGCTTATCGCACGGCGATCATTCTGAAGCAGGCAGGTGTAGATGTTCTGCGTGTGGTCGATGCGCGCGATACCGCAGGTCCGATGGCAGAAGAGGCGCGACAGCTGGGCATCCGTGTTGATCCGGGCAAGGCGATTGCAAAGGTCAAAGGCGGCAAGCGCGTGAAAAAGGTCGAGCTTTGCAACCAGAACGGCATCGGCGGCGCGCGCGAAGAGGTTGAGTGTGATGCGGTTGCGATGTCGGGCGGCTGGTCTCCAGTTGTTCACATGTGGTCGCACTGTGGTGGCAAGCTGATCTGGGATGAGGCCCAGGTCCATTTCCGCCCCGACCCGGCGCGTCCGCCTCTGGGTGCCAATGGTGAAGGGTTCGTCGTTGCAGCTGGGGCGTCGAACGGACCGCTGGCATTGGCCGAGGTTCTGACTGATGCACATGCGGCAGGTAAAGCAGCCGCCAAAGCAGCGGGTTTCAAACCCAAGAACACCAAGACTCCTGTTGGTGAAACCACCGAAGAAGCTGCGATGGAAGCCGTCTGGCTCATGCCTGCCAATGCAGAGATTCAGCTACGCATGAAGTCATGGCTCGACTTCCAGAATGACGTCAAAGTCTCTGATGTGCAGCTAGCAGCCCGCGAAGGCTATGAGAGTGTTGAACACACCAAGCGGTATACCACTCTGGGCATGGCGACGGATCAAGGTAAGCTGAGTAACATCAATGGTTTGGCGATCTTGGCTGATGCGCTTGAGTCCGAGATCCCGAAAGTGGGAACCACTACTTTCCGCCCGCCATATACGCCCATTTCGATGGGTGCGATTGGTGGCGAAGCGCGCGGTGACGTGTTCCAGCCGATCCGGCAGACGCCGATGCACAATTGGCACGACAAAAATGGCGCTGATTGGGAACCGGTCGTTCATTGGCGTCGGACGTATGCTTATGTGCGTCCCGGTGAGTCCGTGCATGACGCGGTGAATCGTGAGGTGAAGAACACCCGCGAAAATCTCGGTCTGCTGGATGCCTCAACGCTGGGCAAGCTGATCGTCAAAGGCCCCGACGCAGGTAAGTTCCTGGACATGATGTACACCAACATGATGTCCACGCTGAAGATTGGCAAATGCCGCTATGGCCTGATGTGTTCGGAAAATGGTTTCCTGATCGACGACGGCGTTGTTGCACGGATCGACGAGGACACATGGCTGTGCCACACCACCACAGGTGGTGCGGAGCGTATCCATGGTCACATGGAAGAGTGGCTTCAGACCGAGTGGTGGGACTGGAAGGTCTATGTCGCCAACGTCACCGAGCAATATGCTCAGGTCGCCGTGGTAGGCCCCAACGCGCGCAAGGTGCTGGAAAAGCTTGGCGGCATGGATCTATCGAAAGAGGCGCTGCCATTCATGGAATGGCGCGATGGCAAGATCGGAGAGTTCGACGCGCGGGCCTACCGCATCTCGTTCTCTGGCGAGCTGTCCTATGAGATCGCGGTTCCCGCTTCTCAGGGTCAGGCGTTCTGGGACGCTCTGATCGAGGCTGGGCAGGAGTTCGGCGTGATGCCTTACGGCACCGAATGTCTGCACATCCTGCGGGCCGAGAAGGGCTTTATCATGATCGGCGATGAGACCGACGGCACCGTGATCCCACAAGATCTGGGGTTGCACTGGGCTCTGTCGAAGAAGAAAGAGGACTATCTCGGAAAACGTGCCCATTCGCGCAGCCATATGGCCGATCCAGAACGCTGGAAATTAGTCGGTCTTGAGACTGTGGATGGATCGGTTCTGCCGGACGGCGCCTATGCGGTGGGCGAAGGCGTCAATGCCAACGGTCAGCGTAATATGATCGGGCGTGTAACTTCGACCTATTATTCGGCCAATCTGGGTAAAGGCATTGCTATGGGCCTGATCAAGCATGGCCCGGATCGGATGGGCGAAGTGGTCGAGTTCCCGGGCACCGATGGCAAAACCTACAAAGCCAAGATCGTGGACCCGATCTTCTATGACAAGGACGGGGAGAAGCAGAATGTCTGAACCCATCAGCGCACTGAACCACGCCTCATATGATGGCATCGCCAAGATCGAGGAATGCGGCCTGCAGGGCATGATCACACTGCGCGGTGATCTGTCGGACAAGGTACTGGCCAAGGCTGTCAAAGATGCCACCGGGCAGAAAGTGCCTGGTCAGCGTGAAGCGTTTGTGGATGGCGACACCGGTGTTTGCTGGATGTCCACCGACGAATTGCTGGTGCTGGTGCCTTATGCCGAGGTTGAGGCCAAGCTGGCCGCGATGACCAACGCGCTGAGCGGTACGCACGCGCTGGCGGTCAACGTCTCCGACGCGCGGGCCGTATTCCGTGTTTCGGGCGCGAATGCGCGCGAGATATTGGGCAAGCTGGCTCCGGTTGAGTTGTCGGCCGAGGCATTCCAACCCGGCCAGATCCGCCGTTCGCGTTTGGCGCAGGTGGCCGGTGCCTTCTGGATGGATGACGCCGAGACCTTCCGCATTGTCTGTTTCCGCTCGGCGGCGGACTATGTTTTCAAACTGCTGAAGGTTGCAGCGCAGCCGGGTAGTGAGGTTGGGGTTTATTAATCCCTGATCGCCTGATGATATATGGGTGAGGGGGCTTTGCCCCCTCGGCCTGCGGCCTCACCCCCAGGATACCTTGGGCCAGATGAAGTGCGGATCACCTTTTCTCAGCGTCAGGAGTTCGCGCTGAACAGGAAGGTCGGGAACTGGGTGAGTGCCCGTTGGCTGGTGAGGGCTGATTTGCCGGTTTCGCCAGTAAGTGGGTCGTGGCAATGGGGATAGAAGGCTAGGTCTTCTGATAGTTTGTTCATGGCTGCGCCACGGTAATCTGCGCTAAGATAAGGTGCATGCGTTGAGAGAAACAGCGCTGGGCTTTCTTTTTCCAGCCAGGGAAGCAGAGAGGGCAGAACCGAAAATTCAGCGCCTTCAATATCCATTTTGACCAAAGAAACATTAGTCAGGTCTATGGATTCAGAAAATTGATCCCAACCGACGGTCAGTGCGTCAGTGCCATGGCTTCCATCGTGGAGCAATGATGAGGTGGAATCGCCTGCCTCTCCGTGTGCAGATGCCATTCGGGTCACCCCAAATCCATCAGATAAGGCGATGCTGAAAGCTGATACGTTGCGGATGTCGTTCAACTCTAGATTCCAGACCAAGTGGCGGTAAGCCACTGGGTCAGGCTCAAAACACCATACATGGCGAGCGCGCCGCGCCGCATAGAGGACCGTGGGGCCGATCCACGCACCAATATCGAGATAATCCTGCGCGGGCGACAGATATTGGTCCAGCACTGAAAATGTCTCGGGTTCCCACTCCCCGGCTGATGCCTTGCGCCAGAATTTCGAGTGATAGGGGTCCAGACGAAAGTGCTCACCGTTCAGGTTGCCCGCATAGTATCCGCGGGCGCGATAGAACATTTTGCGCGCCTGTGTCAGCATCGCGGACCTCCGGGTTTTTGTGTCGCGGGCCTTGACCTGCGGCGGCTGTCAAAGCATTTAACCTTTGGAACCGCAACATTCATTTTCAACAGGGGGCCGACATGGCTTTTGAACTTCCTGATCTTCCTTATGCACATGACGCGCTGGCAGCCAAGGGTATGTCGGCGGAAACGCTGGAATATCACCACGACCTGCACCACAAGGCCTATGTCGACAACGGCAACAAGCTGATCGCCGGCACCGAGTGGGACGGCAAGTCGCTGGAAGAGATCATCGTTGGCACCTACGACGCAAACGCCGTCGCGCAGAACGGTATTTTCAACAACATCAGCCAGCTTTGGAACCACAATCAGTTCTGGGAGATGATGGGCCCAGGCGGCAACGCCATGCCCGGCGAACTGGAGAGGGCTCTGACCGAAAGCTTCGGTTCGGTTGACGAATTCAAGTCGCAGTTCAGCGCTGCCGGTGCTGGTCAGTTCGGTTCGGGCTGGGCATGGCTGGTCAAGAATGCCGACGGCTCGCTGGCTGTCACAAAGACCGAGAACGGCGTGAACCCGCTGTGCTTTGGTCAGACCGCACTGCTGGGTTGCGACGTATGGGAACATTCCTATTACATCGACTTCCGCAACAAGCGTCCGGCGTATCTGTCGAACTTCCTCGACAACCTGGTGAACTGGGAAAACGTCGCCTCGCGGATGTGATCGGTTGATCGGAGAGTGACCTTCTCAGAGGCCTGCTTGCGAAAGCGAGTAGGCCTTTTTGTTTATTTATCCAGGACTGGCAAGAAGTCGGCAATTCTATTTAGTTTCAATGAACGATTAGAGCCCAAAGTCACCTTTCTGGCTCCTTGCTGATCACGGTCGTTACAGTTCGTGTTGAGCGACTTTGAGTGAGAGCTATAGCACCCAAAACCAGCGCACACGCAAACGCCTGCGCCACCGTGATCACTTCACCAAAGGCAAGAACTCCAACGGCGAACATCGTGGGCAGTTCAATACTGCCTATCACAGCGGTGCGCGTCGCACCGATGATAGGCGAACAGACGGTGTAAATCAGTTGTGGAACAAGCGCAGTCACAAGGCCGAAGCCAACGACCAGAAGCCAGCCGTTCCCGCTTTTTGGCAGAATTTCACCAGCGTCGGATGAGAAAATGAGAGGAGCAAGGCCAATGACGGAACCAAGCGAGACGGACGCAATTCTGGCCAAAGGCACAATGCGCGAGAGGCGGTGCACGAGAACGCATATGCCAAAGCCAAACCCGAACGGCGCCGCTAATGAGATGATAAGAATTGGAACCTGATTCGGCGGCACGGATGCCGGGGACCCTGCAATTATCGCAGCGATAACTATCAATCCAGCTGCAACAAGGCTGCGCCGCGTTGGTTGATCACCAAAAAGCATCCATGCGATGGCGATCGTAAACACCGGGTAAGTCATATAGAGGACACCAACTGTCGATGCAGGAACAGTCTCAAGAGCCGTGACATAGCCGACCCAGCCAAGACCCATGACTGCGCCTGCAATCACACCCCAGAGGATTTCCCGCCACTTTGAGCGATGCATCAGAAGTGCTGGCAGCAGGACAATCGCTGCCAATATATACCGATAAAAAGCAACCGCGTAGGGCGCGAGACCTTGATCAGTTAGCCCACGGCTAAAGTAAGGGACCAAGCCAAAACAGATGGATGCAAAAAGCACACCAATGACCGCAAGGGCATAGGGTGTCGCATTCTGCCTGACTGAAGTTTGTTGTTTCATTCATCGTAACTATCACGCCACTCCATGGTTGACATCATCAAGACAAATGAATGGCGTGAAAGTCCCGCAATGCAGACGTTGAATTTTCGCAAATATGGCGCCAAAAGTGCTGATCGGCTTTCTCTGCTAATTTCATAGCCCCCTCGCCGCTAGTTAGTTCACTGGTAAACTCTCGCTCATAAATTCGAATTAATCTGAACACGTATTGTACTACACCTCCCAATGCCTAGCTAATACAGGCGGAGGGAGAGAACCGCCAAATAATTGAAAAACAAAGCTGTTGCGCGTGGGTGTCTTCATTCGCACGAAGCTGAAATCATGGCCGCTGGGCGAGGGATCGGCACCTTAACCTTTGAAGGAGACCATTATGGCAGCACTTGAGCAGGGAACATGGGTCATCATCGCAGACGGGGAGAAGGCTCTGGTGATGGAAAATATCACCGACGCGCAAGATCCGAATCTGGTTGTCGTTTCAGTTGAAGAACAAGACACCGTAATAGCAAAGCCGACGGATCGGGCTGGGCGCAGGTCTGATATCGGCCCCAATCAGAAATCCGCCGTGGAAGAGGACACATGGAGGGCTCACGCCAAGTCTTTGTTCGTGCAGGATGTGGCAAATCTACTGAATCGTAAGGGCCTGAAGGGTGCATACAAACGCCTGGTGTTAGTGGCCAGTCCGCATGTTTTGGGTCTGTTGCGCCGCAGATTGCACAGCAAAGTGCTCGCTAAAGTGGTAGCAGAAGTTGATAAGACGCTGACCAACCATCCCTTGCACAAGGTTGAACAGATACTCAGGAATCGATTGGCCAAACCTGCCTGAGGAGAGGTGATCTGCGGGCGGTTCACACCGCCCGATTACCGTCTTTTCAGTTCAGCAGTCTGCGAAGTTCGGACATCGCTGCCTCAGGCGTGGTGACCCAGGTAATGAACTCTGCCAGAGAAGCGTCAGCAAAGCCTTGACCAATAAGTTGCTCCAGCAATGTATGCAGCGCGTCCCAGTAGCCATCTATATTCATCACCAGAATGGGTTTGTCATGCAGACCCAACTGCCGCCATGTGAGGGCTTCGAACAACTCGTCCAATGAACCAGGTCCGCCAGGCAAGACGACAACGGCATCGGCATTCATGATCATGACCTTCTTGCGTTCGTGCATCGTTTCGGTCACGACAAAGCGGGTTAGGTCAGTTTTACCAACTTCGCGTTGCAACAAGTGGACAGGAATCACTCCAAAAGTATCACCATCAGACGCCTGTGCCGCACGGGCTACTTCGCCCATCAGACCCACATCTCCGGCCCCATAGACTAGCCGCCAACTTTCTTTGGCCAGTAAAGTCCCAAAGCTTTGGGCGGCAGCGGCGTAGGCGGGATTCACTCCATTGCGTGACCCGCAATACACACAGACCGATTTCTGAGACATGGGTTGGGCTCTCTGCTCTTGTGTTAGGGGTTTTGACCCGTGATAGCGGGATTGATAGGTTGGCTCAACCGCTCCTGGGAATGTGTGCCAAATTGGCCAAGTACCGGGCGGAGTGAAAGGATAAGAATGAACGCCAAATCGGGAAGCGGAGGTTCTGGTACCTTCATATGGGGTCTGGTCGCCGGGATCGTTGTGGTGCTCGTTGCGGGCGGATTATATCTGTCAGGTCTGTTTGACCGACCTCAGGAACTGGCCGAGCCAGAAGCAGTTGAAACATCCGAACCGAACGTAACAGCCAAGCAGGAAGCCGAGGAACCTGCAGATATCCAGCCGGATGAACAGACGACAGAAGCTAGCGAACCTGCGCCTGCTACGCCCGTCGAGAGCACCGAGCAAGCCGCTGTAATCGAAGAAGAGCAGGTGCAAGAGAGAGAAGAGCCGGAAACCCCGGTTCTGGCATCGCCGGTGCTGGATCAGATTTTTGTCGAATCCGATGGAAACGGATTGTTGTCCGGTAGCGCCGAACCGGGGGCCGAGGTCAATGTTCTGCTCGACGGTGAAACTATTCATCGCTTTACCGTCGACGCAAGCGGTCAGTTCGCCGAATTCGTATCGATTCCATTTGGAGACGACGCTCGCGGGCTGGTTCTTGAAACCCGGAGTGGAGAAAGTACCAGCCGGTCAGATGACTATCTGATCGCAGCGCTGCCAGAACCGGTCTCGCCGGTCGAGTCAGAGCCTTCTGCCGATGAGCCGGTCAAAGAAGTTGCTGAGGCGCAGACCGTGGTCACCGAAACAAACGATCAGCAAGCAGCCGACCAAGCGGAGACCGAAGAAAATGAATCCGAGGTTGCTGGCACCGTTTCGCCGCCCGCAGACCAGGCTGCGCCCGCGACTGAAACACAGTCCGAAACAGTTGACGTGCCTGATCAACAAGTCGCGATCCTGCGCTCGGGCGAAGAAGGTGTTGAACTCGTGCAACCGCCCACCGTGCTGGACACACCGCCGGAACAGATCGCATTGGACACGATCGGGTATTCAGACGTTGGCGATGTGGAGTTGACAGGGCGCGCTCAGGACGGATCTGCAGTGCGCCTGTATCTGGACAACAAACTTGTTGCTGACCTTGAGCCTGCAACGGATGGACAGTGGCGTGGTGAGGTCGAGGGTATAGATCCCGGCGTTTACACCCTACGCGTGGATGAGGTTGCTCCAGATGGGACAGTTGTCAGTCGGCTTGAGACTCCGTTCAAACGCGAGCCCGTCGAGGCACTGCGTGCAGCCGAAACAACCGAGGCGGGTGAAACCCCGTCGGGAACTCCTGCGATCCGCTCCGTCACGGTTCAAAAGGGCGATACACTTTGGGCGATTTCTCGGGACAGGTTCGGAGATGGTGTGTTGTACGTTAAGCTGTTTGAGGCCAACAAGGACTCGATCCGTGATCCTGACTTGATCTATCCAGGGCAGATTTTCACTATCCCTGAGTAAAAAAGACCACTGGCCCAACACCGGGCCAGGGCTATCTCTGACCGCAGTTAAGGTACGTGATGAGGCAACCATCCGCGATTCAATCCGAGCCGGACGAACAACGTTCAGGCTGGCGCACGATCCGCAAGGTAGCACCCTATCTTTGGCCAGAAGATGAGCCATGGGTCAAACGCCGTGTGGTTTGGGCGATGGCGATGCTGGTGCTGGCCAAGCTGATCGCTGTTTATACACCGATCCTGTATAAGGGCGCAGTGGATGGACTGGCGGGTGAGGGCGTGCCACCGATTGCGCTGGGTGCGATTGGTTTGACGGTTGCCTATGGGGTTGCCCGCATGATGACCGTCGGGTTCCAGCAATTGCGGGATGCGTTATTTGCACCAGTTGGTCAACGGGCGTTGCGGGCATTGGCGCTTGAGACGTTTCAGCATATTCACCAGCTTTCGATGCGTTATCATGTGACGCGGCGTACGGGTGGTCTGAGCCGAATTATCGAGCGCGGGGTGAAGGGCGTTGAATTCCTTTTGCGTTTTCTGCTCTTCTCGATTGGGCCACTGATCCTGGAATTGCTTCTGGTGTCGGTCATACTGCTGTGGCTATTCGACGTCTGGTATCTGGTCGTCGTCGCGGTGACGATCGCGCTTTATATTTGGTTCACATTTGCGGTGACTGAATGGCGCGTGAAGTTGCGGCGCGAGATGAACGATCAGGATACCGAAGCCAATCAGCGCGCCATCGACAGCCTTCTAAACTTTGAAACGGTTAAATATTTCAATGCCGAGATGCGCGAAGCAGAACGCTATGATGTCTCGATGAAAGGCTATGCCCAGGCTGCGCTGAAGACGGCTTATTCGCTGGCATTCCTGAATTTCGGCCAATCGTTCCTGATCACTTGTGGTTTGATCGGGGTGATGGTTCTAGCCGCCATAGGCGTGCAAAAAGGATCATTGACTGTGGGCGACTTCGTGATGGTCAACGCATACATGATCCAGATTACGGTTCCGCTGAACTTTCTGGGCACGGTTTACCGCGAGATCCGGCAGTCACTGGTGGATATGGGGCAGATGTTCGATCTGCTCGAACAACCGGCAGAAGTGACAGACAAACCTTGTGCGCCAAACCTCAAGGTAGATGGTGGAGAGGTCACGCTTGAGAACGTGCATTTCGGATATGAAGCGGATCGCGAAATCCTGAAGGGTGTGTCGCTGACGGTGCCTGCCGGGCAGACCGTGGCGATTGTCGGGGCGACAGGTTCAGGTAAATCCACCATTGGGCGGCTGCTGTTCCGGTTCTATGACGTCACAGGCGGCGCGTTGAAGATCGACGGGCAGGACGTGCGCGATGTCAGCCAATCGAGCCTGCATGCCTCGATCGGGGTGGTTCCACAGGATACGGTTCTGTTCAATGATACGATCCGCTACAATATCGCCTATGGGCGCGAAGGGGCGACCCAGCAGGATGTTGAGGCCGCCGCTAAAGCCGCTCAGATTCACGATTTCATCGTCAGTCTGCCTGAAGGGTATGACACCATGGTCGGCGAGCGTGGCTTGAAATTATCAGGTGGTGAAAAACAACGCGTTGGCATCGCCAGAACGCTTCTGAAAAACCCGCCGATCTTGTTGCTGGACGAGGCGACCTCGGCCTTGGATACGGAAACCGAGCAAGACATCAAAGACGCTCTGGCACGTGCAGGTGAGGGCCGGACAGTGATCACTATCGCTCATCGTCTCAGCACAATTGCCGAAGCAGACCGGATTGTTGTGCTTGAGCGAGGTGAGATCATCGAGCAAGGCACGCATGATGAGTTGCTTGGGCATGAGGGACGATATGCCCAGCTGTGGAGCCGTCAGCAATCCGACAGCCAAGCGGCCTGAGCCCAACGGCCCTTACAACTGATGATTGTGCGGATCGGTTTAAAAGAAAATCGGTCGCTGCGATACGGTTTTCCGTTTGACGCGGACCCGCCGCCGCGACACTGTGCGGGCCGAAACACAGACAAGGAAGAAACTTCATGAAAATGCGAGCGGCGGCGGTGTTGGCTGCAACACTAATGATGGCGACTTCGGCAGCAGCTGAGGATCTGGAATTCTTGATCATCAACTCAACCAGCTATGATCTGGTTGAGTTCAACGTGTCTCCGGCCTCGTCCGGCAGCTGGGAAGGCAATCTGCTTGAGGGTGGCTATCTGGGTGCGGATTACGAAGTGGGCGTCCTTATCGCGGACGGGCTAACCACCTGTGTCTATGACATCCGTGGTGTTTTCAGCGACGGAGAATCGATTGAAGACTATGGTCTGAACCTGTGCGATCTGGGCGAATACGCGTTCGTCGAATAACACTTCTGCCTGAAACGATAAGGCGAGCCCGAGGGCTTGCCTTTTTTTATTCCGCCGCCTTCAGCGGGGTTGTTGGCGGATGATCTGGCCGGTCGTCCAGAGCGCTCTGATCAGGGGCAACTCTGTCCGGTTCATCAGTCCAGATCATCTCGGCTGCTTGCACATCTCGCGCGCTTTGGCCGATTGCCATGTCCTGCGCGATCTGGCTGGACCGTCCCGCCGTGGCGCGCGCCAGCGCCCTACCCAGCCATACCGCGTAGGTTGTGACCCACACCCGTAGCGCCAGGAATGAAGGCGTGACGATCAGCGTCAGCACCGTGGCCGTGCCGAGGCCAAAGACCACCGCCGTCGCCAGCTGTTTCCACCACAGAGCCGTAGGGCTATCGATCGAATATCCGCCACCGATGAAATCCAGCGATAGGCCGAACATCATTGGGGTCAGACCCGCCATGGTCGTCAACGTGGTCAACAGAACCGGACGGATACGCGCCTCGGCCGTGCGGACGATGGCATCGATACGCGACATGTAACCGCTGTATTCCTGATAGGTGTCGATCAGAACAATGTTGTTGTTCACCACGATCCCGGCCAGCGCGACAATCCCGGTCCCGGTCATGATGATCGAGAACGGCTGTTGCATCACCATCATGCCTAAAAGCACACCTGTGGTCGACAGAACCACCGCTAGCAGCACCAGAACCGAATTATAGAACGAGTTGAACTGCGCCAGCAGGATCACGAACATCAGGCCTAGAGCGGCAAGGAATGCGCTGGACAGGAAGGCCTGGCTTTCAGCCTGATCTTCCTGATCGCCGGTCCACTCCCACGCGATGGTGCGGCCGAACGGGTCGGTCTGCAGCCATTCGGTAAGTACAGCAATCCGTTCGTTCGGATTGATCAGGGCAAACCGAGCTTCACCGCTTTCGATGGCGGCCCGCACTTCGCCCACATTCTCGGCGCCCGTCAGCTTCACGAGTTCGAACTCGGCTCCGTCCATATTGGTGATCGTGGTGCCGGTTGGCGTGGAACCTTCGCCAATCGCGCGCACGGTGGCCAGACGCAGTTCTGCGCCGTCTGGGCCAGAGGTCACGATCTTGCTCAGCCCCGGCTCGACATCCGCTTTCACGTCATAGTAACGCTGTTGATCCACGCGATTGATCTCGGCTAGTTTGGCCACCGGTTTGCGGGTGACAAAGTTTGACAGCGGCACCAATCCGTCAGGCGTACGCACCTTGAGCGTATCCAGCGTCGACAAGACACGATCCTGATCGGGCAGGCGGACACGAATTTCGACCTCTTCGTCTGTGGAATCCGGGCGCATTTCACCCAGCAGGATGCCGCGCGTCACAAGCTGTACCATCGCGCCTACGGTTGCGACGTCCGCGCCGAACCGGCCTGCCTTGGCCACGTCCACGTCGATCTGCCAGTCGATGCCGGGCAGGGGCAGGGTGTCCTCGATCTTGATCAGGCCGGGGGTGGCGTCAAAGGCTTCACGCGCCGCGACGGTCGCGGTTGTCAATTCTTCCCAGCTATCGCCCTTAATCCGCAGATGAACGGGCTTGGCCGAGGCGGGACCTTGCTCCAGCGCCTGAATATCAACGATGAAGCCGGGAAGAGTTGCTAACTCTGCGGTGAGTTCTTCCAGAACAAAATTGCCGTCATATTCGGCTGCAACTTCCTCCTTTGCAAAGCCGAGCAGACCAGCAATCGGCCCCCAGAACCAGCCGGTGATCTGCTCGGAACTGATCGGGCGATCTTCCCAAGGAATGAGCTCGAACTGCACACGGCCAATGGTGTCGGCTGGGGCTTCTGCTCCGCCATTGTTCTGATTCAGGCCGCCTTCGCCCGCAAAGGCAAATACGTTGATCACTGCCGGATGTTCACTGATGAAGCGTTCGGCCTGAAGAACCATCTCGTCTTTTTCAGCCAGAGACAGGTTGCCGCGCGCCCGAACATAGGCCGTAGCCTGTTCCGGTTCGCTCTCGACGAAGAATTCTACACCGCGCGAGTTCTGCGGGAACAGGATGAACGCGATCCAGAATACCGCCGCAAAGACTACGGCGATTGATACCACCGGCATGACCGGATTGCCGACCAGGAACTTGATCACGTAACCAAAGGGCGTGTGCTCTTTTGTGGTATGCACATGTTCATCCGGGGCCCGTTCGATCTTGGCAGCGCTCAGCGTGACCGACCCGGCGAATGCGCCGAACAGGAACAACAGCACACCAGCAAGTGAACCACCGGGCAGCAGGTAGTTGGGGTTCAATACCTGCATCGCGCCGAGGAAGATCATGTACAGAGAAGGCGGCACCAGTAGCGCCCGCAGCCACCACGGCGCGCGTGCCCGCAGCCAGTTCGAACTGCGCTCGAAGCTGCGGCTCATACGGCCCGACACACCGCCCACGACCGGCAGGTAGATCAGTGCTACGATCAGCGAAGCCGACAGAACGAAGATCAGCGTGATCGGCAGCATCTTCATGAACTCGCCGGGAATACCGGGCCAGAACAGCATCGGCAGGAAGGCGCACAAAGTTGTGGCGGTTGATGAGACAATCGGCCAGAACATCCGCTGCGCCGCCTCGACATAGGCGTGCATCGGGCCGACGCCTTCTTTGATGCGCTTGTCGGCATATTCCACCACAACGATGGCACCATCAACAAGCATACCCACTGCAAGGATCAGGCCGAACATCACCATATTCGAGATTGTGACCCCGATCATCGCCAGAAAGGCGAAGCACAACAGGAACGATGTCGGGATCGCAAAGCCCACCAGCAACGCGGCGCGCGTTCCAAGAGATGCCAGAACCACGATCATCACAAGCGCGACGGCGGTCAGAACCGACCCCTCAAGTTGACGCACCATCGAATCGACGATGCGGCTTTGGTCGTTCGAGGTGCCTACATCAACTGCGGCCTGCAACTCGGCTGGCCAATTGGTCTGAGCCTCTGCGACGGTGGATTTGATCAGCGCGACGGTGTCGATCAGATTGAAGCCCTTGCGTTTGACGACCTGCAGCGCGACGGTGGATTCTCCGTTGAACCGGGCC
The DNA here is from genome assembly GCF_059610325.1 of Ruegeria sp. YTSA064. Taxonomy (NCBI): domain Bacteria; kingdom Pseudomonadati; phylum Pseudomonadota; class Alphaproteobacteria; order Rhodobacterales; family Roseobacteraceae; genus Ruegeria; species Ruegeria sp. YTSA064. The sequence goes on from NZ_JBXWNK010000011.1 coordinate 55,485, forward strand.
GTGCCTGCGCGGTCCTCAAAAGTATAGTTAATCTCGGCCAGTTCACCCAAGGTGACCACGCGGTCGCCATTGACCTTGACGGGCAGGCCATAGACGTCTTGTGCAGTCTTGAATGAAGAAGGGATCTTGACCGAGAACGTGCCCTGCTCGGTTTCAACCTCACCCGCCGCGATCAGTTGGTTGTTGTTCTGCACAACGTTGATCAGTTCAGCGGCCGTGACGTTGTACGCCTCAAGCCGGAGCGGGTCGATCACGACCTCAAGCATTTCATCGCGGTTTCCGGCAATGCCCGCCTCAAGCACCGCATCCAACGCCTCAAGCTCGTCCTGCAGGTCTTTGGCAACGCGCGCCATAGTGCGCTCGGGGACCGGACCGGTCAGGTTAACAATTACGATGGGGAACTCTGAGAAGTTGACCTCAGTAATCGTATACTGCTCGGCCCCATCAGGGAAATCAGCTTGTGCGCTGTTCATGGCGTCGCGCACATCGGCGATGGTGGCGGATTTGTCCCAACCGAACTCGAATTCCAACAGAACGCCCGCGTAGCTTTCAGCAGCAGTGGCGGTCATCGAGTCTAGCCCGTCGAGATCGGCCATCTCGGTTTCCATCGGCTTGATCAGTAGGCTCTCGCTATCCTCCGCCGAGATGCCCGGAAACTGGACCGATACAAATAGCATCGGGATATCGATATCCGGCTCACCCTCTTTCGGCAGCCCTACATAAGCATATCCGCCGATAACCAGCGAGATCGCGATGAAAGCCAGAACCATTCTGGCTCGGCTTGCGGCCCAACTGACGATACCCGTCATTGCGATGCTTCCCTGTAGGTCGGCGCAACGGTTACGCCGCGTGTCACGAATTCCTGACCGATCACGATAATATCGGCGGATTCTGGCAGGCCGCCAACCCAAACACCCTCGGCAGTGTCGCGCAGCAGGCGGATCGGGACGAAATCGACAACGTTGTCAGCGACAACGGTGCGTACACCAAGTTCGCCCTCATTGTTCAGGGTCAACGCGGATTGCGGCAGCAGATGTGCTTTGACGCCCTCGGCAGCGATTTGGATATTGGCGGTCTGGCCATCACGGATCAGAAGTTCCGGGTTGGGAACGGTGATTTCCACCTCGAACGTGCGGGTGGTTTCATCGGCCGAGCGGCTCAGGAAGGTGACGCGCCCTTCGACCTGCAAGCCTGTGACCAGTTGTGCAGACGCCATCGAACCGACGATAATCCGGTTCACTTCGGTTTCAGGCACAAAAGCCACCAACTTGATTGGGTCGAGCTGGATAATGGTCGCACACAGCGAACCGGGCTGCATCAGGCTGCCCAATTCCGCGGTATCGCTTTCCAGCAGCCCCTTAAACGGTGCCTCGATAGTGAGGCGATCCATCTCGCGTTGGGCGGCCGCAACCGCTGCAGTGGCGGCTTCAATGCCCGCTTGCGTTGATTCCAGACCAGCCTCAGCGGATTTGATGCCAGCCTCGGCGGTGCTCATTTCGGCCTCGCTCGAGATGCGGCGCGTTTCCGAACCGAACCCGGTTTCAGACAGCTTGCGCGCTGCTTTCAGATTGATTTCAGCCTCGGCCAGACGAGCATGAGCCTCTTCGATACGTGCTTCGGCTTCGGGGACACGGCTTTCGGCCTCAAGTTTTGCAGCCATCGCTTCGGCCAGACTTGCAGGGCGGGTGCCGGGATCCAGCTCACACAGTAGATCACCCGCTTCGACAAATGCGCCTTTGCGTTTAGGTTCGGACACGACGGTCGAGATCGTCTCAGCCAGTACCTCGACCTGGCGATTTGCCTTGGTTTGACCGCGCAACTGGACCGCACTGCCGATTTCGCGCGCAGTCGAACGCACCACGACAACACCTATCGCATCCGGAGCAGGCACTGATTCCGAAACCTCAGTTGCGGCTTCAGCAGGCTCATCCCCGCGACCAGCGAACGCAAAAAGCGTGTCGCGTTCGAATACAAGAAAATACAACGCAATAATAACCAAAACAGCGTTAACGAATGAAATCAATCGCATGCGGTACAATCTCCAGATCTGTTCGCGCGGCTGGCTCTCGCCTCTATCACTTGAAATGGGGTAATAGACACGGCTTTTCCATACTGAACTGAATAGTTCGGTTTAGTTTTTTTCGCAAGGGCGATGCGGATGCGGGCAAATGTGTGGATTCGAGCACTTGGCTTGGCCTGAACGGCGCGGTATGACATGGCGCTAGAAAACCGGACACTTAAGCCTGGGGGCAGGGATGAGCGACGTCGACAGTTTTATTGATGAGGTCACCGAAGAGGTGCGCCGCGATCGCATGTACCTGCTATTGCGCCGATGGGGTTGGGTGGGTGTTGTCGCTGTCGTTGCTATTGTAGGTGGCGCGGCATTCAACGAATACCGCAAGGCGCGCGATACAAACCAGGCCGAAGCTCTGGGTGATGCGATTCTGTCTGCTTTGTCTCAGAACGCATCCGATGAGCGCGCAGCCAGCCTGCGAGCGGTCGATGCCTCATCTGCGGGAGGTGACGCGGTTCTGAATATGTTATTGGCTGCATCGCAGGCCGATGCAGGGTCGCATCAGGATGCTGTGAACAGCCTGAACGCGATCGCTACACAGGGGGATTTGCCAGAAATCTACCGGGCGATTGCAAGCTTCAAGGCGTTGCTGCTGCAAGCCGACACGATGCCCGTCGCAGATCGCCGTCAACAATTCGAGGCGCTTGCGATACCCGGTGCGCCTTTGCGCTTGCTTGCCGAGGAGCAGCTGGCCCTGATTGATGTGACCGAGGGAAGTACACAGGCTGCGTTGGATCGCTTGCAGGCTTTGCGCCAGGACGCCGAAGCCAGCGCCGATCTACAGCAACGCGCAGCCCAACTGATCATTGCGCTTGGGGGTGTGCCCGAGCCTGTCGCAACCCAGCAGGGTTGACCCGGCAGCGAAACGGAACATCACAGGCGAGTTTGTCGAATATGGTAACACGTTATTTCTCACGCTTTGGATTGGTCGCCGCGGCAGTTTCCTTGACTGCGCTGAGCGCGTGTCAGGAACCAGAGGTTATTTTGCCCGGTGAGCGTGAGGATATTCGCGCCGCCGTTGACAACGAAACCGTTGAAACACGTGGCGCCAAGCCAATTAGCATTCCGGCCCAAAGCCGGAACGCGAACTGGTCGCAAAGCCCAGGCACCCCTGAATTTCGCACTACAAATGCCGCATTGAACCCCACGCCACAGCGTATCTGGTCAGCCAACATTGGTTCCGGCGACAGCCGGAAACAGCGGATTACTGCAGACCCGGTTGTTGCGGGTGGTTTGATTTATACGCTCGATTCCGGTGCGACTGTTTCGGCGGTGACGCCACAGGGGCAAGTTGCCTGGAGCACCAATCTGATTCCACCGAATGAAAAAGACGTCGATGCCACGGGGGGCGGGCTCGCTTACGCCGATGGTGTGCTGTACGTCTCATCGGGTTTTGGTCGTTTGACCGCGTTAGATGCTAAAACAGGCGCTCAAAAGTGGCAAAAGCGTTTGAATGCAACCGGCAGTGGCGCGCCTTTGGTCAGTGGCGGGATTCTCTATCTGGTGGCCGGGGACGAGACCGGCTGGGCGGTGAACACAAAGGACGGCCGGATCATTTGGCAGATTGACGGCACTCCGAGCGTCGGGAACGTTTTGGGTGCACCAGCGCCGGTCATCGCTTCGGACCTGTCGGTTTTTGCATTTGGGTCGGGTGACATTGCCGCGACTTTTCGCCGGGGAGGCATCTTGCGTTGGAACGCATCTGTAGCGGGTGGCCGCCGGGGTCGCGCGGCGGCTCAGATCGTAGACGTGACAGCCGGGCCTATGGTGTCTGGCAATTCGATCCTGATCGGCAACCACTCGGGTCGTACGGTTTCCTTTGATACTGGTTCAGGTGAGCGGAACTGGACCGCTCTGGAAGGTGCGGTTGATACGGTCTGGCCAGCAGGAAACAGTGTATTCCTGATCAGCGATCGCAGCCAACTGGTGCGTCTGGACGCAGCGGATGGCTCGATTGTCTGGGCAATCGATCTGCCCGGATTCGTCAAGAACAAGCCGGGCCGTCGGGGTCCGATCTTTGCTCATTACGGCCCGATCATGGCCGGAGGGCGGCTGGTTGTAGCTTCGAACGATGGGTATCTACGCTTCTTCAATCCAGCTGACGGCGCGTTGGTCCATCAGATCGAAGTGCCGGGCGGCGCGACCACTGCGCCGGTTGTGGCGGGTCAGACGCTCTATGTCGTTTCGACCAAGGGCGAATTGCACGCTTTCCGTTGACGACAAGATGCGCTAAAGGGCGCTTCTTGAGTCTTGAAAGATGAGAACATGTCGCTGACCCTCGCCATTGTGGGGCGCCCGAATGTGGGCAAATCCACCCTATTCAATCGCCTCGTGGGCAAACGTCTGGCTTTGGTCGACGACCAGCCTGGCGTGACACGTGATTTGCGCGAAGGCGAGGGCCGTTTGGGAGATCTGCGCTTTACTGTGATCGATACGGCGGGTCTTGAGGACGCGACCGATGACAGCCTGCAGGGCCGGATGCGGCGACTGACCGAGCGTGCTGTGGACATGGCTGATGTTTGCTTGTTCATGATCGACGCGCGGGTAGGGCTTACGCCGACCGATGAAATGTTTGCTGATATCCTGCGCAAAAAATCCAAGCATGTGATCCTTGCCGCCAATAAGGCCGAAGGCAACGCGGCCGATGCGGGTGTGCTTGAGGCTTACAACCTTGGTCTTGGCGAACCGGTGCGCCTGTCTGGCGAGCATGGCGAAGGGATGACCGATCTCTATGCCCAACTTATGCCACTGGCGGATGCGGCAGCAGAAAAGGCGCAGGACGACAGCCCCCAGATTGATATCGAACTGGACGAGGATGGCGAGGGTGAAGCCCCTTTGATCACGGCTGATAAACCTCTGCAGGTGGCTGTGGTTGGGCGGCCAAATGCGGGTAAATCCACTTTGATCAACAAGATCATCGGGGAGGATCGTCTGCTGACCGGCCCCGAGGCCGGGATTACCCGTGACGCTATCAGCTTGCGGATCGATTGGGCTGACCCAGATGGCGACAGCACACCGATGCGGATCTTCGACACAGCTGGGATGCGCAAGAAGGCCAAGGTGCAGGAGAAGTTGGAGAAGCTCTCGGTCTCGGATGGTCTGAGGGCGGTCAAGTTTGCCGAAGTCGTCGTGGTTCTGTTGGACGCGGCCATCCCGTTCGAACAGCAGGATCTGCGGATCGCCGATCTGGCTGAACGCGAAGGCCGCGCCGTGGTCGTCGCCGTGAACAAGTGGGACATCGAGGACAACAAGCAAGAAAAACTTCGTGACCTGAAAGAGTCGTTTGACCGTTTGTTGCCACAACTGCGTGGTGCGCCTCTGATCACGGTATCGGCCAAAACAGGTAGGGGGCTGGAGCGTTTACGCGCCGCGATCCTGCGTGCTCATGACGTTTGGAACCGCCGCGTGCCGACCGCAGCGCTGAACCGTTGGCTGACCGCCATGCTGGAACAGCACCCGCCTCCAGCGCCGCAGGGTCGTCGGATCAAGCTGCGTTATATGACTCAGGCCAAGACGCGCCCACCGGGGTTCGTCGTGATGTGCTCGCATCCCGACAAGATGCCCGCAAGCTACAACCGCTATCTGGTCAATGGGTTGCGCGAGGATTTTGACATGCCGGGCACCCCGATACGCCTGACTTTGCGTGGGCAGGGCGACAAGAACCCCTACAAGGGCCGTCGCAAGAAGAACGCAGGCGCCTTGGCCAAGCATCTCAAGGGACGCGCGTAACCGCGCTAATTTTCAGCATTTTCAGTGAGGGGGCGTGACAGCCCCGTTTCCGCGCGCTAGCATTCAAGTGCGTGCATTTGTATTTGTACGTGCTGCTTGATTGCGGGTTTGCCGCACGTAATTTGAGTTTGAGATTGGTCGGACCACCCTGGGGAGCGGGCGTGATGGATCTGAGAGAATATACAAGACAATACGCGGTACAGGACAATACGCTTGCCGCCCTTAGCTATTTTGGAACATTTGCGGTGTATTTCGCATCGCTGGCTTTGGCGATCACGTATGTGGACCAGTGGTATGTCATGATTCCGGCAGGGATCGTTTTTGCCTTTTCTGCAGTCCGTCTATACGTGCTGCAGCATGATTGCGGTCACCATTCGCTGTTTGAAACCCGTCTGCAAAACGAATGGGCTGGCCACGGATTGTCGCCATTTACCTTCGCCCCGTTCGAAGTGATGAAGCAGAACCATAATCTGCACCATGCTGGGATCGGAAACCTCGAACATCGCGAGACAGGTGAAATTCACACAATGACGCTGCGTGAATGGAACGAAGCCGATTGGAAAACGCGTCTGTTTTATAGGCTTTACCGGAACCCGTTCATTCTTGTGCCAGTTGGTGCTTTGTTCACCTACTTCATTCGCTATCGCTGGCCCAAGAATACTGTTCGGTTTGGGGTGATGGGTGTGCTGCTGCATAACCTCTCAATTATCGTGTTTCTGGGACTGCTTTACCTGATTGCAGGCGCCACCGGTATTTTAGTCTGGTTGGTCTTTTCTCTGCTCGGGGGCATGCTTGGTGTGTTTCTAGTGTATCTGCAGCATAATTTCGAAGACACCTATTGGGACCGACGTCCTGAGTTGGACCCCAAGCTAGCAGCGCTGGAAGGATCATCGGCATTGGATTTCGGTTGGTGGTTTGACAATGCCGTAGCTTGCATCACCTTGCACGACATTCACCACTTCAATGCGCGCATTCCGTCCTATCGTCTGCGCGCGTGCCACTATAACTTACCCCCGGAATACACGCCGCGTCGGATCAAATTTCCCGAAGCAGTGGCGGCACTGAACCTGAAGCTTTGGGATGAGGAAGCCAAACGCCTTGTCCCGTTCCCCAACAGAACAGAACAGCACCGGCTGGCCGAAAGCGGTTAACGCTACAAATGCTGTCAATCTCTCTACTTTTTGGTCGATGCCAAAACACTTACGTTGCCAGGTGGAGACAATGAAAGGAACCAACATGACCGCAGTTGCCGACGTGAGTGGGGTAGGGCCAACGCTGGAGCGGGCGCTGAATTCAAAGGGCTTCAAAACAGCAGAAGCCTTAGCCAAGGCCAAACCTGAAGACATGCTTGGTATTCCGCGCGTCGGTATTGCCCGCGCAACCAAGTTGATCGCAGCGGCGAAGGCTGTTGCAGGTGCCAAACCCAAGGCCGCGGCTCGTGCACCAGCACGCGGCTCAAGCACGCAAAAGCCAGCAGCAAAGCAATCTGCGGTACGTCGGGCAACTGCAAAAAGCAATGCCGCCGCGAACAAGGCCGAGGCCGAGCGAAAAGCCACAGAAGAACGCCTTGCGGCGGAGAGAGTCGCTGCCGAGGCCAAGGCGAAGAAAAAGGCAAAGGCCAAAGCCAAGGCTGAGAAGGCTGCGAAGAAGAAATCCGAAATGGAAGCAGCATTTTCCAAAGCCAAGGAAAAGGTCAAGGAAAAGTCCAAGAAGGGCAAGAAAGACAAAAAGCCCAAAAAGGACAACAAGAAGAAGGACGCTAAGAAGAAGTCTGACAAAAAGTCCGGCAAAACGTCTAAAAAAAAATCTGGTAAGAAGAGCAATAAGAAAAAGGCGAAGAAGTAACTCTTCTTCGCCTTGTCAATCGGGAACCGGCATCATCGATGCCGGTTTTGTTATGCCAGTTTACCGTCGATCTGTAGCGTAAGCTTGCCGCCCAGATAGGGGCCCAAGGCTTCAGGCAGGGTCACCGTGCCATCTGCGTTTTGGCCATTCTCAAGCACGGCGATCAGGCAGCGCCCGACAGCCAGACCAGACCCGTTCAAGGTGTGAACATATTCCGGCTTACCGCCAGCTTCTGGCCGGAAGCGTGCGTTCATTCGGCGGGCCTGGAAATCACCGCAGGTCGAAACCGAACTGATCTCGCGATAGGTGTCCTGACCGGGTAGCCAAGCCTCGATGTCATAGGTGCGACGTGCGCCAAAACCCATATCGCCCGTGCACAGAATGACGGTGCGATAGGGGATGCCCAGTTTTTCCAGAATGCCTTCGGCGCAGCGCAGCATGCGTTTTTGCTCGTCGTCCGATTTGTCCGGATGCGTGACCGAGACCATCTCGACCTTTTCGAACTGGTGCTGGCGCAGCATCCCGCGCGTGTCCCTGCCCGCCGAGCCCGCTTCGGACCGGAAGCACAGGGAATGCGCGGTATAACGGCGGGGCAGATAGCTTTCCTCGATCATCGTGTCGTTGACGATGTTGGTCAGCGACACTTCGGAGGTTGGGATCAACCACCAGCCCTCGCGGGTCTGATAGCTGTCCTCGCCGAATTTCGGTAGCTGGCCAGTGCCTTGCATCATTTCCGAGAGAACCAGGACCGGGCCGTTAACCTCGGTCAGCTCGTTCTCATTGATATGCGTGTCCAGCATGAATTGCGCCAGAGCGCGATGGATGCGCGCGACGCCGCCCGAGAGCAGCACAAAGCGCGAGCCAGAGAGTTTGGCAGCCGTCTCAAAATCCATACCGTTCTGAACGGCTTCGATTTCAAAATGCTCTTTCGGGGCAAAATTCAGTTCACCCGGCGTGCCCCAGCGGCTGATCTCGACATTGTCATTCTCATCCGCGCCCTCGGGCACATCCTCTGCCGGCAGGTTGGCGATACGGATCAACTGGTCGGTCAGCAGAGCGTCCAGGTCCTTGGCTTCGGTCTGCATCCGGGCCACTTCGGCCTTTTTCTCGGCCACCAGCGCGCGCAGACGTTCGAATTCGGCCTCATCGCCGCGCCCTTTGGCGGCACCAACCTCTTTGGAGGCCTTGTTTTGCTCCGCCTGCGCCGTCTCGGCCGCGAGGATTTTCGCGCGACGGCTTTCGTCTAGCCTCAGCAGGTCTGACGACACCGGCGCGTCCCCACGGCGCGCAAGGGCGGCGTCGAAGGCGGCTGGGTTTTCGCGAATGGCGCGGATGTCGTGCATGGTTCAGATCCTTAAATGCGTGAATCACTGAAACCGCTTATGCACCATCTGAAAGGAAGGGTGTAGCGCCGGTTACGACTTATCCGCGTCGTCGTGCGTTTCATGTGCCAGATGGCCATCCCACTCTTCCGCTGGGATCTTCGGCTCGGGCGGATCAGCCATGTACGAAGGTGTCATGATTTGCACGTTGTTTTCGTTGAACACGGCAACGATGTTGCGATGCAAATCCGAGCGGATCTTCGGGATGATACTGCCCCGTGTGCTATATCCGTTGATCTGATAATTGATCGCGTAATCCGCCAAAGCAGTCCACAAAACAAAGGGTTCGGGTTTGGCTTTGATGCTCTTGGTACGATGTGCGGCCTCGATCAGCATCGCTTCGACCTTCTCGGGCGGTTCTTCATATCCGATCCCAACCGTTGTATGCAGCAGCAACCCATTGCCATCGGTTTTTTTTGAGAAGTTCACCACGTCCGAATTCATCAATTGCGCGTTCGGGATCGAGATCAGCTCATTCTTGATCGACTTCAGATGTGTCTCCATCAGCTTGATCTGCACTACATCTCCGATGTGGTCTCCGATCTGGATACGGTCCCCGAGCGAAGTCGAGCGGCGATAAATCACGAAAAGCCCCGCCAGCATATTCGAGACCACCGAGTTCGCGCCCAGCGACAGCATCGCGCCGACAAGGATAGTCAGTCCCTGAAAGGCCGCAGAGTCCGATCCGGGAATGTAAGGGACAGCAAAGACTAGTGCGATCAGTATCACAACAACCCGGGCGATGTTAAACGTGGGGCCAATCCAGTGTTTCTCGAAATCGCCAAGATCGAACGATCCCGCTTCGACTGCGTCAAAGAACACGCGCATTCCCCGGATGATATACATCGTTATCCAGGTGATAAGCACCAGCATGATCAGGTTCGGGAAATAGCTGAGGATACCCTTGAAGATCAGCAGGACCGGCTCGGTCAGGTAGGTCAGCAGCAATTGCGCAAAGTATCGCGTTTCGGCAAAGGCCAGCAGAACGAAGGAGAGATAGTAATAGAAGCCAAGGAAAAAGATCACCAGCAATACGAAATTCAGGGCATACCGGATCAATGCCGCTATGGCCTCGGCCTGGACGCTCTTGGCGGTCGCGGTTTCGACGTTTTTGAGATAGCGTTTAACCAGTTTAAGCGTCCGCCGCCTGATGCGTCGGTGTAACCAGAGAATGATGACAACGAATAACGCGAAGCCGAGCGTCCAGGCCAGGGCCTCGATAGCACCCGAAACGCGTGCTTGTTCCGTGCGATTGGCGCGGTAGTTTTCGATCGCCTGTTCAATAGCTTGGCCGTGCAATAACCCGAGAACATTCAGATCCATTTGTTCAAGTTCGGAATCCGCATCGGTCACGATCGAAACCTGGATGCCATCGGCAAATATCCGGATCCCGAATTCAGAGTCCTCGAAGGTTATCGAAACTTTCTTTGCATCCGAGGATTCGGCTACTTCAATGATCTTGTTCTGAACACCCTCCGCCCGCTCGTTTGCGGGCAAAGCGCTGGAGCCGCGCACATGAAACAGTGTATCGCCATCAACGATAACTGGAGCCTGAAAGGTCTGTGTTTCAGAATCCTCTGTGTTTTGTTCTTCTCCGATTACGTTCTGTGACCAAAGTGGTGGTGCCAAGAGACAAAGAGAAACCGTCAAAAGGATTAGGCGAATAAACTTGCCAAAGGTCTGGATTAATTGAATCATTAGGCCCCCCTGGCCACAACTATATCCGACTTGCCGGGGCTGCCTAGAACATATCTGCAACGTCCCGCATCAATCCTGTGCACTTGATAGGTGAATTGCAGATGCGTTTGCTTGCAAACGTCTGAACCAAAGCATAGGTTCGCGCCAACTTTGCAGAGAGCCCTCTGCATTACCAGAACAAAGGAATATGTCATGGAAGGTGGCGCAATCGCCCAGTTTCTCCCGCTGATCCTGATTTTCGGGATCATGTATTTTCTGCTGATCCGCCCGCAGCAGAAGAAGATGAAGGAACATCAGGCCATGGTCGAAGCCGTGCGCAGGGGTGATCAGGTTGTCACGCAAGGTGGGCTGATCGGCAAGGTGTCCAAGGTCAAGGAAGGCGATAACGAGATCGAAGTCGAGATTGCCGAAGGCGTGAAGGTTCGCGTGGTCAAATCGACCATCGCTCAGGTTCTGAACAAGACCGAACCGGCGAAGTAACTTCGCGCGTTAAATCCTTGAAAAGGCAGGGTAATGCTGCAAATTGATTCCTGGAAACGGGTCCTAATATGGTCGGTCTGCGTGATCGGCCTACTGTTGGCCCTGCCGAATGCGTTCTATACACGCGTTGAGCAATCGAATGATGCCAAAGCCGCAATTGAGCTTGGCATCGATACACCTGAGATGCAGGCAGAGGCGGCTCAATGGCCGAACTGGCTGCCTTCATCGCTTGTCAATCTGGGTCTCGATTTGCGCGGCGGTGCGCATCTGCTGGCTGAAGTTAAGGTTGATGACGTCTACGAATCTCGGATGGAGGCGATGTGGCCCGAAATCCGCGATGCGTTGCGCGATGAGCGCGCCACGGTAGGCACCATTCGCCGACAAGACTCGGCCCCTGATGAGATTCGCGTGCGCATTAGTCAGCCCGAAGGTATGTCGCGTGCGCTGGAAGTCGTGCGCGGTCTGGCGCGTCAGGTGCAAACACTGACCGGGGTTGGGGCCACTGACATCGAAGCCCGCGCTGAAGGAGATACCATTGTCGTACAATTGTCCGAGGCTGAAAAGCTTGCCTCGGATGACCGTACGGTGCGTCAGGCGCTTGAGATTATTCGTCGCCGCATCGACGAAGTCGGCACGCGAGAACCGACAATCCAACGCCAAGGTGCTGACCGGATACTGATACAGGTGCCGGGCATCGGTAGCGCAGGTGAGTTGAAAGACATTATCGGCACCACGGCTCAGCTGACGTTCAACCCCGTGGTGGGGCGCGGTACTGATCCTGACGCCATCGCGGGTGTGGGTGAAGAAGTTGTTCCTTCGATCGATGAGGACGGGGTTTATTACACCTTGGAATCAGCGCCGGTGGTAACCGGGGAAGAGCTGGTCGACGCACAACCGTCATTCGATCAGAACGGACGCCCTGCGGTCAGCTTCCGGTTCAACACTTCTGGTGCCCGCAAGTTTGGTGACTACACGCTAGAAAATATCGGCGCGCCGTTCGCCATTGTTTTGGATGATGAGGTGATCTCGGCCCCTGTAATCCAAAGCCATATTCCTGGCGGTTCCGGCATCATCACCGGTAACTTCACGGTTGAGGAAAGCACCAATCTGGCGGTCCTGCTGCGTGCCGGGGCCTTGCCTGCGGGCCTGGAATTTCTTGAAGAGCGCACCATCGGCCCGGAGCTGGGGCAAGACAGCATTGATGCGGGTAAAGTCGCTACCATTGTGGCGTTTGTCGCAGTATTGGTGTTCATGGCGCTCAGCTATGGCCTGTTTGGCATCTTCGCCAATATTGCGCTGATCCTGAATGTGGGCTTGCTCTTCGGACTGCTCTCGTTGATCGGTGCGACGCTGACCCTTCCAGGAATCGCTGGCATCGTACTGACGGTCGGTATGGCTGTAGACGCCAATGTGCTGATCTTTGAACGCATTCGCGAAGAACTGAAATCTGCCAAAGGCCCTGCGCGCGCCATCGAGCTGGGCTATGAAAAGGCGCTTTCGGCCATTCTGGACGCGAACGTAACCACGTTCATCACCGCAACCATCCTGTTTGCCATGGGTAGCGGGCCGGTACGCGGGTTCTCCATTACACTTGGTCTGGGTATTCTGACCTCGGTCTTCACCGCGATCTTTGTAACGCGCCTGATGATCGTAATCTGGTTCGAACGCCGCCGTCCGAAAACGATCGAGGTTTGACATGAGACTGAAACTCGTACCGCAAAACACCTCGTTCGATTTCTTCAGCCGCTGGAAGATCTGGTTGGGAATCTCGGGCCTAATGATGGTGATCGCCTTCACGTCGTTCCTGCTGCAGGGGCTGAACTTCGGTATCGACTTCCGCGGGGGCACCACGATCCGCACGCAATCCGCGCAAGAGATCGACGTGGGCGCCTATCGCGACGCCATTGCGCCGCTGGAACTTGGTGATGTGACCATCACAGAGATTTTCGATCCGACCTTTGGCGAGGATGAAAACGTCGCCATGATCCGTATTCAGGCCCAGGATGGAGCCGAAGCTGTGTCTGCAGCAATCGTTACCGCCGTTGAAGAAGCATTGACTGTTGCCGCGCCGGACATTCAGTTCGTTTCGGTCGAATCTGTGGGCCCCAAGGTCTCGGGTGAGTTGATCCAGACCGCCGTTATCGCCGTCGCCTTGGCGATTGGTGCGGTGCTTGTCTACATTTGGCTCCGGTTCGAATGGCAGTTTGCTCTGGGTGCGGTCGCCGCGCTGGTGCATGACGTGATCCTGACAATTGGTATCTTCTCGGAACTGCAAATTCGCTTTGACCTGGCCATCATCGCGGCGCTCCTGACCATTGTCGGCTATTCGCTGAATGACACCGTGGTTGTCTTTGACCGCGTTCGCGAAAACCTTCGCAAATACAAGAAGAAAGACCTCAAAGAGGTTTTGAATATCTCGATCAATGAAACGCTTAGCCGGACGGTGATGACCTCGGTGACCACGCTGCTGGCGTTGATCTCGCTTTACGTGCTGGGCGGTGACGTGATCCGCGGCTTCGTCTTCGCGATGATTTGGGGCGTGATTGTCGGGACCTATTCGTCGGTCTTCGTGGCCTCGACCATCCTGCTGTGGCTGGGGGTCAAACGCGACTGGTCGAAGCCGTCGAACACGGCGGGCAACCAGTTTGCCAACATCGATGCCTGAGTATTTCGGCCAGACCCCAACCGGTCTGGCCGTTATCATTTTCGCTGCCTTTGTTGGGGGCATCGTGCGCGGTTTCTCCGGCTTTGGCACGGCCCTGATATTCCTGCCCATCGCCAGCCCCTATCTTGGACCTTTCGGCGCGATCATCGCGCTGACAGTTATGGACATATTCGGTCCCATCCCAAACCTACGCCGCGCATGGTCTGTCGTCGACAAAGGAGATTTGGCGCGCCTTCTACTCGGATGCGCATTAGTTCTGCCGGTCGGCTTATGGCTGCTGACGCTTACGCAACCCGAAGTATTTCGCTATTTGGTCAGTGTGATCTCGTTGTCGATGCTTGTCGTACTGATATTTGGTCTGCGCTATCGCGGGACGGTGCGGCGCCGCATGGTTGTGGCAATTGGCGGGGTAGCGGGGCTACTCGGTGGAGTGGTCGGGATTCCCGGACCAGCTGTCATCCTGTTCTACATGTCGCGTTCATTGCCAGTTGAGATAATCCGCGCGACGATCCTGCTGTTCCTGTTTGTTTTCGATTTGCTGATCCTTGGATACCTCGGCGGGATGGGGCGTCTTTCGATGGCGAGCATCGGATTGGGCCTCGCGCTGGCGATCCCCAACATCGCCGGTAACTGGCTGGGGGGCTGGATGTTTCGACCCGAACATGAAAGGCCGTACCGCGCCGCAGCCTATCTGGTGATCGCAACAGCGGCCTTGTCCGGCCTGCCGCTTTGGGGCTAGAACCCCGCACATGCGTTTGAACGAGATCACATATACAAACGCCCAACCCGTCGATGGCTATGGACCTGGCTTCTTTCGGATCGGGGGGCAGGTTTATGACGGGGCAGTCTTGACGGGCCCCACTGGCACATCGGCCTGGGCGGGTTACTCCGACGCCCAGGCGTTGCTGGCCTTGTCCGAACATGTCGACGTTCTGTTCATCGGTACGGGCAAAGACCTGACCCACATCCCCGCCGACCTGCGTACCACATTGGAAGAGGCGGGGCTGGGTGTCGAAATCATGAACTCTCCGGCTGCCTGCCGCACCTACAACGTGCTGCTTTCCGAAGGCCGCCGCGTTGCGCTTGCGCTGATACCGGTCTGAGGATCTGTTCTTCATCTGGCTAAAAATATCCCAGGGAGTGTGAGGGGCTGGCCCCTCACTGCGATCCAACCAGCCTCTCTGCGGCAATTCCGACCTTTTGCCTACACGCACAATCCGCTAAGCGGGCTTCATGACTTTGAAAGTAACCGACCTGGCCATCGCACGCGGCGGTGTCCCCGTGCTCGAAGGGCTGAGCTTCTCGCTTGAGGCCGGAAATGCGCTGATCCTGCGGGGGCCGAACGGGATCGGAAAGACAACATTACTGCGTACGCTTGCAGGCCTGCAGCCGCCGCTGGTGGGACAGATCGAAGGGGCAGAAGACCAGATCGCTTATGCGTCCCATTCTGACGGGTTAAAGCCGACCCTCACCGTGGTCGAAAATCTCAACTTCTGGGCGTCGGTCTTTGGGACCCGTGATATCCAGCACGCTTTGGATGCATTCGCCCTGAACGAACTGGCCGACCGCCACGCCGGCAACCTATCGGCGGGGCAGAAACGGCGTCTGGGATTGGCGCGAATGCTGGTTACCGGTCGCCCGATCTGGATGCTGGATGAGCCGACAGTCTCGCTGGATCGTCACGCCGTGGAGATGTTCGCGGATGCGGTGCGCGCGCATCTGGGGCAGGGCGGCTCTGCTTTGATCGCCACCCATATCGACCTTGGTCTGGATGGAGAGGTACTAGACGTCGGTCCCAATAAGGCCAAACCCAAACCCTTCGACGATTTCGATGGAGGCTTCCTGTGATCGCTTTATTGCTGCGTGATCTGAAACTGGCCTTCCGCGCAGGGAGTGGCTTTGGCCTCGGTCTTGCTTTCTTCCTGATCGTCACAGTTCTGGTGCCATTTTCGGTAGGCCCGCAATCCTCATTGCTTTCGACCATCGCGCCGGGCGTTCTTTGGCTGGGCGCGCTTTTGGCGTGCCTGCTTTCGCTGGACCGTCTGCTGGCGCTGGATTGGGAAGACGGCTCGCTTGATCTGCTTGCCACCGCGCCGCTGCCACTGGAGTCGGTCGTCACCATCAAAGCGCTAGCCCATTGGTTGACCACAGGATTGCCGCTGGTGTTGGCTGCGCCGTTTCTGGGCGTTTTACTAAACCTGCCTGTACCTGGGTTTTCGTGGCTGGTGATCTCACTGCTGCTTGGCACCCCGGCGATGAGCGTTATCGGCACCTTCGGCGCCGCCCTCACCGTGGGCCTGAAACGGGGCGGTCTGCTCCTGTCGCTTCTGGTTTTACCGCTTTACGTGCCGACATTGATCTTCGGGGCCGAGGTTGCCCGACGCGGTGCGACAGGCATGGAGACGCAAACGCCCCTGCTTATGCTGGCAGGGATTACTGCCGCAACGGTCGCACTTTTACCCTTTGCCAGCGCAGCGGTTTTGCGCATCAATCTTAGGTGATGGCAACAAAGCTTGACTGAGGTCAATTGAGAACCACGCCGACTCGGACTAGATAGTGCCCATGACAATCGCAGCCAAAGCCAACGCCCTTTGGGAATACGCCAATCCGCGCAAGTTCCTCGCCACCAGCGAGCGGGTTCTTCCGTTCTTCTGGATCGGTGCAGGTCTGTGTCTGGTCGTAGGATTGATCTGGGGTTTCTTCTTTACCCCTGATGACTACAAACAAGGCTCGACCGTAAAGATCATCTACCTGCACGTGCCTGCCGCGCTGATGGCGATCAATTGCTGGATCATGATGCTGGCGACCTCGCTCGTCTGGCTGGTGCGCCGCCACCATGTGAGCGCATTGGCCGCCCGCGCCGCTGCGCCGATCGGCATCGTGATGACGTTGATCGCTTTGGCCACCGGAGCGATCTGGGGCCAGCCCATGTGGGGTACATGGTGGGCCTGGGATCCGCGCCTGACCTCGTTCCTGATTCTGTTCCTGTTTTATTTGGGTTATGTCGCGCTATGGGAGGCGATCGAAGATCCGGACACCGCGGCTGATCTGACCTCGGTCCTTTGCCTCGTGGGCTCGGTCTTTGCATTCCTCAGCCGGTATGCGGTGAATTTCTGGAATCAGGGGCTGCATCAGGGGGCTTCCGTGATGCGTGCAGGGGCGATCACAGGTACGGATACCGAGGAGAAGGTTAGCAACATCTACTTCTATCCGCTGCTCCTGTGTATCATCGGCTTTGTGCTTCTGTTTATCGCGCTGGTCTTCTATCGCACGGGCACCGAAATCCGAGCCCGTCGAACCAAGGCGCTGATGGCGCGGGAAAGGGTGAACGGATGATCCCTGATCTTGGAAAATATGCCGATACTGTTTTGTGGTCCTATGTTGTATCCATCGGGCTTCTGATTGCGCTGGTGGGATTCAGCGTGATCCGAGGCCGCAAGGTGCGGGCTGAGATGGAGAAAGTCGAACAGAGGATGTCGCGCAATGGCTAAGATTTCGCCCCTGATGATCGCGCCTCCTCTGATTTTCGGAGCCTTCGCTGTGCTTGCTGGAATCGGCATGTTCCGCGACGACCCCAATGCCTTGCCTTCGGCGCGCGAAGGGCAGCCTGCTCCGCCCGTCGTTCTGACAGAATTCGCGGGTAAACCCGGTTTCGACGATGCCACCCTGCGTGATGGTGAGGTCAAGCTGGTCAACTACTGGGCCAGTTGGTGCGCCCCGTGCCGCGTCGAACACCCCAACCTGCAGGCTTTGTCCGACGAGGGGATTCCAGTTTACGGCATCAACTACAAAGACCAACTGGACAATGCCGAGGCTTTTTTGACCGAGCTGGGTGATCCCTATGCCGGGATCGGACGGGATGAACAGGGCCGTATGGGGCTGGATTGGGGCGTCTACGGCGTGCCCGAGACCTATGTGGTCGATGGTGAGGGCACGATTATTCTGCGCTGGGCCGGGCCGATTACGCAGCGGGTGATCGAGAGCACGATCCGCCCGGCGCTTGAGAAAGCCGCGGGGGGCTCATAAGCGATAGCCACCCGTCACGGTTAACACCTCGCCGGTGATAAACGACGCGGCATCCGAGGCCAAGAATCTAACAGCCTTGGCGATATCATCGGGCTTTCCCGCGCGTCCTAAGGCGGTGTCGTTGACAAACAGAGCAGTCAGTTCCTCTGATCGAGGTGCTTCGGGAATGTTAATCGCGCCTGGCGCCACTGCGTTGACACGTATCCCCTCGGGCCCAAGCTCTTTGGCCATGGCGCGGGTCCACAGGTTCAAGGCCGCTTTACTGGCGCCATAGGTCACTGCGTCTCGGGGGGGCAGGACTGCGTTCATTGATGAGATGCTGACGATTGAGGCATCGCGTTTCAGATGCGGCAGCGCGGCGGTTAACAACGCGGCTGGAGCCAGTAGGTTAAGGTCCAGAATGGCGCGATGATTCTCGGCCTGAAATTCTTCTTTCGGCGTAGATTTCACCAGACCGGCGTTATTGACGATCACATCAAGCCGCCCAAAGTGCTGCACTACCTGTTCGATCACCTTGGCAGGCTGATCTGGCGCAGATAGGTCGGAACGTATAGCCAGTTTATCCCCGACCAAAAGATCTGGCATCGGTTCGCTCGACAGCCATGTAAATGCAATGCGGTGATCGCGGCCCAGGTCTTCGACGATTGCGCGCCCAATGCCGCGCGCGCCGCCGGTTATCAATGCGACTTTTTCCATAGTCGCAGAAAATCGGTAAAGCGGCAGAGATTCAAGCAGCTACTTGCGAACCAAAATCCAGATCATTGCGCCGATGAAGGCAAATGTGGTGAGGTTCATCAGGGTGTCTGTCAGATCACCGATCAGCATGGATTTGCCCCTCCTCTCGTAACCCTCGGAATAGGCAGACCATCAGCAGAACCGAGATGAACACAAAGGGTAGCGCTCCAAGTGAAATCAGGACTTTGACCGAGTCCACCGAGCCCGACAGGATCATCGCGACGCTCAACAGGCCCAGTAATGCGCCCCAGAGCAGGCGCACGCGCGGTGGCGGATTTTCATCCCCTTCGGTCGAGAAGGTGCCCAGCACAAAGGCCGCGCTGACGACGCTGGTTACGATGAACAGAAACGCCGCGGCTACGGTTGCGAGTGTTGTGATCAGCGACAGCGGCAAACGGTCGAGCAGGGCAAAAGTTACACGCTCGATGTTTGTTTGCGTATAGGCCAACAGCTCTCCGGCACCGTTGAGCGCCTCAAACAGACCAATGCCGCCAAAGGCACCAAACCAAAGGATCGAGAACAGTGTGGGTGCGAAGAGCACTCCGATCACGAATTCTCGGATCGTGCGACCGCGAGAGATACGCGCGACGAACACGCCGACAAATGGCCCCCAGGCGATCCACCAGACCATGTAGGTCAGGGTCCAGTCGCTGAACCATTTGGTGACGTCATCGCCGAAGAACGTGAAGGTCTGAAAGCCCCGAGGGATGACATTGGTGACGTAATCGCCGAACCCCTGAACCACAGTGTTCAACAGATACTCTGTGGGGCCGAGGACAACCGTATAGGCCACAAGGCAGATCGCGATCAGCATTGCTGCATTCGACAAACGCGCCATGCCTTGGCCAAGGTCAATCAACAGAGCAGGGATATAGGCTGCGACCATCGCCAGGAAAACAACGCCGATCAGAAGGGCACCAACCGTTTCCCGACCACCCAGAACCGCGATCCCGTCCGCAACCTGAAACACGCCCATGGCCATGGAGCCGCCAACGCCGATGGCGATGGCGACGATGGCCATGAAATCCGACAGCCACCCGACCCGCTCGGCCCAGCGTTCACCGGGAAACAGGCTTTTGATCGGGGCGCTGACCATCATGCCCGTCCCGCGCCGAAAGCTGAAATAAGCGATGGTCAGCGCGGTGGAGCCGTAAATCGCCCAGGCGTGCAGGCCCCAGTGGAAGTTTGTCGCCAGCATCGCCTGCTGCGCGGCAACAAAATCGGGGGCCATGCCTGAGATGAAGTTGAAATGGGTTAGTGGCTCGGCGACGGCCCAGAACAGCAATCCGACGCCCATTCCGGCCGAGAATAGCATTGAGATCCAAGTGGCGGTCGAGAACTCGGGCTCTTCATCATCCCGGCCCAAACGAATGTTGCCATAGGGCGAAAATGCGAGAACCAAACACCCGATCAACATGCCCGAGGCCGCGAGCATCACGAACCATCCGCGACTGTGGAAGGTTTGCTGCACGATGCCGTTGGCCCAAGTCACCAGGCTCTGGATATCGATCACGCCCCATATCCCGATCACCGAGATGACGCTGAGCGAGCAAACCAGCAAGGCGTTAGGTTTTTTCATAGTGATTGGGTTCCAGATGTGCTTTCGCCTAACAGTTTCAGACTTTTGAATAAATGACCAGAAAACAAAACCCCCGGCGCTGGGCCGGAGGTGAAGATCGGATTGTAAGCTATTGCGTTACTAAGATTTTGCGAGGTTGCGCAGCACATATTGCAGCACACCGCCGTTTTCGATGTACTCGATTTCGGGCGCGGTATCGATGCGGCACTTCAGGGCGATCGTCTTCTCGGTCCCATCGCCATATACGATTGTGCAGGGCACCTCTTGCAGTGGTTCAACCGAGTCCAATCCGTGGATTGAGACGGTTTCATCGCCTTTCAGACCCAGCGTTTTGCGATTATCGCCGCCTGTGAACTCGAACGGGATCACACCCATTCCGACGAGGTTCGAGCGGTGGATACGCTCAAAGCTCTCGGCGATCACGGCTTTGACACCTAACAAAGCAGTCCCTTTGGCCGCCCAGTCGCGCGAAGACCCCGCGCCGTATTGCTCGCCCCCGAAAACGACCAGCGGTGTGCCGTTTGCCTGATAGGCCATCGAGGCGTCATAGATCGACGTCTGCTCGCCATCGGGTCCTTTTGTATAGCCGCCTTCAACGCCGTCCAGCATCTCGTTCTTGATGCGGATATTGGCGAAGGTGCCGCGCATCATGACCTCGTGGTTGCCACGGCGCGACCCGTAGGAATTGAACTCGCGCGGCTGAACCTGACGTTCAATCAGGTACTTACCAGCCGGAGTTGTTGTCGCAAAGGACCCAGCGGGTGAGATGTGATCGGTGGTGACCATATCACCCAGAACGGCCAGAACCTTCGCCCCGTCGATATTCGAGATTGTGCCGGGTTCATGTCCCATGCCCTGGAAATAGGGCGGGTTCTGGATGTAGGTCGAAGCAGGTGGCCAGTCGTAGGTTTCTGCATCGGTGGTATCAACCGACTGCCATTTCTCGTCGCCTTTGAAAACGTCGGCATATTTCGACTGGAATGCCTCGCGCGTCACGGTTTCCTGCACCAGATCGGAGATTTCCTTTTGGCTCGGCCAGAGGTCTTTCATGAAGACATCGTTACCGTCCTTGTCCTTGCCGATTGGCTCGGATGTCAGGTCGATATCCATGGTGCCCGCCAGTGCGTAAACGACAACCAGCGGCGGTGAGGCCAGATAGTTGGCGCGGACATCAGGCGAGATTCGACCTTCAAAGTTCCGGTTCCCCGACAGAACCGAGGTTGCGACCAAATCACCCTCGGCAATCGCTTCGCTGATTTCTTTCTGGATCGGACCCGAGTTACCAATACAGGTGGTGCAGCCATAGCCCACAAGGTTAAAGCCGATCGCGTCCAGATGTTCCTGTAGACCAGCAGCTTCAAGATACTCGGACACTACTTGCGACCCAGGGGCCAGAGAGGTTTTGACCCAAGGCTGACGATTCAGGCCCAGCTCATGCGCTTTCTTCGCCACCAGACCAGCGCCAATCATGACATAGGGGTTCGACGTGTTGGTGCAGGAGGTGATCGAGGCGATCACAACCTTGCCGGACTCCATTCCATATTCTTCACCTTTGACTTCGATCTGTTCGCCCATCGGGCGCTTGAAGGTCTCGGCCATTTCCTTGGTGAAGGCGGCTTTGGCGTCGGTCAGCGCGACATAATCCTGCGGACGTTTCGGGCCCGAGATCGCGGGAACGATAGTGCCCATGTCCAGTGACAGGGTGTCGGTGTAGATCGGGCTGTAATTATCATCCCGCCAGAACCCGTTTTCCTTAGCATAGGCTTCGACCAATGCCAGACGATCCTCATCGCGCCCGGTATTGCGCATGTAGCGCAGGGTTTCGCCGTCGATCGGGAAGAAACCACAGGTCGCGCCGTATTCGGGGGCCATGTTGGCGATGGTGGCACGGTCAGCCAGTGGCAGCCGGTCAAGTCCTTCGCCGTAGAACTCGACGAATTTACCGACCACACCTTTCTCGCGCAGCATCTCAACGACCTTCAGAACAAGGTCAGTACCGGTTGTGCCTTCAACCATCGAACCTGTCAGTTCAAAGCCCACGACCTCGGGGATCAGCATCGAGATCGGCTGACCCAGCATCGCGGCCTCGGCCTCGATCCCGCCAACACCCCAACCGAGAACGGCCATGCCGTTGACCATGGTGGTATGACTGTCAGTGCCGACCAGCGTGTCGGGATAGGCGACTTCTTCTCCGCTCTGGTCCGTGTCGGTCCAGACGGTCTGGGCCAGATATTCAAGGTTCACCTGATGGCAAATGCCGGTGCCCGGGGGCACAACGCGGAAGTTATTAAACGCACCCTGACCCCACTTGAGGAACTGGTAACGCTCCATATTGCGCTCATACTCGCGGTCTACGTTCATCTGAAACGCGCGAGGGTTCCCGAACTCGTCGATCATGACCGAGTGGTCGATGACCAGATCAACCGGGTTCAGCGGGTTAATTTTCTGGGCGTCACCACCCAGCGCTTTGATGCCGTCGCGCATCGCTGCCAGATCAACCACAGCCGGGACGCCAGTAAAGTCCTGCATCAGCACACGGGCAGGGCGATAGGCAATCTCGCGTGGGTTCTTGCCGCCATTTGCGCCCCATTCGGCGAAGGCCTTGATGTCATCTACGGAGACCGAGAACCCGTCATCCTCGAAGCGCAGCATGTTTTCCAACACCACTTTCAGCGCGGCAGGCAGGTTCGAGAAATCACCAAGGCCTGCTTCTTGAGCAGCTGGAATCGAGTAATAGGAAATGGATTTACCATTCACGCTCAGACTGCGGCGTGTTTGGGCTGTGTCCTGTCCGACCTTGATGGGCATCTTTGGCCTCCCTCTCGAATGATTTGGATACTGGAGTTCGCTATGGCTTATCTGCATCACGGCACGCATTGTTTCAAGGTGCAACGGGTCGCATAAATGTAAAATTGTATACCATTGCACACATTTTGCCGAAGATTGAAGGTTTCGGTCTCAAGAAACCTTGATTGGCAGTTTTTTCAGTTTCGATCTAAACCAGTTGAGCACTCCGCGAAAACTGAGAGAGATAATGTATAGATCAGCCGCCGTGACCGCGTTTGTTTCGCTTTTTCTTGCCGTTTCAGCAGACGCTCAGGATGATCCGGTTGTTGTCGAGCTGTTTACATCGCAAGGGTGTTCGTCCTGCCCGCCCGCGGACAGGATCATGCATGATCTGGCCAAGCGGGATGATGTGATCGGGCTTGCGCTGCATGTGGACTATTGGGACTATATTGGGTGGAAAGACGAATATGCCGATCCCGACCATACGGAGCGTCAGAGAGCCTATGCGCGCGAAGGTGGGCGGACGATGATTTATACACCTCAGATGGTTGTGAACGGTCAGCAGGACGTGGTGGGTGCAAAGTCGTTTGAGTTGGAACGGCTGATCGACGCGCACCAGACCGCAGCATCCCAAGCCGAGGTTAGCGCCACGCGTACGGCTAACGACTTGACTGTGGACGTTGTCCCGGTCGAGTTGGCGGAAGGTGAAACCTATGATGTGTGGGTCGTTCAGTACTCACCGATGCGTCACGCCTCAATCCGGCGTGGGGAGCTGGCTGGGCACGAATTGGATTATGCGAATGTCGTTGAGAATTGGCAGGTGGCCGGTCACTGGGATGGCCAAACACCGCAGAGCTTCACTGCGTCGCTGTCATCGGATTTACCGGCGGTAGTTCTGATCCAACGTACAGAGCATGGTCCGATCGTCGCTGCGGCAAGAGTCGAGTAATCAAGGCATATCTTTGGGTTGAACGCCTAGTCCACGCCAGGCCTTCCAGCGGCGGTGAATCCAGAACCATTGCCCCATATGTTGACGCACCATCGCCTCCAGATCGTCATTGGTGAACTGGGTCATGCTTTTGGCATCGGTATGAGGGACCGGGTCGTGCAGGACGATGTCAAAATCGATCCCATTGGGTTGGCGCACCGCATAGCAGGGGATCAGCACGGCCTTGTACTTGATCGCAAGTTCCGCGTTCAGCACCGAAGTCACGGCGGGTTTGCCGAAAAAGGTCAACTCCTCGCCGCCATGCGCATGCAGATCGGATACGATGGCGATAATACCTCCGCTTTTGAGCGACCTGACCATCTCAACCATGCCCCGGCGCCCCTGTTCGAACATGGGGGAACCAGTCTGATGGAATGCTTCGACATACATGTCGTTGAAGTACGGGTTAGCCATGCGGCGATAAAGGCAGCCGATGGGTCGACCGCTGCGGGCCTGCAAAGCGACGCGCGCTGCCAGATAATGACCAAAATGCGCAGTGATCATCATCACCGGACGTCCCTCGGCGACGGCGGTATCAAACGCCTGGACACCCGATCCAGAAACTTTGGCCTTGCTTTGCCGATCAATGAATCCATCGGCCGAAAAATGCTCCATGATCGCGCGTCCAGCATTGTCGGGCACGGCGCGGCAGATTCGTTTGACCTCGGCCTCGGGTAAGTCGGGGCAGGTGAGTTTCAGGTTGCGGCGCACACGGGTCCGGAAACCGACCAAAGGCGCAAGCCAGCGAACAATTGCTCCCATTGCGCCGATACGGCGCTCGTATGGCAGCAGGCGCATACAGCCGATCACACCTGTCAGAAACAAGTTGGCGATGTAGTATTTTCCAAGCTCAAAGCGGCTCAGTTCCGACTTTTCGACGGGCATGGGGAAGGACACCTGAGTGTTGTGAACTGCGCGCTCAGACATACAGTCCTCATGGTGCGATCACAAGTAGCCGCGCCGGGCCAGATTATTCTTCAGCCTCGTCCGTTTCGACAAGTGTAATCGCGCCTTCGTCCAGAAGGGCGTGAATGGCGGCGACGACCTGAGACATCGCATCCTCGGTATCGGATTGTTTGACCTTGCCACGTTCGGCCATTTCTTCACGCAGATTATCTGCCATGCGAGAGGACATGTTTGCCAAAAAGAACTCGACCGTTGCAAGGTCTTCGTCGGTGCTGGCCCCGGCAAGTGCGGTGACAAGAACAGGTTGGTCCACGCTGCGCAGAATTGCAGGAATATCGCGGGATTGGATGCGGGAAGGCACGTGCGAAAAGATGAAGATCGATTGCCGGACGGTATTGGCAAAATCGGCGTCCTCCTCATCCAGTGCGGTCAGCAAACCATCACGCGTCGCCGCAGCGGTCTGGTTGAGGATCGCGCCCACACGCTTACCCGGGCCGTCCCGAAAGGCGGGCTCGGGGCGTTGATCCAATTGAGCAGCCAAGGACCAACCAATCCGCTCAACCGCCTCAGGCGTCACGTTGGCGGTTTTCGATACCGCATAGGTTATTCGCCGCGCCGTGGGACCGGGCAGGTGGCCCAGCAACTGGGCGGCCTTGGCGGTTTCGAGTTTTGACAGCATGACGGCTGCGACTTCGGTGCTTTCCGCTCTGGCCATCTCGGCCAGATCTTCTGCGGATACCTCGCGCAAGCGTTGCCATGGGTCACCGATCTGGCGTACCCCCGCCACCTTGCGCAACCGGGCAGCAGTGGCCGGTGCAATTTTGCCATTCACGGCATCCAGTGCGCCCGCCAACCCATGTGGAAATGAGAGACCGACACCATCAAGCGCATCGGCAAATTCCTGTGCGACAGCGGCGAGCGTCACTCGGTCAACCAGTCCCATTTGACCCAGTTGATGGGTCAACTGCTCCTGCAGCAGGTCAGGCAGTTCCTCAAGCGGGATATCCGCGCCTTCGTTCAGAAGAAGCCGTACAACAACCGCAGCCTTTTCCCGATTGCTGAGATTGCGAGGCACGACGCGTGGGGCGTCGTTCTCTTGGTCGGCCGCCGAGGACTGAGCACCCGGCGACATCTGTACCATTAGGTTCGTATCCTGCATCTGCCTGCATTGCCAATATTGCGTTACAGGTAGTTTAGGTAGACTCAGGTAAAGAAACCCTGAAACTCAGTAGCTATAGGTCAGCCCGGTGCGAATAGCCTCGCGCAGCGATGCTTCGGCCCAAGTACCTTCACCGCCGCGCGCCTTGATCTCGCGCCATTGCGCTATGGCTAGTTCGTTCTTTCCCTCGGCGACAAAGCCCTGACCCATATAGCTACGGGCGAGAATGTTATCAGGGTTGGTTTCGATGGCTTTCTGATAGAAGGTGTTGGCCAGTTCCAACTCACCCATTTTGCGATAGGTGAAGCCCCAATAGGTCTGCACCCGATCGTCACCTTGGTTCATGATACGCAGAATGCCCTGCGCGTTCTCATATTGCCCGTCATAGGCCAACTCACGCACGGCGTCATACAACTGATCGTCGGAGAACTTGGATTTGTCTGGTTTAACACAGCGCCCTGCAGACTCGTCGTAAACCCGACCAAACAGGCACTTCTTGGTGGTATTTGTCGGCTTGGGTGGGCTGCTATCACCACCACCCGCAGCAATTGCCATGGGTGCGAAGGTAAAGGCCTGAAGAGCGATGGCCGAGGCTAGTACGAGACGCATGTTCCTACTCCATTGTCAAAGTGACTTGTTACAATCATAGCGTGATCTACAAAAAAGCTAACGATTGACAGATCGCTTTTATTCACAAGCAGGAAATAAAAATGTCAGCTATTGACGATTTTCATGCAGCTTTGGCTTTCGCTGTCCCATGTCGTGCCTTCCGCACAGGACTGGGTTTGCTTTGCATGACCGCTGCAAGCAAGCCCGGCGGTGCCTGCGCAAATCAAAGCAATTGCACATAGAGCAGTTCTTAGCATCGTGTTTTCCTTTCGCGGAAAAGATGCCAGCAGATTAACCGAGTTTTGCCAATCTGGCAAAGAAACAAGGCCCGTCCTGAACAAACAGGCCGGGCCTTGCTTAAATCCGGTCCGGACTTATTCGCCGAACACGCGCGCGAAAATCGTATCAACGTGTTTGGTGTGGTAGCTGAGATCGAATTTCTCTTCGATCTCTTCGGGGCTCAGCGCGGCGGTGACATCTGCATCGGCCAGCAGTTCCTCTTTGAAGTCGGTGCGATGCTCCCAAACTTTCAGGGCATTGCGCTGAACCATGGAATAGGCATCCTCGCGGCTGACACCCGCCTGTGTCAGCGCCAGAAGAACCCGCTGGCTCATCACAAGGCCGGGGAACTTGTTCATGTTTTCAAGCATGTTCTCGGGGAAGATCAGCATCTTGTCGATCACCCCTGTCAGGCGGGCAAAGGCAAAATCCAGAGTGATGGTGGCGTCCGGCCCGATCATACGTTCGACCGAGGAATGCGAGATATCGCGTTCATGCCAGAGCGCCACGTTTTCCATCGCTGGGATCACTGCTGCACGCACCATGCGCGCCAGACCGGTCAGGTTCTCGGTCAGCACAGGGTTCTTCTTGTGCGGCATGGCCGACGAGCCCTTTTGGCCCATCGAGAAAAACTCGGCCCCTTCCAGCACCTCGGTCCGCTGCATGTGGCGGATTTCGATGGCGATGTTTTCGATGCTGCTGGCGATCACGCCCAGCGTGGCAAAGAAGGCCGCGTGACGGTCGCGCGGAATGACCTGCGTGCTGATCGGCTCGGGCACCAGACCCAGTTTGTCGCAGACATGCTCTTCGACCTGCGGGTCGACATTCGCGAAGGTCCCAACCGCGCCGCTGATCGCGCCGGTGGCGATTTCCGCTCGGGCGTCGCGCATGCGGGACAGGTTGCGATCCATCTCGGCATAGAAACGCGCGAAGGTCAGGCCCATGGTAGTCGGCTCGGCGTGGATGCCGTGGCTGCGACCGATGCGGATCGTGTTCTTGTGCTCGATCGCCCGGCGCTTGAGGGCGGCCAGCAGGCCTTCGAGATCAGAGATCAGGATGTCAGCGGCACGGGTGAGCTGCACGTTAAGGCAGGTGTCCAACACGTCGGAGGAAGTCATGCCCTGATGCACGAAACGGGCCTCTTCGCTGCCCACATGTTCGGCCAGATGAGTCAGGAAGGCGATGACGTCGTGCTTGGTAACGGCCTCAATCTCGTCGATGCGGGCAACGTCGAATTCCACGTCCTTGGCTTTCCACACCGCCTCGGCGTTTTCACGCGGGATCACGCCCAGATCGGCCATGGCGTCGCAGGCATGGGCCTCGATCTCGTACCAGATGCGGAACTTGCTCTCGGGCGACCAGATGGCGACCATCTCGGGGCGGGAATAGCGGGGAATCATTGGCGGCAGCACCTTTTTGTGATTGGGATGAGGCGTTGGCGCGGGGTTTAGCCGCGCATTGACCAAGGAACAAGGCGCGAGTGCTGGGATGAGACGGTTTGCCCTGATTTTATTGCTTTGGCCGGGAATTTTATCCGCCGAAGAGTTTCGGCGGCTGACAGCGGATGAAATACTGATGGCGCTCATGGGCAAGAAACTCGACTACGGTGAGGGTATCAGCCAGACCTTCGATGACAGCATGCACACGCAGTACTTTTCAGGTCGCCCAAGCGCGGGGCGCTGGGCTGTGCGTGAGGATCGATATTGTTCGGTCTGGCCGCCATCTGATATCTGGGCTTGCTACGATGTCGAGCAAAGCGGAGATACGATCCGATTTGTAGATGATGCAGGCAATACGACTGACGGAACCTTTGTAAAGTGAACCTACCCAGGAATATTGCGGATTTCCAAGGGGTTTGGAGCCTGACACGCCTCATCCGGGATGAGCGCGCGGGCCATATCATTCAGGCGGATGGTCAGGCAGAGTTGCAGCAAGATGCGCTGGGGTTGGTGTATGACGAGACGGTCACGCTTCGCATCCCGGGGCAGCCTGCAATGACGGGAACGCGTCGATACCTTTGGCATGATGCTGGGGATCAGATTGCCATTCACTTCGACGATGACCGGTTTTTTCACGCACTCAAGCTAGGTCAGCCCCGCGCCGAGGACCACCACGATTGCCCGCCAGACAGCTATGATGCAGTATATGATTTCTCGGGATGGCCGCGCTGGACTGTCCGTTGGAAAGTGTCCGGACCGCGAAAATCCTATGAAATGGAGACCAAATACGCGCTGCGATAGCGTAATCATCTTGCAGCAACGCTTCGGAACGGGCATTGCTGCAGTTGCAAATAAGTCCGAATGTGGAGAAATGAGATGAACGCAAACGTATTGGCCAATGCTTTTGGCCCGCGTGAGGGGACGGCGCTGCGCGTCAAGCAGGTGGCTCTGGTTGCCCTGGGTATCGTTGCTCTGGCTGTTGCTGCCAAAATCAAAGTGCCGATGTGGCCGGTTCCGATCACCATGGGCACATTCGCCGTTCTGACCATCGGCACCGCTTATGGCGCGCGCCTTGGCCTGATCACGATGCTGGGTTACCTGCTGGTTGGCGCTCTGGGCTTTGACGTGTTTGCGGGTTCCTCGGCCGAAAAATTCGGCCTGACCTACATGATGGGTGGCACCGGTGGCTATCTGGTCGGTTACCTGATGGCGACCATTCTGCTGGGTGCACTGGCCGCGCGCGGCTGGGATCGCTCGGTTGGCAAGCTGGCGCTGGCGTTGGTACTGGCCAATGTGCTGATCTACGTGCCGGGCCTGTTGTGGCTGGGTCAACTGTATGGCTGGGACAAGCCGATCCTGGAATGGGGTCTGACACCGTTCCTGCTGGGTGACGCGATCAAGCTGGCGCTGGCCGCTCTGCTGATCCCCGGTCTGTGGAAGCTGCTGGGCGACGCACGCACCTGATAGCGCGCTCTTGCGCAAGACACACCCGCGTTCGGAGCTTTCCGGGCGCGGGTTTTTTATTGTCTGCAGAATAGGATACTGGACAAAGTCAATCTGCGTGGGCAACCTGAGACCAGAAAACTGATCAGGTTATTGAGATATGCGTATTTTGTTAAGCTTGGCGCTTGCTGCAAGTGCCGTGACTTGGTTGGCTGTAACGCCTGTGCAAGCCGACACACCGGTGACCTACACCGATGAAGGGCGCGCCCTGTTCCGCTTTGAGGTTCCCGACTTCTGGACATTGCGCACCGGTGGCCCGCGTGAGATCGAGGATACCAATCTGGGCGATGCCCGTGCGGTTTCGCGCGTCATGGGGATCAGACCGGTGACTGACGATAATGTCTGGATGGGGTTCGTCTCACCATCGCGGGTTTCAAGCATTCAGGGCGGGCTGCGCTATCTTGAGGATATCGACAAATTCCTCGTCAAAGACCCGACCGTGACCAGTAAGAGCGATACAAGGATTGGTGGGCGGCCTGCCCAGGTTATTCGAGGCACCGGCAATCGAGATGGGCGCGGAGTGAACTTTACCGCCACCGTGATCGACCTGCCGCGCGACCGTGTGGCCATTGGGGTTGCGATCCTGCGGGACGGGGCCGACCCGTCTTATGTTGATGCCTTGAACGCCGTTTTCGCGTCGTTCCGGTCTTTGCAGTAAGGAGGCCTGGATGACACGCAAAGTGATAAAACGCTCAGTTTTGGCGCTGGGACTGGGGGCTGCAACCTTCACATTGTCAGCCTGCGATGGCGTAACGGTCGGGGTAGGGTATGGCGTCGGCTATGACCCATTTTACGATTCGATGCTGTGGAATGACTATTACCACGATCACGATGTAGACGTGGACGTGGATATTGATCGGCCCGACAGACCCGACAGGCCTGACCGCCCGGTGCGCCCGAACCCGCCGCAGCGGCCCAAACCTCCAGTCGCCAAACCACCTTCGCGCCCGCATCCCCCAGTGGCGCGCCCCCCGGCGGCGCGGCCGCCGATCCATCGGCCGTCTCCAAGACGTCGCTGAAGAACTCGGGGCAGATTGGTCAGCCCCGACCCGATCGGGGATTGGCACGTTAGGCCCCACAGATTATGCGAATTGCAAATCCGTGATAGAGTGCAAATTGGGCGGGCTTGATTTAGAAGTTCCGTAATAACAACCGCATCGAATGTCACAGCCCGCTCGACCTTTGCCAAAAGGAGTCGACGATGCTGACTTAAGAACAGCTAAGAGCCTTTGCAGCCGCGTTCTGCGGTATCCTGATTGTGCCCAATATCGGTCTACCGAACCCGTTTCGCATAAACCTGAATGCCAGGGCCATACCCGAAGATATTATGGACGAGATCGAAGATGATATGGGCGACTTTGGATTTGCCGCTCATCCACGCGGACCGTTTGGAAAGGATATCCGCGACGCCCTTATGGAGATTTCGTTCGATCAGAGGGGATGCGTCTATTCGATCTCTGTTGTCGGTGGGGTCAAGCGCGGTCTTGGCGCTACCAGACGCCGAGAGACGCACTCGACAGATTGGAAAGCGCCCTGATCCAACCGCAATTTACTGCAGAAGTTCAGTCGTGATATGGGCCGAGCCTTCAAGAGTTCTGTGAACAGGACATTTGTCGGCAATCTCCAGCAGCTTGGCCTTCTGATCCGCGTCCAGCGGGCCCTCCAGCCGAATTTTACGGCGAAACTGATCGACCTTGCCTTCGCTAGCAAGCCCGGCATCCTGCGCGTGAACTTTATCATGACAGACATCGACCGTGATACCTGTCAGCGGCCATCGCTTGCGGCGGGCATACATGCGAATGGTCATCGAGGTACATGCCCCCAACCCGGACGACACGAACCCGTAAGGTGACATGCCCCGATCCGAACCACCATAAGATGCGGGCTCGTCCGCGACCGCGTGATGACGCGGGCCCGACTGAATGTCCTGCAGAAAACCCGACGGGTCTGCCTCGGTCACGCGGACGACACCTTCTGGTGCCCCAGGTGGCGGGGCCGGAGGGCACAGCTTGACATAGCGGGAAACCCAGGCGGTGATGACATCAGCCGCATAATCCGCATCTTGCGCACGCGTGATCAGGTGGTCGGCATTATCGAGTGTAACAAAGCTTTTGGGATGTTTTGCCGCCATGAAGATGGTGCTGGCATTGTCAATACTGACCGTACTGTCGCGTGGTGCGTGCAGGATCAGCAAGGCAGCTTTCAGTTCAGCAATGGCCGGAGTGAGCGCGGTTTCTGAAATATCTTCAACAAACGCCTTGCCAATGCGGAACGGACGCCCTCCCAACGACACTTCGGCGCTGCCTTGAGATTCGATTTCGGGCAAGGCGGCCTCGAAATGGTGGGACACATGGCCGGGGTCGGCGGGTGCGCCGAGCGTTACCACGGCTTTGATTGACGGAATTCCTGCGCGTGCTCGCAATACGGCAGCGCCACCAAGCGAATGGCCGATCAGAAGCGACGGTGCCATATTACGGCCCGCAAGGTATTCTGCGGCTTTGATCAGGTCCTCGACATTCGAGGTGAATGTCGTATTGGCGAATTCGCCGTCCGAGTGACCAAGGCCGGTAAAGTCGAACCGCAGGACCGCGATGCCCATCGCCGCCAAGCGCGCCGAAATTCGCCGTGCTGCCGGAATGTCTTTCGAGCAGGTAAAACAGTGTGCAAATAACGCCGTCGCCAGAACCGGCCCGTCTGGCAAATCCAGGCGCGCGGCCAGTTGGCTGCCGTCGTGACCGGCAAAGGTAATGCGTTCGGTGGGCATGATTATTCCTAGGTTGTCAGGTTTCGACAATACTGTGCGCTGGGGGCGGGCGGCTCAACCCTTGTGTCAGCTGCGTCACGGGAAGGTGAGAGATCGGGAAGTGATCTTATCTGGGCACCAAGTTCTTTTACAATTTTCGTCAAAGAGCCCAATAAATCAAAAATGGTGATGTGTTGCCGTAAAAATATTCATTTTACTTATTTGCTGTCGCCTCCCAACTAATAGTCATTCCAATGACTCACTGTGGAGACCAAAATGGCACATTCGACACCTGTACCTCTGAGTCCGGCAATTCGTCCCGGAGTACTGATTGCGATCCTGCTGACGGGTGCAATCGGTTTCGCGCTTGGGCAAACCTGGCCACTGAGCACCTTGCCCCAAGAAACACAGATCATCACCGCGCCCGAGGATTGGCACGGTAACGTCAAACGATCTCACTGGTCGAAATAGCGCTTAGTTTGCGCCCATCAACTGTGCGTCGAACGGATACTTGGTCAGGTTTTCGTAGCCGTCTTCTGTAATCAGCACCTGATCTTCCAGCTTGATTGAGAAGTCGCCACCTACCTCACCAACCGCCGCTTCGACGCACAGCACCATTCCTGGTTCAAGCGGGTAGTCATAGGCCCCTTCCACCGCCTTGTCTGGATAAGCCACCAAAGGCCATTCGTCGCACAATCCCACGCCATGCATCAGGCAACCATATTTCTGTGCCTGGAATTTGTCGTCCAGCCGGTGTGCATTTGCGGTCAGTTCTGGGATCATGACGCCCGGTTTCAGCATTTCCATATTGGTCATGATATGCTCGTGCGCGTGCTGCATTGCATAAATCATGTCAGGCCGTGGCTTTTGATCGCCGATCCACCATGTGCGCGAAATGTCGATGCAAATGCCGTATGATCCGATCAGGTCGGTATCGAATGCGATGATCTCGTTCTGTCTCGTGATACGTGGGCCACATTCCTGAAACCATGGATTGGTACGCTGGCCCGAGGCCAGAAGCCGGGTTTCGATCCACTCGCCTCCGCGTCGAATATTTTCAGCATGCAAAACAGCCCAGATGTCATCCTCAGAGGTCTTACCATCCCCGACATTGGCACGTGCGAAGCGCTCCATTTCGGCCACCGCGGTTTCACAGGCGTGGCTGGCACAGCGCATGGCGAGGATTTCGTCAGGGCCTTTGACAGCGCGGGTTTTCTCGGTGAGCTCTTCCCCCTCCATAACTTCAAACCCTTGCGCCTCAAGCGCGCGCAGGCCGTGCAACATGATCTTGTCTACACCAAGTCGCTTATTTCCGCCGCCATGTTCCTTGATCAACACGCGCACTTCGTTCGAGAACACATCCGCCGCGATATCGATTTTGTCGCCCCGGTCGAAATAGAACAGATCCGCACCCGAGCGTTGCTCGCGCACCAGCGGGTTGAACTTCGACAGGAAAGGAGAGTTTTTGTAGTCCCAGATGACCATATAGCCATCTGCGCAAACCAACACCGCCCGGAACGGATTGTGAGTGTTCCAAAGCTGCATATTGGTGCTGTCGGTCGCGTAGCGAATGTTGAGGGGGTCAAACAGCAAGACACCACCCCAGCCACGTTTCACAATGGCTTGGGTTAATCGCGACCAGCGGTATTCCCGCATCCGTTCGAGATTGGGCAGGCTCAGCCCTGCTGCCGTCCATTCATCAAAGGCCAGCTGGGTCGGTCCGATTTCGATCCGATCATTGTCATTTGGGGTTCCATCGCCGAGAGTGGTACCCTTGGTGGGATCAATCTTACGGGTGTCGCGATAGGGTGTGTTCACGGGCGGGCCTTTCTGCTTGTCAACCCAGCCTGCAAAGCCAAAGACGATACGTCTCGAAAGTTTGCGACTGTCTAGAAGTCGCTTTTTGACCGGCAAAGCCAGTTTGGGATGCTATGCCTCAGTCATGACGGAGATATTGCAGCATTCCATCCCCCACAATCCGCTTGCCCCAAACCCGCTACCTGGGATCAAGCCGGCTGATCCTAACAACTGGTTGCACCAGGACGATGCCTTTGCGGCTCAGATGCAACGGCGGACAGATTTGTTGGAAGAGCGGACGTTAGATGTTCTGGCCCTGAGCCCCGAAGCATCGAAGCCCGCGCAGGAGTTGCTTGAATTGGTTCTTAGGCAAGCCTACCCGGGCGCTTCCGATCAAGTTGTTAGGCCAGACGGGATCAAGGTCGAAATTGATCGGGACCACCCGTTGGAAACGCTTTGCCAATTGGTACAGGAAGATTTCTGCATATTGCAGAAGCACGGAGATGAGCATGTACTTACAGGCGCGATCCTGTGCTTTCCTGCAAGCTGGATGTTGTCCGAAAAAAATTCATGCGCCCACTGACCGGAATTCATGAACCCGTGGATGTCTACGACGCAAACATAGCACGTAGGGTTCAGCGTTTATTTGATGGGATTCAACCGAACCGCCCGCTGTGGCGGTTTAATGCGCTTTGGTATCATGACGCTGAACTGTTCCAGCCACGCAGTATTGCGCAAAGACGTGCGCCACAGAACGAAAACACCGCCCGGTATCTGCGCAGCGAACGACAAACTCTCTTGCGTTTACCACAAACAGGCGCGGTGGTATTTGCCATCCACACATACGTGATGGTGGCGGAGCAGGTCTTAGAATTGGAAACCCCGCCTGATGGCGGGGTTTCCAAGGAGGGTCTTGGGTCGTTTGGTTACATGCCTAGGGCGCTTGCGACCTCGCCAAAAGCATTTGTAAGGTTCAGGCTGAAAATCGCGGTTGTAAATGCCAACACCTGAGTGTTGAGGCGAAAGTCCTCACCGCGGATCAGATTGACAGCCGCCAAGGAAACGGCAACCGGGGCAGATATGCTGGCAATCGCGCCTGTCATGCCCCAACTAGTCAGCCTAAGGATATCGCTTGGGCGATCGGTTTCCTCAGCGCTGTCCTGAGAAAGGTTTGCCGACGGCGACGGATCGGTTTCAGTGCGAAACGCGATACTGAGGAGTTGGTCATCGCTCAGCTTTATTGGGCGCGGCTTGCTCTGGGTTTTGGTATCCAATTGCACTGGATTGGGATCGGGCAAGTCGAGCCCGGCAAATGGACCGCTGATCGCTTCGAAAATCTGTTTACGATTTCGGGAATTGCGGGGGCTGATCGAGTCGAACGCGCTCATGAATTGTTCAATCGTCAGTACTGTATTGGGCGATAACCATTCAACCCGCCGGGTCGTACAGATATCGACCATGCGGTAAAGCATCACAACCAGCATCAGCTCTGAAATTTCGCTATCATCAAGCAGCTTTGAAACTGGACAAATTGTAATCGTCAACCGGTTGTCTGGGGGGGCTACGACACGACGCGCCTTGGTTCTGAGACCCGCAGTTTTGTCCATCCGTTCATGGTGGCTGTGTTCAACTGCCTTGGATTCTGAATCAAGGGTCAGACGCACAAGATACTGGCTGCAGACGATGCTAGCCTCGGACGCGCTGAGAAGCGTCTTGCGCTCGACCAGATGGCCATAATCCGCGAGTGTGGTGGATACGACATCGCAAACGCGTTCAAGCGCGCCATCCGCAGAGCCGTCGAACTGGAGACCGCCGTGGTACATATGCTTCGAAGTCACAGCATGTTCCTTTGCCGTAATAATCTTCACAACAATGTAGCAACCGAAATGGTGCAAATTTTGACGAAAATGCAAAAAAGTCAGAGATTTCCATCATTGATTACACTTTGGAAACCAAGAAAAACGCGGTTTTCTTTAATATATGTGGCGAGAATGTGGCTGAAATCGGATCTGCCGGGCCAGATAAGTTGGTCGACTCAACCGTCGATTCGAGCGGCCATAATAGCGATGGATTGCTGATAAACAGTGGCGGCATTCCACTGTTGAATAACCGCAAAATTCGGCTCGCCGGATTGGTAGCCACGTCCTGGCTTCCACCCATTCTTACGTAAGAAATTTGCAGTTGAGGCAAGGGCGTCGGTCATGTTGTAGAAATCGACCCGACCATCACCCGTTGCGTCCACGCCATAGGTCAAAGCATTGCCAGGCAAAAATTGCGTATGACCCAGCTCGCCATGTTTTGCCCCTTTTGTCGCCATCGTGACGCTTCCTTGATCGACCAATTTTAGCGCACCAATGGCATGCGGGATAAAGAACTCGGATCGGCGACAATCATAGGCCAATGTTGTGATTGCGGAAACAACCTGGCTGTCGCCCATGAAGTTACCAAAGCCGGTTTCCATGCCGTGGATGGCAATCAGAACACCCGCGGGCACCCCGTATTGGCGCTCCAGAGCAGCATAGAATTGCGGGTTGCGCGCCTTACGCTTACGTCCCCGCGCGACGATGGTATCCGCTCCGCGAATTTTCATGAACTTGTCCAGCGAGTATTTGAAGCTTTTTTGATTGCGATCAGCTGCAATGGTGCGGGTCGCGTATTGGGTCTGCGCCAATGCCTGCAGGCCTTTCTTTTTCACCCCCGCACGCTTGGCCGTTTTGGCGAAGTCGGCTTTCCAAGCCTCAAATCCGCTACCGGTATTACCGCATGGGGCCGTGAACGCCATCGAGGGCATGAGAATAGCGATAGCAACGCAGGTGCAAATTCTAAGCATGAAGGAAATCCGATTGCAGATTAACTGCTTCAGCCTAAGCTTTGATCGCTGTCGGGCAAAGCGGTTTAATACAGATCAAGTTCACCTGTGGTTTTCAGGGTTTCGAACCACTCGTCCGGGGTTTTATCGATCTTGGCATGCTTGACCATCATCGCGTTCATATTGGGAAGATGCGAAGAATCCGGCCATTCCTCTGGCTGCCACAGGTTCGAACGGATGATGCATTTGGGGCAATGCGCAAAAACGGTGTCGACATGGATCAACAATGCCAATTTGGGCATGTGACCTCCTACAGCCATGGTAGAAAGCAGTTCAGAATCCGCACAAATCCTAGCGGTGCCCCGAAGCCGCAGCGTTTCCATTTTTCCGGGGACTAAGAAGATCAAACTAACGCGCGGGTCCTTCAGAACGTTGTGAAAGGTATCTACGCGCTTGTTTCCGGGGCGGTCGGGCAGGGCGATCACCGTGTCAGAAATGATGAATGTGAACCCTGCCGGGTCCCCACGCGGAGAAATATCTAGATAGCCGGACGGGTTCGCCGACGCGATGAGGCAGAAAGGTGAGGTTGCGATAAAGTCACGGCACATCTGATCCAGCGCCGGAAGTTCTTTGTCGATGATCTGAGGCAGGGGGTGCCCGCAAATCTGTTCGAGTTCGGCTTCTGAGGTCACGAGACTTGCGAACTCTGAAAAAGGTGAAGCATCGACGGGCATGCGCGTTCCTCCTTTGGTGCTGGTTCAGCGAGTGTGGAAGATCGCGTCAAACGAAACAAGGGCGCCCCGAAGGGCGCCCTTGAAACAGTCCGATATGCTATTGGATCAGCAGCTGTAGTACATGCCGTACTCAACCGGGTGCGGTGTGTGCTCGTAGGTTTCGACCTCTTCCATCTTCAATGCGATGTAGCCGTCGATTTGGTCTTTTGTGAAAACGTCGCCCTGCAGCAGGAAGTCGTGATCGGATGCCAGAGCTTCCAGAGCCTCACGCAGCGATCCGCAAACGGTCGGGATGTCGGCCAGTTCTTCGGCGGGCAGATCGTACAGGTTCTTGTCCATGGCTTCGCCCGGATCGATCTTGTTCTTGATGCCGTCCAGACCGGCCATCAGCAGCGCAGCAAACGCCAGGTAGGGGTTTGCGGCCGGATCGGGGAAACGAGCCTCGACGCGCTTGGCTTTCGGGCTTTCGGTCCACGGGATACGGACACAACCCGAACGGTTACGTGCCGAGTAAGCGCGAAGAACAGGAGCCTCAAAACCCGGGATCAGGCGCTTGTAGCTGTTGGTTGCTGGGTTGGTGAAGGCGTTCAGGGTTTTGGCGTGCTTCAGGATACCACCGATGAAGTACAGCGCTTCGTCCGACAGGTCGGCGTATTTGTCGCCCGCAAACAGCGGCTTGCCGTCTTTCCAGATCGACATGTTCACATGCATGCCGGTGCCATTATCACCATAGATCGGCTTGGGCATGAAGGTAGCCGACTTGCCATAGGCGTGCGCCACGTTGTGGATGACGTATTTGTACTTTTGCAGCTCGTCGGCCTGCTTGGTCAGGCTGTCAAAGATCAAGCCCAGTTCGTGCTGGCACGACGCGACCTCATGGTGGTGCTTATCGACCTTCATGCCCAGACGCTTCATGGTTGACAGCATTTCCGAGCGCAGATCCTGTGCTTCGTCAATCGGGTTCACGGGGAAGTAACCGCCCTTGATGCCCGGACGATGGCCCATGTTGCCCATCTCGTATTCAGTGTCGGTGTTCCAGGATGCGTCGGTCGCATCGACTTCGAACGATACCTTATTGATGCTGTTCGAAAAACGAACGTCGTCGAACAAGAAGAACTCAGCTTCGGGGCCCATATAGGCAGCATCGCCGATTCCGCTGGATTTCAGGTAAGCTTCGGCCTTCTGCGCGGTGCCACGCGGATCGCGACCATATGCTTCGCCAGTGTCAGGTTCAACGATCGAGCAGTGCAGACACAACGTCTTTTCGGCATAGAACGGATCGATGTAAGCCGAGGTCGTATCGGCAATCAATTTCATGTCCGAGTTCTCGATCGACTTCCAGCCCGCAATGGACGAGCCGTCGAACATGAAACCTTCCTCCAGGAAGTCTTCGTCAACCAGATCAACGTCCACGGTTACGTGCTGCAGCTTGCCACGCACGTCGGTAAAACGAATATCGACGTAAGCGACGTCTTCTTCGCGGAGTGTCTTGAGCACTGCGTCTACGCTCATTCCATTGGTCCTTCTGATAGATATGTTTGTATTCGGATGATTTAGAGTGCGTCTGGACCGGTTTCGCCGGTGCGGATGCGAACAGCTTGTTCAACCGGTGAGACAAAGATTTTGCCATCGCCGATTTTGTCTGTTTTGGCAGCGGATATGATTGCTTCGATGGCAGCGTCAACCTGATCATCTTCAAGCACTACATCGACTTTTACTTTGGGTAGAAAGTCGACGACATATTCCGCGCCGCGATAAAGTTCGGTATGGCCCTTCTGGCGTCCGAAGCCCTTGACCTCGATCACGCTCAGACCTTGAACGCCCACGTCCTGCAGCGCTTCTTTCACTTCGTCCAGCTTGAACGGCTTGATGATCGCTTCGATCTTTTTCATTCCGGCTCACCTTGCATGGTTGTCTTGAAGGCACTGATCACGTCTAAGATTGGGCGGCAATCTGATTGCTGTGTTGCAGGCTGCCAGAAACAGTGAAAGCGATCATTGGATCAAATTTTGATCGCTGTGCACAAAAAGTAATCGAATTTGAATCGCCTGAGGGGCCAGAGATGACGAAACTGCTGACCGCTGCGCAAATACGCCTCATCGAGACCACCGCGATTGGTCTTGGGCAGGCGACGGGTCTTGAGTTGATGGAGCGCGCAGGACAAGGCGTTGTGGCCGCGATTTTTGAGGAATGGTCAGACTTAGCGAAATCCGGTGGTCGCGCGGTGATATTAAGTGGCCCGGGCAACAATGGCGGAGACGGCTTTGTGGTCGCGCGGTTGCTGCAAGGGCAGGGGTGGCAAGTCGAAGTGTTGCTCTATGGTGACCCTGCCAAATTGCCACCGGATGCGCGCGTAAACTATGAACGGTGGGAAGGAAGGACGCTTGGCGTGGCTGATTTTGGTAGGGCTGAAATTCAGCATCCTGACCTTTCCATTGATGCATTGTTTGGCACCGGATTGACGCGACCAATCGAAGATCCGGTTTTGTGGGAATACCTATGGGCGCATGATGATGCGGAAGACGCATGGGAAATGCGCAGGCAAGGTGGTGGAACCGATATCGTACCACCACGAACAGTCGCAATTGA
The DNA here is from genome assembly GCF_059610325.1 of Ruegeria sp. YTSA064. Lineage (NCBI taxonomy): Bacteria > Pseudomonadati > Pseudomonadota > Alphaproteobacteria > Rhodobacterales > Roseobacteraceae > Ruegeria > Ruegeria sp. YTSA064. Next base: position 96,040 of record NZ_JBXWNK010000011.1, read on the forward strand.
TCTGCCTTCAGGTCTCTGCTCGGATTCAGGCAAAGTTATTGGGGGCGCCTTTGCACAGCATGGTCGCCGTTGCGCACGGTCCGCCCTGACCGTTTCATTCCACGCGCGAAAGCTTGGGCATGTTCTGAGTGAGGGTCCATCTCATTGCGGTCGGCTGGTCGTGAAAGATATCGGATTGAATCGGGATGATGGAGGGATTGAGGCGGCAACTTCTGTCGAAGCGCCATCTGGCACTCATCTCTACAAAAGTGAGCACAGCCATAAGTACTCGCACGGTCATGCGCTTGTGCTGTCGGGCGGCGTCGGCAAAACCGGGGCCGCACGTTTGGCAGCTCGAGCGGCGCTGCGGATAGGGGCGGGGTTGGTGACACTGGGTGCGCCACCTGCCGCGCAAATGGAGATCGCGAGCCAGATCACCGCTCTGATGCTGAAGCGGGTTGATGGGGCAGGGGACTTACTTGAAACTCTGCAGGATGAGCGGTTTAACGCATTGTGCCTTGGACCGGGCCTGGGGGAAACGCGATCTCGGGAATTGGTGCCGGTTGCACTAAGCGCAGCGCGGCCGACTGTGTTGGATGCGGATGCCTTGTCAGCGTTTGCCGAAGAACCGGGGGCGCTATTAGAACTGCTGCATGAAAGATGCGTGCTGACGCCGCATACAGGAGAGTTCGCGCGTTTGTTCCCGGATATCGCAGAAAAGCTGAATGAAGTGCCCGCCAAGGGCCCGGCATTCTCTAAGGTTGATGCGGCTCGTGAGGCTGCGGCGCGAGCTGGATGTTGTGTATTGGTGAAAGGGCCTGACACGGTCATTGCCACGCTGGACGGGCGGTGCTCGGTCAATTCTGCACATTACAACCGGGCGGCCCCTTGGCTTGCAACGGCCGGATCGGGCGATACGTTGGCCGGCTTCATCACCGGATTGCTTGCCCGTGGGTTCGAGCCAATGCAAGCGGCAGAAACGGCGGCCTGGCTGCATGTTGAATGCGCTCGGATATTTGGGCCAGGCTTGATCGCCGAAGATTTAGCCGAGCAGTTGCCCGCCGTATTGCAACAGATTGAAGTATAAATGGATCGGCGGTTAATGGCCGATCACAGCCCAAAGCGGCGAATTTATGCCGCTGCGTCCCGCCAGTCGCATAGCGGCTGTTTGCAGTATGCAACGATCAGCGTCACAATTTTCTTGCATGGTTATTAGAGTCGCTTCTGGGACTCGATCAATGAATTGAAATTAATGCAGAATTCTTGCCTTCGACGCAGATACCTGTGGCGATAAAGCAATGAATGCGGAACTTGAGCCGGGTATCATTGGAAATGCAGGAGCCGATGAGCATTTGAGCAGTATCAAACTTAAAGAACCATCTACGGTGAATGACATGACAGTGAATTATAAACTGACTTCCTTAGCAGCAGCTTTTGCTGCAACAACCGCGATACCTGCCGCCGCCGAACTCAAATATGAAAACAACACAGGTGGTTATGTGTTGCTATACGGGCAGCTGCACCCTGCGTTGATCTCGGTCGATGATGGAGAAGACACCGAGACCCGCGTGTTGGACAACGACCTTTCGAATAGCCGGGTCGGACTTGAGCTGTTACAGCCTTTTGGGAACAACGATTTCACATTCCGGCTGGAAACCGGATTGGGACTTCCGAATTCAAGCGAGTGGAACCAGTTGGGCACTGATTTCAGCGGTTGGACTCGCGAAGACATCCGGCATGTAGATTTCGCTCTGGCGGGTGACTGGGGTAAATTCTCTGCTGGTCAGGGCAGCATGGTGGCGGACGGTGCCGCCGAAGTGGACCTGTCCTATGTCGGGACCGCGCTGTATTCATTCACTAATGACGAGAACGGCGGTTTTTTCTATCGCGGCACTGACGGTTTCCTAAGCGATATCACCGTAGGCGATTCCAGCAGCAACTTTGACGGCGCGCGTCGTGGCCGTGTTCGTTATGATACACCCGAGTTCAGTGGATTCACCGCTGGGCTGGCATATGGTCAGAACATCCTGTCCAGCAGCGATGACGATGACTATTATGATGTTGGCCTCAGATACAACAACACCTTCGGTGGCGGGGTCGAGTTTGCTGCAGCCATTGCTTACTCGGTTCGTTCGGCTGACGATGGATCAGGGGATCGCAAGGATACCATCGGTTCCGCGTCCGTTCTGCTGCAGAGTGGGTTGAGCTTCACCGTCGCTGCGGGCACGCGCGACAATGATGCGGACGGTGCGTCTGATCCGAACTACTTCTATGGAAAGATCGCGTATGAAGATCAGTGGGTCTCCTGGGGCAAAACCGGTATCGGGATCGACTACTATTCGGGTTCGGACTTCGTGAATGACGGGTCCAGCACAGACGCTTGGGGCATCGCTGTCGTTCAGCGTATCGACAGCATCAATACAGATGCCTACCTGAAATACCGCAATCACGACTTCGAAGATGGCGCTTCGTTCGACAACAACGAAGCCTGGGTGTTGGGCGCCCGCTGGAAGTTCTGAGCTCTTAACTCTGTAATGACCAAACGCTCCGGCCTGCGCCGGGGCGTTTTTTCGTCTGTGATATGGGCAAAACGGGGCTGAAAAGGCCTTTGCCTCTTGCACGTAGGCGGCTGGGCAAATAGAAGGCGTCAAATTTGCCCGGCGCGCCCGTTTTGCGCGCCCCGAATCCTATGGGGACTACCATAATGCAGGTTACCGAGACGCTGAATGAAGGTCTGAAACGCGGGTACAACATCGTTGTGACCGCTGCCGAGCTGGACAACAAGGTCAACGAAAAGCTGACCGAAGCGCAGCCCGAAGTCGAGATGAAGGGTTTCCGTAAAGGTAAGGTGCCGATGGCGCTGCTGAAGAAGCAGTTTGGCCAGCGCCTGCTTGGCGAAGCGATGCAGGAAACCATCGACGGTGCGATGAATAAGCACTTTGAGGACAGCGGCGAGCGTCCTGCACTGCAGCCCGAGGTCAAGATGACCAATGAAGACTGGAAAGAAGGCGATGACGTAGAAGTTGCGATGTCCTACGAAGCACTGCCCGAAATTCCAGAGGTTGACCTGAAATCGGTCGAGCTGGAGAAGCTGGTTGTCAAAGCTGATGACGCAGCCGTGGAAGAAGCGCTGAACAACCTGGCCGAAACCGCCCAGAACTTCAAAGCGCGTCGCAAGGGTTCGAAAGCGAAAGATGGCGATCAGATCGTGTTCGACTTTGTTGGCAAGGTTGATGGCGAAGAGTTCGAAGGTGGTTCGGCTGAAGATTACCCGCTGGTTTTGGGCTCGAACAGCTTCATCCCTGGCTTTGAGGAGCAGTTGGTTGGCGTAAAAGCCGAGGAAGAAAAAGACGTGAATGTCACCTTTCCGGAAGAATACGGTGCCGAGCATCTGGCCGGTAAAGACGCCGTATTCACCTGCACCATCAAAGAAGTGAAAGAACCGGTTGCAGCCGAGGTTGACGACGAACTGGCAAAGAAATTTGGTGCCGATGATCTGGCTGCTTTGAAAGAGCAGATTGGTGAGCGCCTGGAAGCGGAATATGCCGGTGCGTCGCGTGCGGTTATGAAGCGCGCGCTATTGGACGTGCTGGACGAGAAAGTTTCGTTCGACCTGCCGCCCTCGTTGGTGGAAGCCGAAGCCAAACAGATTGCACATCAGCTGTGGCACGAAGAGAACCCTGAAGTTGAAGGCCACGATCATGATCCGATCGAGCCCACCGACGAGCACAACAAACTGGCCGAGCGCCGCGTGCGTCTGGGCCTGTTGCTGGCAGAGCTGGGCCAGAAGGCCGAAGTCGAAGTGACCGATGCCGAGATGACTCAGGCGATCATGAACCAGGCACGTCAGTACCCAGGTCAGGAACGTCAGTTCTTTGAGTTCGTGCAGCAGAACGCTCAGATGCAGCAGCAATTGCGGGCGCCGATCTTTGAAGACAAGGTTGTCGACTACATCGTCGAGCTGGCTCAGGTCGCAGACAAAGAAGTCAGCAAAGACGACCTGCAAAAAGCCGTTGAGGCACTGGAAGAGGAATAATCCTCTTCCTTCTCCCGGCCTGGGGCCACAAAAAAGCGGAGCCGTCTGGAAATTAGACGGCTCCGCATGGGTGGCTTTGTACTATGAGGTGAGGGGGTCAGGCCTCATGAGCAAAAGCACGGGGGGTCTGTAACAGAGCGGTCTTTTGCTCTGGGGTGAATGTATCGGTCAGCGCTTCGATCAGTTTCAGCACTGCCTGTCTTTCCACTTCCGTCTTTGCCGCACTCATCTGTTCGACAAAATACTTCTCAAGATCGGTGAGCGGTTTGTGGTCGCGGTTTGCCGGGTTGGCAGTCGCTGCCTTTTTTGCCTCGAAGAACTCCAATGCCTTTTCTTCTTCGATAAAGACATCGTGGTGGATGTCAGCAAACTCTCGAAGGCCCGAAATCCTTTCTTCCGAGCAATCCAGCAGGGCCGCCATCGCCGGCACTTTGCCCATCGGTACTGTTTCGCCAACATAATCGTAGGGCGCACAGTTCGAGCGTTTGAGGACGCGGTTCATGACCGGGTCGATGACGGTGATGATGTCTTGAATACCCGCGCTGCGGCAATATTCCAGTGATCCAATCATCAACTCACAGGTCGCATATGAGACCGAGTTTTTCTCTTTTCCTCGAGTCAAACGCTGCGTATCGACACAGAAGCGGGTCGATTCCCACATGGTCGCACTGCGCATTGGTGCTTCGCCGCATAAGATATCCGAGAACACATCCGAAAGCATGTGTGGGCCAGTGGTCTGGAGTGCACGTACTGCGGCCACGACGTTCCCCTCATCGTCGAGACCGATTACATATGCAGGATCCAGATGATCGAATTGATCGATTTCTTTCCCATCTTGGATGTTAACGTCCCAACCAAGTCGCCCGCCAAAAACCCGAGCGCGCAGTTCGAACATATCGTCAAGAACTTCGGTGAACAGATGTCTGTTCAGCCCATCAACTACCAAAATCATGTTAACCCCCTTCGAGTGATCTGTCTGTGGATAAGACGTTACTCGGTTTCCACAGCGAATCTATTGGGGGTTTCCCGTAATATTGGCTTTTTTTAGCCCAATTTTGGCAAGATTTGGCTTTACCCTGGGTAGATTAAGCCGATTCCGATGGCGCGACCGACGGCCTGCGGAGTCGTCAGTGCATTAAGCTTTTCGCGAGAAGAGCGCAAGTGCACCTCAACCGTACGGTGCGAAATCGATAGAATATCGCCGATATCCTGCTGTGATTTGCCTGCTGCGGCCCATTGCAAAATCTCCAACTCGCGGCTGGAGAGGGTCGGGTGGTACAGCATTCGGCTGATTGTATCCGACGTCATGACGTTGTCATGAATGTGTACGGCCAAAGATTGCAGGTCACTTATCACGTTGGGCACCAGTTTCTTCCACTCTTCCCGGCTGCATTCACGCACGGCGCTGAGCAGGCCGATATCTCCGTACGGCCCGCGCACAGGAATCGTAATGCCCTGATCTGGAATGCCAAAATCATGTGCATCACGGAAAACGCGCTGGAAATCCTTGCCGCGTTCCAGACGGCTCCAATCGACCGGGGCGATGCTGCGCTGGCTCATGTGCAGCGTCGGATCGATCAGGTGCAGGCCTTGCTCTTGATAGTGGGTTTTCCAGTCGTCCCCATAAGTCACGTGGCCGTGGATCGTCCCCGCAGCAGGGTTCATACCCGCATAGGCTGCGTGGTCCATTTCGTATTTGTCACAGACTTGGCGCAGGAACTCGTCATATCGAGTATCCTGTTCTGGAAGGGTGCTGAGATCAACAATATCCATACGGCAACGACCAGCTAGACCCGAGTGAGCGGGCGGATCCCTTTATCCAGGAAAAAAGATACTGTCTTCCCTGACGTCAACAAGGACACCACATTTCCCATATCATGACAAGAAGCTAGGGGAAATGTCTGCCGTTTAAAGGGAAATGTGCCTTTGGTGCACATCTTTATGGCGTCCTTTGCTCAGGTCAATGTCAGATTTGTGGTGCCCATTCCGAAGTTTATCGGGTGTTTGAGTGGTTATGCGCATACTTTACGAGGTGAATGCGCATTAATAACGTCTATTTTGTGGCGGAAACTAGACCAGTTTCAACTAGCATACCCCTCTTCTTAGCTTCGGGGTAGTACCCTTTCGCATAGAGAAAAATAGCGCGCTGTTGATCGCCGTCCGACAATAGCCACGCGCCGCGTAGGTATTTACCTGCAAATTCCAGATTTGTGTCTGCGTCCAGCAATCCCTGGGCATTACCAGCATAGCCCATAGATCGCGCGGTCGCAGGCAGGATTTGCAGCAGCCCATAGTAGGGGCGGTTCACCGCCCAGGGGCGATGTGTGCTTTCGCGGATGGCAAGTTTGTGCACCAACTCTCGTGGAAGCTCATAGTGATCGGCCCATTTGTTGATCGAGGCACGCAGTTCCGGCGTCTCATTGGGATAGAGGGGCGGGTCGGAGGTGTCGGTGCCACCTGAAGCGTTTGGGCCACCACAGGCGGCAAGTGGCGCAATGAGCAACAAGGTCAAAACGCTGCGGCGAAGGAGAGGGGTCATATAAATGCTCCTGATATCGAAGGGCGATGATATGAAACCTTCGCCGGTCCGCAAGTCTAGGCGATCAATCGGGCTAAATCTTGCTGGTGGCGATAAGAAAACAAAAAAGGCCGCACATAAGTGCGGCCCTTTGGATTCGTAGAAACAGCCGGATCAGGCTTTGGCTTCGTCTTCTTCAGCCGGAGCTTCTTCGGCGACCAACTCATCGTCATCCGACGCGGCCGAGCCGATGTCGTCAAAGAGTTCAGCGATTTCGAATTCAGCGGCGGCTTCTTCTTCAGCAGCCAGTTCCTGAATCGATTTACCCGATGCCTGCAGTTCGGCTTCTTCTTCCGAACGGGCAACGTTCATCTTGATCTCGACTTCAACCTCGGGGTGCAGTTTGACTGCCAGCGAGTGAAGACCAAGTTCTTTGATCGGGGCGATCAGAACAATCTGTTTCTTGTCGACGGTGAAGCCTGCGTCGGTCGCAGCGTCTGCGGCGTCACGCGGGGTGACCGAACCGTAAAGAGCGCCGGCATCTGACGCCGAGCGAATCACGATGAACTGCTGACCGTCCAGCTTTTCAGCCAGCGCTTCAGCTTCTTTCTTGGTTTCCAGGTTGCGTGCTTCAAGCTGCGCTTTCTGGGCCTCGAACGATGCGATGTTCGATTCGGATGCGCTCAGTGCTTTGCCCTGAGGCAGCAGGAAGTTGCGGGCGTAGCCGGGCTTTACGTCAACGACGTCGCCCATCTGACCCAGTTTCGCAACGCGTTCCAGAAGGATAACTTGCATGTCAGTCTCTCCTTACTTCACAGCGTAGGGCAGCAGGGCGAGGAAGCGGGCGCGCTTGATAGCACGGGCCAGTTCACGCTGCTTTTTCGCCGAAACGGCGGTGATGCGCGAAGGTACGATCTTGCCGCGCTCTGAGATGTAGCGCTGCAGCAGACGGGTGTCTTTGTAGTCGATTTTTGGCGCGTTCTCACCCGAGAACGGGCAGACCTTGCGGCGGCGGAAAAATGGTTTTGCGGCCATGGGTTATGTCCTTTCGTCAGGCGTTGATCAGCGGCGCTCGCGGCGGCCTTCGCGCTCATCGCGCTTTTGCATCTGGACCGAGGGGCCCTCGTTGTGCTCGTCGACCTTGATGGTCAGAACGCGCATAACGTCGTCATGCAAGCGCATCAGGCGTTCCATTTCCTGAACCGCGCCCGAAGGGGCATCGGTTTTCAGAAAGGCATAGTGGCCTTTGCGGTTCTTGTTGATCTTATAAGCCATCGTCTTAACGCCCCAGTACTCGCTGTCGACGACGTTGCCGCCGTTGTCAGCCAAAACGGTGCCGAAATGTTCGACAAGGCTTTCTGCCTGCGCGTTGGACAGATCCTGACGCGCGATCATTACATGCTCATACAGTGGCATGTGCACTCCTGTTTATATCAAGGCGCATTTCAAAGGCGGGGCCATTGGTCCTTCGCGACCCTGCCACGAGAGGCTGCGCGATTCATAACCTTTGCGAAGGATGGCCCCGTATACACGTTTGCGCGGTCGGGGCAAGCCCTGCCATGGATGCCTTGGTGAAGTCGCCCAATTTCCTTTGGTGTGCCCAATTCCTGACGCTTTTCGCCCCGAGGTTGTTCATGAAGACCGGAGTACCCGGCAGTTTGGAAAAATTAGACAGGGCAAAACAATGGCCGTCATGAACACAAACACTTTTGAACAATCTGCGTCTCGCGCAGCATTTGAGAAATCAGTTCCCGTTCTGATTACCTTCGCGCCGAACTGGCGCGCACGGATCGTTCTTATGCGTGTCGTAGGGGCTTTTCTGATCCTCTCGGCATTTTCAATGTGGCTTATGCCTGGCTCTGTCATGGGGGCCGAAGTTTGGCCGATCAAACTGGCCGCATCGATGATGTTCCTGATTGTTGGCGTCAGCCTGCTGACCATCGAGGTCATGGATTCACGCCCAGATGCCTATTTTGATCCGATCCGCCGCGAAGTTCGCATTTTGCAGAAGAATGAAAACGGTCGGCCGCAAACGGTTCTGCGCCGCAGCTACGACTCGCTGGGCGGTGCACGATTTGCGGATGATCAGGTTGAATTGTTTGATGTGGATGGCAGCCTGCTGATGAAGCTGCCGCTGCAATCGGCCGATGTCAGCTCAGCGCTGAAAGGTCAACTCAGCCAAAACGTAACAATTTTCGCCTGAATTTTATTCTGTTCAAAAAGGAACAGACTCTGTGAATCAAAAAAACTTGTGTGCTGCCCTTGGGCAGCACATTTTTGTTGGTGAGCAACCCACCCGGTTTGCGACAACACCATTGCGGAGATTGTTATGAAATCCACCCTTCTTGCCGCTGCTCTGGCCGTTTCGGCCACGACTGCTTTCGCCAGCGCAGAAAAATACACGCTGGACTCCAGCCACAGCCAGGTTCTTTTCAGCTATAATCACCTGGGCTTTTCAACCACTTACGGCATGTTCTCAGGCTTTGAGGGCGAGATCATGTTCGATCAGGAAGATCCCGCCGCTTCCAGCGTGACCGTTTCGATGCCGGTCGTCGAGATGATCACCGGCTGGAAACCTCGCGAAGATCACTTCATGACCGAAGATTTCTTTGGCGTGACCGAGGGCGACCTGATCACGTTTACCTCTACCGGTATTGAAGTTACCGGCGAAAACACTGCCAACATCACGGGCGATCTGACCATGAACGGTGTTACCAAATCGGTCGTACTGGACGCCAAGTTAAACCAAGTGGGCGAACACCCAATGGCGGGCAAACCCTGGGCCGGTTTTGACGCCACCACAACACTGGTGCGCAGCGAGTTCGATCTTGGCCAGTTTGCACCCTTCGTCGGCGACGAAGTCGAGGTTCGCATTTCGGTAGAGGCCCAGAAGGCCGACTAATCCGACGTTGACGAACTCTGTTACCGCCGGAGGCAACCCTCCGGCGGTTTTTTTCATTCCTGGTCGCGCTCTGCCGTCAATTCAACTGTAACAACGACAGTGAAGCCTAACGAATCTTCAGTGGGTTGCGATGTGCCGACGTTGAAATCCATGCGGTTGATCTCCAGACTGCCGGACATGGTCGCTTCGTCGTCCGCAATCTCCAGGGTGAACGGCAGAACAACATCAACCGATTTATCCCGGATCGTCAGAGGCCCACGTGCTTCGTAACCTGTTTCTGTTTTGAAAAGATCAGCTTTGAATTGAGCCGTGGGAAATGTCTTGCTGTCGAAGAAATCCGCACCCATCGCCTGATCGGTGACCGTACCAAGGCTGAGTGATCCGATCGCAATGGTCACATCGACCGATCCCGCCAGTCCCGGTTCGGTCGGGTCCTCAAACGCAATCGCCGCAGTCCAGTCGGCGAATTCACCGGTCACCGGACTCCCCAACTGGGAAATCGTGATCGACAGGGTGCCTTCCTCAACCTCCCACTCTGATTGGACATCTTCAAGCTCTGCAGTGTCCACCGAGGCTTTGCCGAGGTCGTCAAACTCGCCAGTGGCCCAGCCGCCCACGAGCACTGCAGCCCATATTGCCAAAGCGGCAAACGCGGGTACGGTCGAATGGTGTTGTGCTGGTGGCTGTGGCGCCTCGGACCGACCCGGCAGCATGCGGCGCAGAGTGCTGTCTCTGTCCACGACATGGTGTTTCAACGCGCCCGCGATATGTAGCAAGAGCGATCCGGCCAGGACCAAGATGAATAACCAATGAAAGGCGGCGGTTAGCTCGGCGAGAAATGCCGATTTTGGAACAAACGGCAGGTTCTGACCGAACGGCCAGAGAATTGGGGCAAAGCCTTCGGCGGCGGCGTGGTGGATCCAGCCACTGAGTGGAACCAATATCAGCGAACCGTAAAGTAACCAGTGCACGGTTTCAGCGGCAAAGGCCTCGGGCTTGTTATCGGCGTTGAGCAGACCGGGTTTTGTTTGGTTTAGAGCCCATAGGATTCGTGCCAGAGCCACGAAGAACACGGTGACCCCGACGGTCTTATGCAACGAAAATAGCCGGGCCGCGCGGGCGATATCATCCTCGGTCGTTTGGATGTTTTGATCATATATCGCGTGGGCCAGTTCATTCGCGAACCAACCCAGTGGCAGAGCCGTCAGGATCAGCAGTGCAGTCAACCAATGAAATGCTTTGGTTACACCACCATAGCTGGACTGGGTATTTGTCAGGGACATTGTTTAGCTCTCCGCATTTCTGGGTTGCGGCTAAGTTAAAGGGATGCTGTGCGGACACAAGGCGGAGAAATGCACAGTCAAGGTGTCCTGATGCAGAACGCATGCAACGCTTGTGCAGCGTCGTCAGTCAGTTTACACCCCGCCGCAATCTAACGTCATCCATGAGGTTGCAATGACACGCGCATTCGTTTTCCCGGGGCAGGGTGCCCAGACCATCGGAATGGGCAAAGCACTGGCGGAGGCCTATCCCGCCGCGCGCGCCATTTTCGATGAGGTCGATGAGGCCTTGGGCGAAAAGCTTAGCGATCTGATCTGGGAAGGCGATATTGCTGAATTGACGCTGACGCAAAATGCTCAGCCTGCGCTGATGGCGACATCGATGGCGGCGATGCGTGCACTGGAGGCTGAAGGAGCGTCAATCTCGATGGCATCCTATGTGGCCGGACACTCGCTGGGTGAATACTCGGCTTTGGCCGCTGCCCGTGCTCTGTCAGTTGCTGACACCGCACGGCTGTTGCGGACGCGCGGACGGGCGATGCAAAGCGCTGTACCGGTAGGTGAAGGCGCAATGGCCGCAGTCCTGGGTCTGGACCTAGAAGCAGTGCGTCTGGTGGCCGAAGAGGCCGCGCAGGGAGAAGTTTGTCAGGCTGCCAATGACAACGATCCGACACAGGTCGTCGTCTCGGGCGCAAAGGCCGCTGTTGAACGCGCTGCCGAGATTGCCAAGGAAAAAGGTGCCAAACGCGCGATTATGTTGCCTGTAAGTGCTCCATTTCACTGTGCGCTGATGCAACCTGCTGCAGATGTAATGGCAGACGCTCTGGCTGCCGTGGAAATCAAGGCACCTGCCGTGCCGTTGGTCGCGAATGTTCGGGCCGATGCTGTGACCGATCCGGATGTGATCCGACAGCTGCTGGTGGAACAGGTCACAGGTTCGGTTCGGTGGCGCGAGAGCGTGCAGTACATGGTCGCACAAGGTGTGACCGAGGTGTGGGAGATCGGCGCGGGTAAAGCTTTGTCTGGCATGATCCGCAAGATTGATCGTGCGCTGTCCTGCACGGCGGTTGGATCGCCTGAAGACGTACAAAAAGCCGTTAACCCCGGCGCATAAACAAAAGACAGTCGCCGGTTTCGGCGGCCAGAGAGGGAACATAGATGTTTGATTTGACAGGTAAGAATGCGCTAGTCACTGGTGCTTCGGGTGGAATTGGAGGCGATATCGCTCGCGCTCTGTACGACGCTGGTGCCACTGTTGGCCTTTCCGGAACGCGAGTAGAGCCTCTGCAAGCCTTGGCTGACAGTCTGGGCGACCGTGCGCATGTCCTGCCTTGCAACCTGAGCGATCCCGAGGCCGTCGAGGCACTGCCGAAACAGGCAGTCGAGGCGATGGGCTCGGTCGATATTCTGGTCAACAACGCAGGCATCACGCGCGACAACTTGTTCATGCGCATGTCAGATGAAGAGTGGCAGAGCGTGATCGACGTGAACATGACCGCCACTATGAAGCTGTGCAAAGGCGTGATCCGGGGCATGATGAAGGCGCGCTGGGGCCGGATCGTGAACGTTTCGTCGGTAGTGGCTGCGATCGGGAACCCGGGTCAGGCGAACTATGCCGCCTCCAAGGCCGGTATGATCGGCTTTTCCAAGGCGCTGGCGCATGAAGTTGCGACCCGTGGCATCACCGTGAACGCGGTTGCGCCGGGCTTCATCACCACCGCAATGACCGAGAAGCTGACCGATGAGCAAAAGAAGGGTCTGCTGCTCAAGGTTCCGGCAGGTCGTATGGGTGATCCACAGGAAATCGCAGCCGCTGTGCTGTATCTTGCAAGCCCCGAAGCAGGTTATGTTACCGGAAGCACCTTGCATGTGAATGGCGGTATGGCCATGTTGTAGTCGCAATTCGGGGCGGATGCGAAAGCGTTTGCCTTGTGCGTAGTCTGTGTTATAGGCGGCGCATATGCGCAGGAACCGGTCCAAGGGCCGGTTCTCTGATTTCCCGGGGACCCGGGACCCAAACCGCCCGGAAAGGGCAAAACCAGTCCATCCCGAACGGGCAAGGGCAGAACCGGGCGGACAGCCCTGAAATGAAATGAGGAATAGACATGAGCGACGTCGCAGATCGCGTAAAGAAGATCGTTGTTGAGCACCTGGGTGTTGAAGAGGACAAGGTTGCTGAAAACGCCTCGTTCATCGACGATCTGGGCGCAGACAGCCTGGACACCGTTGAGCTGGTAATGGCGTTCGAAGAAGAGTTCGGCATCGAGATTCCGGACGACGCTGCCGAGACCATCCAGACCTTTGGCGACGCGGTCAAATTCATCAGCGAAGCTTCCTAAGCTTATCGTTCTAAGACAAAAGCGGCGCTTCCGGGCAACGGAAGCGCCGTTTTTTTGTGCCTGACGTAATTCGCACTTGCCTTGATCTGTTGAGAATTCGCAATCTGGCGCTTGAGGCAAAAAATAAGCGGGTAAGGGCATGATAAGATCCATCCCGATGATCAATACGGCGCGTCTGACCTTGTGTGCGATGCGCCCCGAGGATTTCAACCGTTTCGCCGAGATCTGGCGTGATCCGAAAGTTGTGCGACATATCGGTGGCACCCCGAAGACGCGTGGCGAGGCCTGGGATTCCTTCTTGCGCAACGCTGGCCACTGGCAGATGACCGGTTTCGGTCAATGGGGTGTGATGCTGCAATCGAATCGCACTTTGATCGGGCAGGCCGGGTTCTTTTTCGGCAACCGCGAGCTCGGAGAAGATTTTGATGGCTTCCCTGAAGCAGGGTGGGTTCTGGACCCAGAATTGCAAGGGCAGGGGTACGGGCGCGAAGCCGCCCAAGCCGCGCATGATTGGTTCGACCGCGTCATACCCGGCCCGCTTGTCGCGCTGATTGATGCCGACCATGCAGCGTCTCAGCGACTGGCTGAGAAGTTGGGCTACAAGTTGCTGCGTGAGGCAGAGTACCTCGACACGGCGGTTCATTTGTTTCGCCGTGATGGACCCCCGGCGCGGGTCTGAAACGCTTATACTTGAGCAATGCCGCAAACGGCATTTACTTTGCCGATCCCGGGAAAAGATGGGAGGGGCGGCGGAGATATGGTATCGTGGTATTGCCATTTGAGTGAGCGGAGGAAAAGGCTCATGAGAATTTATCCCACGATGGAACTACAGAACGGTCGCTGTGTGACGCTGGACAAGGGGCGTCTGGATGACGCGATGATCTGGCATGTGAATCCGGTAGAGACCGCGCGAAGCTGGTCGGCTGCAGGCGCAGCATGGATGCAACTGACGGACTTCGATGCCATCGAAGGACGTGACACCAATGCAGAGCTGGTTGAAGAGATCATTCGTTCGTCCGAGATGTCCGTGCAGTTGGCCGGTGGCATGCGGACGCGCGAGCAGGTTGAATATTGGATCAACAAAGGCGCTGGGCGAATCGTAATCGGGACGTTGGCGGCCTGGGACCCTCAATTGGTTAAAGAACTGGCTAAGCTGTATCCTGATCAGATCGTATTGGCAGTTGATGTCTGGCAAGGCCAGGTGATGACCGAAGGTTGGCGAAGCCAGAGCGCCTTTACACCGGAAGCGTTCATTGAAGCATTTGCAGATACACCATTTGCGGCCATTTTGGTCACTGACATCGATAGCGACATGGAAGATGTCGAGGCGCAGCTGGGGCTGATCTCGGGTCTCGCCGAGAAATCACGCACACCGATCATTGCAAGCGGCGTCGTCCGTACTGCAGATGATATTTCGCGCCTTGCCTATATATCGAATATTTCAGGCGCAATCGTTGGTCGCGCACTGTTCCGCAAAACAGTTGATTTGTCCGAAGCGTTGGAAGTTGCAAAATCGGCGCACGAGCCGGTCGCTGAATTCCAGTAGACATAGCGCAACAAAAAACCCGGCCGTTATATGCTTGATGTCGGTCGGGTTTTCACTTTTTCACGCATTTTAGATTACATGGCAGAGTTTTGAACGATTTCCGGTTTGGGGATACCGAGCCAGATTCTGCCGTTGCTCTTGCCCCCGCACCCCGGGCCGGGGTATGAGCGGTTCTCATAACAGGAAGCAGGCAAGAGGCACTTCATGCGCAGAGTCGTCGTAACCGGTCTTGGATTGGTCACTCCTTTGGCCAGTGGGGTTGAGGAAACATGGTCGCGGCTGCTGGACGGCGAGTCCGGTGCAGGCCCGATCACACATTTCGACGCTGAGGCAAGCGGGGTCACCACGACCTATGCCTGCGAAGTGCCGCGCGGAGATGGCACCGACGGAACGTTCAATCCCG
This sequence comes from Ruegeria sp. YTSA064, assembly GCF_059610325.1. Lineage (NCBI taxonomy): Bacteria > Pseudomonadati > Pseudomonadota > Alphaproteobacteria > Rhodobacterales > Roseobacteraceae > Ruegeria > Ruegeria sp. YTSA064. The sequence continues at coordinate 111,043 of NZ_JBXWNK010000011.1, forward strand.
ATGATTGGATGCCACCGAAAGAGCAGCGCAAGATTGAGGATTTCATTCTCTATTCGATCGCGGCTGCCGAGATGGCCTGCAAGGATGCCAATTGGCTGCCCGAGGACGAAGAAGACCGCCTGCGCACGGGCGTTCTGATCGGATCGGGTATTGGCGGGCTTGGGTCGATTGCCAACACAGCAAATCTGATCCGCGACAAAGGTCCGCGTCGAGTGTCACCGTTCTTTATTCCGGGCGCTCTGATCAATCTGGCCTCGGGTCAGGTATCGATCCGGCATGGATTTAAGGGGCCGAACCACTCGGTCGTTACCGCGTGCTCGACCGGTGCCCATGCGATCGGCGACGCCAGCCGCATCATCCGCGCCGGAGATGCAGATGTGATGATCGCGGGCGGCGGCGAGGGCTGCATCTGCGAAATCGGTATCGCAGGCTTCAACGCCTGCAAAGCCTTGTCGACCAAATATGCCGGTGACCCGAAGAAGGCGAGCCGCCCCTATGATATTGACCGCGACGGTTTCGTCATGGGTGAGGGCGCGGGTATCGTGGTTCTTGAGGATTACGAACACGCTAAAGCTCGTGGTGCGAAAATTTACGCGGAGGTGCTGGGTTACGGTATGTCCGGCGACGCCTATCACATCACTGCTCCGTCTGAGGATGGCGACGGGGCCGAACGCTCGATGAAAGCAGCGCTGCGCAGCGCGGGGCTTGAGCCGAAGGATCTGGACTACATCAACGCACATGGCACCTCGACCATGGCGGATACGATTGAGCTGGGTGCTGTAGAACGCCTGCTGGGGGATCACGCCAGCAACGCGACCATGACCTCGACCAAATCGGCCACCGGTCATCTGCTGGGCGCTGCTGGCGCGATTGAGGCAATCTTCTCGATCCTTGCGATCCGCGATCAGGTCGCTCCGCCGACTATCAATCTGGACAACCCGGCGGTTGAAACTCCGATCGATCTGGCGCCGAATGCCAAGCGCGAGCGTGAGATCAATGTGGCCTTGTCAAACTCGTTCGGATTTGGCGGCACCAACGCAAGTGTGATCTTCGGAAAGGTCAGCTAAATGTGGCGAGCGCTCGCTTCGAACGCGTTGACTATTCTGATCGTTGGCCTGTTCCTGATGGGTGGCGTCATCCTGTGGGGGCAGTCGCAATACAAGTCCGAAGGTCCCCTAGAAACTGCGATCTGTCTGCAGGTGAAGCCGGGGTCCAACATGACACGGGTCAGCCGTGATCTGGAGGATCAAGGTGCGATCAGCAGCGGGATGATTTTCCGCTTAGCTGCTGATTACACAGACAAATCTCAGCAATTGAAAGCGGGCAGCTTTCTGGTGCGCGAGGGGTCGTCGATGGAGCAAATCGTCGACGACATTACCCATAGCGGCGCCAGCACCTGCGGGACCGAGATTGAATACCGCATCGGTGTGACCCGTATGCAGACTCGCGTACGCGAACTGAACCCGGCGACGCTGGATTTCGACGAAGTCGCATCCTTCGTAGTCGGTGAAGAGGAAGCGCCTGAAGCCTATGCAGAAAAACGCGGCGAGGCGGATACGCGCTATCGCATTTCTCTGGCCGAAGGCGTTACCAGTTGGCAAATTGTCGAGTCGCTGAAAGCAATGGATTTACTGACCGGCGAGGTGGCCGAATTGCCCGCAGAAGGGATGTTGGCCCCTGATAGCTACGAGGTTAGACCCGGTGAAGATCGGAATGCAATTCTTGCTGAAATGCAGGAAAAACAGCAGCTTAGAATAAATGCGGCGTGGGAGGGGCGTCAGGACGGTTTGCCTTTGAACAGCCCTGAAGAGATGCTGGTTCTGGCTTCGATCATCGAAAAAGAAACGGGTCAACCGGAAGAGCGCGGCCAAGTGGCCAGCGTTTTCGTCAATCGTCTGAACCAAGGTATGAGGCTGCAGACTGACCCGACCGTAATCTATGGCGTGACCAAGGGGCAGGGCACCTTGGGTCGCGGATTGCGGCAAAGCGAACTGCGCCGCGCGACGCCTTGGAACACCTATGTCATCGAGGGGTTACCGCCCACCCCGATCGCCAATCCGGGTCTTGCGAGCCTTGAGGCTGCGGTGGCACCTGACAACACGGATTTCATCTTCTTCGTTGCAGACGGGACCGGTGGTCATGCCTTTGCAGAGACCCTGCAAGAGCACAATCGCAACGTCGCAAAGTGGCGCGAGATCGAGGCAGAGCGAAATTCAGGGAACTGATCTGATCGTCCGACTTGTACAGGTTTGAAACGGCATGTTGTCCGACTTGTACAGCTTGAATTCATAGCCCCAATAAAGAAACGGCCCGGTCATTCGACCGGGCCGTTTCTTGTTTAGGCCGCCTTGGCGCGACGTGGACGGCGGCGTTTCTGACCGCCCGGCTTCGGTGCGCCGGAGTGCTGAGGTTTCGGGCCACGACGACGATTGTTCGGACGGCGTGGGGATTTCTTGGGTGCGATTGCTTCGGGCATCTCACCGCTGGCGACCGGGATTTCGATCTTCATCAGCTTCTGAATCTGACGCAGCAGGTCGACCTCTTCCGCCGAGCAGAAGGCAATGGCCTCGCCCTCGCGTCCTGCACGGGCGGTACGACCGATGCGGTGGACATAGTTGTCGGGCACTTCGGGCAGGTCGTAGTTGATCACGTAAGCCACGCCCGGAATGTCGATGCCGCGCGCAGCGACGTCTGTCGCGACGAGAACGTTAATCTCGCCCGCGCGGAAGGCCTTGATCGCGCGATCACGCTGGCCCTGACTTTTGTTGCCGTGGATTGAGGCTGCGTTAAAACCATCGGCAACGAGGCCTTTCATCAGTTTTTCGGCCCCGTGCTTGGTGCGAGAGAAGACCAACGTTAGGGCGTCCATATCTGCCGACAGGATCTCGCGAAGTTTGGCGGGTTTTGCAGGCTTTTCAACAAAGTGGATCGACTGCGTGATCTTGTCTGCCGCTTTGCCGGGAGGCGAAACCTGCACCCGTTGCGGGTTTGTCAGATAGGCCTGGCTGAGCTCTTCCATCTGCTTCGGCATCGTTGCCGAGAACAACATGGTCTGGCGCGGCGTGCCCAGTTCCGGCGCGATGCGGCGCAGAGCGTGAATGAAGCCCATGTCGAGCATCTGATCCGCCTCGTCCAGCACCAGATGACGGACCGAACCCAGATCGACCGCGCCGCGATCCATCAGGTCAATCAGGCGACCGGGAGTGGCGACAAGAATATCGGTGCCGCGAGACAGGAACATGATTTGCTTGTTGATCGATTGGCCTCCGACCACGGTGGCAACGCGCAATTTGGTCTTTTTGGTCAGGTTGCGCAGGCTGTCGGCGATCTGATTAACCAGCTCGCGTGTGGGCGCAAGGATCAACGCCTTGGCGGTTTTTGGCGCAGGTTTACCGGGCTGAGCCAGCAGGTGGTCAATCAGCGGCAGACCGAAGGCCAGTGTTTTACCTGTACCGGTCTGCGCAAGGCCGAGGATATCGTGACCGTTCAGCGCCAGCGGGATCGCCTGGTTCTGGATTGGGGTCGGTTGAGTGAAGTTGGCGCGTTTGAGCGCATCATTCAGAGCGGGCGCGAGGCCCAGCATGTCGAAGTCAAACAAATAACTATCCTTTACAGCCCGAGGCAATGGCCATCGGGCAAGTCGTGATGGGCCGCATCCGCGACCGGCAGGGGTTGTGCGAAACCTCAGGACGCGCAGGCGTTTCCTGCAGCATCTGGTTGTCGCGTCAAGAACCCTGCGTGATGGGGAACTATGGGTGAATCGGGCGCTGTTGGGGGGCGGTGTCGCCCACATGCTCACGCGGTAGCGCTGTTTGAGGGGCTCATGCGGGTTGGAAGAACGATTGTCAAGCAAACATTACGGAGATGAGACAGTAAAACACTGGTTTAACTGCGATCGATTAACCCGTGGCGCACCAGGCCAGAAAAAAGGATGTCGTCCCGTTCGTCCTCATACGGACACCATTTACTAAGGCGCGCGACACTTCCAGGTGAAAGCTGCTCGCACGTGACCAAAGCTTTTGATGCGTCGTCCACCCGGTCAAGCGCTGCAAGGCAGATCGCACGACGAAACACCATATTGGCGTCGGTCGGGCGTGTGCTGACAGCGCGATCGGCCCAGTCAAGTGCATCAAACGCTTCACCTGCCACTAGGTTGATGCGTGCGATGGACCAGAAATAAAATGCGCGGTCAGGTTCACGCGGTGAAAGAGCTAGCGCCTTTCGAATCTCTTCGGCGGCTTCCAATCCCTGTGAAGGATCGGCCAATTCCTTTCGGTTGTGATATGCGACTCTTGCGCGGGTGAAATAGGGATTCAGCCGAATTGCATGCTCAAGCTCATTAAGGCTGAGTTCTTTTTCTCCGCGCCAGACATAGGCTGTGGACATAACGTAATGGGCAAATGGTGATTTTTTAGAAAGAGACAGAGCCTTTCGCGCAGCATCGAACCCATTTTCGAGTGCGGTGTCACGGTTCTTTGACAAGCCAAAGCCATACTCTTTTAGGTAGGCCCAACCTAGAGCCGCCCAGGCCTCGCCATAGTCCGGCTCAATATCGATGGCGGCACAAAAGTCCCTTTGCGCTTCTTTGAGGTCCTGCAGCGCCGCGTTGCGCAGATTTGCCATGCCACGCAGATAGAGTTCCCAAGCGCCCAAGTGGCGTGGTCTCTGCTGGCGCAGGCGGTCAATCTCACCCTCGACCAGTTCCACATCGAGCGCGGTGACAACGCGCAAAGTGATATCGTCTTGGATTCCGAAAAGATCCTTGAAATCACGGTCATACTTTTCGGACCAAAGTGAATGTCCAGTGTCACCCTCGATCAGCTCAACTGTAACCCGAATGCGCTTGCCAGCGCGCCGAACCGTTCCTTTGACCAAATATCGGGCGCCTAGAACGCGCGCCGCATCCTGCGGCGAAAGAGCGGAATCGATAATAAGGCTCGACGCGCTGGCGATAACAGGGAGGCGGCCCATATGTTGCAGAGCAGAGATGATGTCTTCGGCGAGACCTTCGGCAAAGAATGACTGGTCGGGATCAGGAGCGTGATCCAGAAACGCAAGGACAGCAACCGTTGGCGGGGAAAAAGATTGATTGGGCTCGGTATGCTGCAATTCACGATCCGCTGCCCAACGCCATACCGTCAGTGAGCGCGAGATATTCTTAACGGTGTGTTGCCCATCCTGATCCAGATGAGCAACAAGACCTTTCTGTAGGGCATGCGCGAATTCGGAAGAAGCCGCGATGCCACTTGGGTGTGCTAGTCCTTCGAGGCGGGCAGCGATATTGACACCATCGCCGAGGATGTCTTCACCTTCGATAATGACGTTGCCGATATGGGCGCCTATGCGCAGGAATAGTCGCCGATCTACTGGCACCGCGCGTGCTTGTTTAACGCAGGCATTTTGAATCTCGAGCGCCGAAGTCATAGCTGCATCTGCTGTACCAAATTCAGCCAGGAACCCGTCGCCCATTGTCTTGACCAATCTCCCTCCCGATGCCTCTAATGCAGGGAGGATGATCCGATTTCGTAGACTCCGCACCGCTCGCACGGTTCCCAGTTCATCCGCCTCAATTAGTTGCGAATACCCAACGACATCCATGACCAAAATGGCAGCGAAACGCTTTTGATCTAATGCGACTGTCATCGTTTCGATGCCCCATAGATGATACGCGATGCGTATAGGTTACGAATTGATGCCGATATTACCAAGTGTCATAGAGTGATCGGCCTGAGATGAAGCTGGAATGGCGGATCGGTCGTTGGCTAGAGGTTAAGAAAAAGTAATAATTATAGTACGTTGGGTGTTGCGGCTGTTGCATGAAGCCTTGACTTTACGCGCGGTTTCTCGTATAGGTTGTGTCATGCTAGAAGAAGTGGGCAACGGCCCCGGGGTGACCCGGTGGCCGTTTTTCGTTTCTCTCGTGCGGAAAAACTCACGCATGAGGTCAAGACGCAAACATGACTTTGATTACCCCGGAAGAGCGGATTTCTCAGACGGCTGATTTGTTGCAGTCGCTTGAGCGGTCCATTCGCGATCTGCGCCAAGCAGCGGAAGAATTGCGAAAACAGATCGGTGCCGGGGAGGATGCAGACTTTGCCGGAACAGGCAAGCAACTGGGTCAGCTAGAGGGGCTGATCCGCAGTTGCCAGAAAGTGGAGACAAGCTTTGTCGAACAACATCACAGACAAGCCGGAATTGCCCAAGGGGGCTATGCGCTCGACCTTGATCGGGCGCGATCTGAGATCGGGTGCAGGCTGGCTCGTCTCCGCGCCTGCTGCGGTGCAGGACAGATTTCTGAGTGAGATCGGGGAGGGGGGGCTGTGTGCCCTCCCTTTCCTGTTCGAGTTCTGGGCGTTACCGCATCAGTTGCCGCCTGCGGGTGACTGGCGGTCATGGGTGATCATGGGCGGGCGCGGCGCGGGCAAGACGCGGGCCGGGGCCGAGTGGGTGCGGTCGATGGTCGAGGGGTCTTTGCCGCTGGATCGGGGGGAGGCGTGTCGTGTTGCTTTGGTCGGTGAGACATTCGATCAGGTGCGCGATGTGATGATCTTTGGCGATAGCGGGATATTGCAATGCTCGCCTCCGGATCGGCGGCCTGACTGGAAGGCGTCGGAACGCAAGCTGGTCTGGCCAAACGGGGCCGAGGCGCAGGCGTATTCGGCGCATGATCCTGAGCGGCTGAGGGGCCCTCAGTTCGATGCGGCCTGGGTGGACGAGCTGGCCAAATGGAAAAAGGCGGGGGAGACTTGGGATATGCTGCAATTTGCTTTGCGGTTAGGCGAGCGGCCGCGGGTCTGTGTGACTACAACGCCACGCAATGTGAAGGTTTTAAAGGCTTTGCTAGAATCGCCGTCCACCGTGCAGACCCATGCGCCGACCGAGGCGAACCGGGCCAATCTGGCGGACTCGTTTCTGGCCGAGGTGCGCGCGCGCTATGCGGGAACGCGGCTGGGGCGGCAGGAGTTGGACGGTGTGTTGTTGTCGGATGCCGAGGGGGCGTTGTGGACGGGTTCGATGCTGGAGGCAGAGCGCTGTGCGCGGGTGCCCGCGTTGGATCGCATCGTGGTGGCGCTGGACCCGGCGGTGACGGCGGGGGCGGATGCGGATGCTTGCGGGATCGTGGTCGTGGGCGCTCAGCTACAGGGGCCGCCCGAGGAGTGGCGTGCCTATGTGCTGGCCGACCGGACAGTGCAGGGCGTCGGCCCGGCGGGCTGGGCGCAGGCGGCGATTGACGCGATGGATGAATTTGGGGCCGAACGGCTGGTGGCCGAGGTCAATCAGGGTGGGCAACTGGTGGAAGAGGTCGTGCGGCAGGTGGACCCTCTAGTGCCATTTCGTGCGGTGCGGGCGTCTCGCGGCAAGGTCGCACGGGCCGAGCCTGTGGCGGCGCTGTACGAGCAGGGGCGGGTGCGCCATGTGGCCGGGCTGGACGCGCTGGAGGAGCAGATGTGCCAGATGACCGCGCGGGGGTTCGAGGGGCAGGGCTCGCCTGACCGGGTCGACGCGCTGGTCTGGGCGTTGCACGAGCTGGTTGTGGGGCCCGCGGGGGTGTATCGACGGCCTAGGGTGAGGGCATTGTAATCGCATCAGTATTCTTGCTTCCGGCAATCCGCGCCCAATGACTTAAAGTTGAAAGTGAATCAGGAGTTACATCTTTAGAAATACAGATTATTGAATATAATGGCGCCGCCCGTTCTGCGATCGACGTCGAAAGGAGAATTTGGTGCCGTTCGATATATTGGCGCACACTGTGAATGAAACCGGTCAGGGAGACCTGATCGTACAGGACACCACGGTACCTGCCATTATTGATGGGTCGACCATTTCTTTCGACGGTGGTCAAACATTCCAACCATACACCTATCTTGGCCAGGGGAACTATCGTGGCACAGGTGAATCTGGCGAGTTTATTCAGGTTGGGGGGCAGGTTTATGCTTACGATACGGCAAACCCGACAGGCCCGATGCGAACAGGTAACTGGAAAATAACGGAGAACGACCTTGATCCCAGTAATCCGCCTTGTTTCGTAAGTGGCACCCTAATCCAAACACCTAAGGGCGATGTGCCGGTTGAGTCTTTGGTACCGGGGAACAGTGTTGTAACCGCTTCCGGCAACAATATGCCAATTCTTTGGAAAGGAAGTCGAGTAGTCACGCGATATATGTTCCATCGAAATCCATCGCTTAGGCCAGTAATCATAGAGAATGGTGCTTTGGAAAACGAGAGGGCTTTGCAGGTATCTCAGCAACATCGGTTGTTGTTAAAAGGTCATCAGGCAGAACTGTTTTTTGGTGAACAAGAAGTCTTGGTTCCGGCCAAGGCGTTGATCGGATTGCCCGGAATCACTGTGGATTCTTCCGGCAACGAAGTCACTTACCACCACATTTTGCTGCAAGAACATCAAATGGTTCTTGCAAATGGGATTGTCGCAGAGAGCTTATTTATTGGCGATCAGCTTGGTCACAAGGACTTAGCGGAAATTAAGGCTCTTTTTCCGGAACTGATCGCGGATCTCAAGAAGGTTAAAGCGGCGAAGCCGATGTTATCCAACAACGAAGCAAAGGTTCTAGTTTGGTAAGGCCAGAGTGTCTCATCAGCAAAAGTTCTTGAATCTTTGTGTTGATAAACTTGCGCAATGTGTTTGGTTTCTTCTCGATCGATTGCGATTTGCTCGCGAAGCGCCCAGTAGAGATCAACTTTGGGCATTTTTGGTGCTCTCTAGCCCCCTCTCCCAAGGCTTTAACGCTTTCCGCGATAAATCCTTTCAAAAAATCGGGTAGAGAGGTGATCAGTTGACCCATGATCTGGCTGGACGCGCTAGAAGCTAAGATATGTTAGATTAGCGCGCGCGGGTTTAAGTGGCAGGACTCACCCTACTGCCTCGGCGCGCTGATCTGGGCGCTGCGTGAGCCGGTGGTGTGGTCTGCAGGGGCGTATCGGCGGCCGAGGGTGCGGAGTTTGTGAGCGCTTTGAGGGTTGATAGATTACTGGCGCAATCAGGTTCTCGACATTGGGTACTCTTGACTCCAATTATCCTCGTATTCGCCGAGCAGCCGGGACAGGGTCAGCAGCGAAGAAAACAGCCTTGCGTGGACATCCGGCGACATCATTGTTTTGTAGTCATCAAGCAGCTGCACAAGAACGACTACATTGGAGGCAAACACCTCGTAGACGTGTTTGTCGGCAGCGGTAGGTTCATTGGTCCAGTTATTGTGCGTATCGTAGTATCTAGACGGCACAGGTTCGTTTTCATTCATCGGGTGGCCTCTTCAATTTGAAGCACACGTGGGGGCATGTGAAACGCAGACAATTGTTGTGGCAAGAAATCACAAGAACTTGGCGGCGATTGCAAAGGATTTAGGTTAGATGTCCAACGAGCCGCTAAATATTACAATTGGCTAGGCCGGATTTAGGGGCAGGGCTCGCCCGATCGGGTCGATGCACTGTCTGGGCGCTGCATGAGTTGGTTGTAGGGCCTGCGGGGGCGTATCGGCGGCCTCAAGTGCGGAGTTGGTGAGGCGCGTACTTGGCCTATCCAAGTGAAACGGTCAATCGCCTTGAGCTCAAACCTGCTGGTTCGCCACCATGTTGCGAGCGGCCTGTTCTGGTTTAAGACCGCGCATCATAGGGGGAAACGTGCTATTTCATATTAATGCGACGAGATTGCCGCTATCGCTGCCTCGCGACTCTGAACTGCACCGGTTTGCAGATATTCCATTGCTTTGAGTGCAGCCTCATGAGCTTGGATAGACGAACCACCTACGCAATCCTCGACAACGCGGCAGAAATAGTCTGATTGGTGGGCATCAACGAAAGTGTAGTGCACACAGACATCTGTTAGCCCGCCGCAAAGTATCAGAGTATCTACTTTCAAGCCTCGTAGGAGAATTTCAAAGTCGGTTCCAAAGAACGCAGAATAACGTCGTTTGGGAACCAGGTAGTCGCCCGAGCGATATCCCATTTCTTCTTTGGCAACTTCAGTCTTTGGATCACCCTCGAGACAATGTATGTCTTCATCGCCATCCAGTTCCCTGCCGAAGTCGATCTGATCGGGGCGATGGACTTCCTGAATGAAGATTACGGGCACATTGTTCTCATGCGCTGCGTCAACCAAATCGCGCGCTGCAATCATGCGTTCCTTGTAGCCTGGCATATTATCAATCGAGCGCAATTCGCTATCATCAATGAATGTGCTCTTTTGAATGTCGATCACGATCAGTGCGGGTCGACCCTCAATCAAGTTCTTTGCGTGTTTGTGTTTGGTTGTCATCTTCGACTTCAGTTTTGTCAGGTCGTCCTGACGAAACGCCGTTTTATTGGCCGGGTCGTCCCGGTGGGCAGATCAATTTTGATTAAATGTGCTATCGCGCATCGTCAAGGACGTTCGCTCCCAAAGAGGCAATTCAAGGCATGGCTATATTTAGAACGTTGTAAAGGGAGGGGAATGGCGTTGCCCACCCCCCGTACGCCCCATTCCCAAGCCCTAAACTTCTTTCCGCCATAACTCCTTTCAACAAGCCGAGCAGAGCGGTGGCAGAAAGGAGCACAGATGGTATTCGATTTCTTGCGTCGTGGATCGGCTGAGGCAGCGCCCGAGGCGAAGGCGAGCGCGGCGGGGCCTGTGGTGGCGTGGCAGACGGGCGGGCGCGTGGCGTGGAGCCCTCGGGACGCGGTATCGCTGACGCGGACGGGGTTTTCGGGGAACCCGGTGGGATTCCGCTCGGTCAAGCTGATTGCTGAGGCGGCGGCGGCGTTGCCTTTGGTGCTGCAGGATCAGGCGCAGCGCTATGACGTGCATCCGATCCTGTCCCTCCTGCGCCGTCCAAATGCGGCGCAGGGGCGGGCGGAGTTGATGGAAGCCTTGTTCGGGCAGTTGCTGCTGTCGGGTAATGCTTATGTTGAGGCTGTTCAGGCCGATGAGGGGCTGCCGGTTGAGCTGCATGTGTTGCGTTCGGACCGGATGAGCGTGGTGCCGGGGGCGGATGGGTGGCCCAAGGCGTATGACTACGCGGTGGGCGGTAAAAAGCACCGGTTTGAGGCGGAAAATATCTGTCATATCAAATCGTTCCATCCTCAGGATGATCATTATGGATTTTCACCGATGCAGGCGGCGGCGATGGCGATTGATGTGCATAACAGCGCGTCGCGGTGGTCGAAATCGCTGCTGGACAATGCGGCGCGGCCTTCGGGGGCGTTGGTGTGGAAGGGTGATGGTCATGGGGTGATGGCTGAAGATCAGTTCCGGCGACTGTCGGATGAGATCGAGCAGAACTATCGCGGGGCGCGGAATGCGGGCCGTCCGATGGTTCTGGAAGGGGGCTTGGATTGGAAGCCGATGGGGTTCTCTCCGTCCGATATGGAGTTTCAAAAGACCAAGGAAGCCGCCGCCCGCGAGATCGCGCTGGCCTTCGGTGTCCCGCCAATGTTGCTTGGGATCCAAGGCGACGCGACCTATTCGAACTATCAGGAGGCCAACCGGGCGTTTTATCGCCTGACCGTATTGCCTCTGGTGACGCGGGTGGCGGCGGCGGTGTCGGAATGGCTGGCGGGCTTCTCGGGTGAGGATTTGGTGCTGAAGCCGGATCTGGATCAGGTGCCCGCGCTGTCGGCGGAACGCGATGCGCAATGGGCGCGGGTCAACGGGGCGGATTTCCTGACGGATGCCGAGAAACGCGCGTTGCTGGGGCTGCCGGAGCGTGGCGATGGGTGACGGGTATCCTCCGTTCGACTGTGCGCCGGGCCTACGTCTGGCCGCGCATGAGAGGGTGGCCGAGATCCAGCATGCGCATCTGTGCCGCAGGTTGGATCAGATCGAAGAGATGATGGAGCGGCTGGAGAAACGGTTGTGGCTGACAGTGTACGGCGTGGCGGCGGTGATTTTGGCGCAGGCGTTTCAGTCATTCCTTGTGGTAACGCCATAATGTCAGTGGGTTACATGGAGAAGTTCATGGATTTGGAACATAAATTCGCACAGTTCGGAGACAGCTTGTCGGTAACCGACGATGCGGTGATCGAAGGGTATGCCAGCCTGTTTGGGCAGGTCGATCAGGGCAGCGATGTGGTGCAGCGCGGGGCGTATCGCGGCTCGCTGGAGGGGCTGGCGAAGGCAGGTCAGCGGGTCAAGATGCTGTGGCAGCACGATCCGGCGCAGCCTATCGGCGTCTGGGATGAGGTGCGCGAGGACGACAAGGGCCTGTGGGTCAAAGGGCGTCTGCTGGAGGCCACGCAAAAGGGCCGTGAGGCGGCCGAGTTGATCCGGGCGGGCGCTATGGATGGCCTGTCTGTTGGTTATCGCACCAAACGGGCCGTGAAGAATGACAAGGGCCAGCGGGTCCTGACCGAACTGGAGCTATGGGAGGTGTCGCTGGTGACTTTCCCGATGCTGCCCAGTGCGCGGGTGGCGGCGAAAGGCGTGGAGCCTGACGTTGAAAACACCTGGCGCAGTATTGCTGAGGTGTTCAACGACGCCCGGCAGGAGCTGGCGCGGATCTAGCGCCTCTAACCCCCCAATAAGGAAGTGCTGATGAGCAAGACCGAGACCCCGGCCTTGACCGGAGAGGGTGCGCCCCTGGTTCAGGAGGTGAAGCAGGCGATGGCTGGCTTCGTGAATGAATTCAAGGGCCTCAAGGCCGAAGTTAAAACCCAACTGCAACAGACAGAAGAGCGACTGACCATGCTGGATCGTAAATCAACCATCGCGGCGCGTCCGCACCTTGCGGCATCGATCGAAGAAGGCGCCCCGCATCAGAAGGCATTCGACGCCTATGTGCGTTCGGGCGAGGATGACGGGCTGCGCGGGCTCGAGATGGAGTCGAAATCGCTGTCGAGCGCGGTGAACAGCGATGGCGGCTATCTGGTTGATCCGCAGACGGCTGAGATGATCAAGTCGGTGCTGAATTCGACCGCCTCGATCCGTTCGATTGCGTCGGTGGTGAATGTCGAGGCGAACTCGTTCGACGTTCTGATCGACCACACCGACGTCGGCGCGGGTTGGGCGGATGAGAACTCGGCCACGGCTGAGACCTCGACCCCATCCATTGATCGGATTTCGATCCCGCTGCACGAGCTGAGCGCGCTGCCCAAGGCCTCGCAACGTCTGTTGGATGACAGTGCGTTTGATGTCGAAGGTTGGCTGGCCGGTCGTATCGCCGACAAGTTTGCCCGGGCCGAGGCAGCGGCGTTTATCAATGGCGACGGTGTGGACAAGCCCAAGGGTATCCTGACCCACCGCACGATGGAGAACGGCAGCTGGGGCTGGGACAGCTTGGGTTATGTCGCGTCGGGCATTGATGGCGGCGTTGATGCGGATGCGATTGTGGACGTGGTCTACGCGCTGGGTGCGCAGTACCGGGTGAATGGCACCTTCGTGATGAACTCGAAAACCGCGGGTCTAATCCGCAAGCTGAAGGACAGCGATGGCCGCTTCCTGTGGTCGGATGGCCTGGCCGCTGGTGAGCCTGCGCGTCTGATGGGCTATCCGGTGCTGATCGCCGAGGACATGCCGGATGCAGCGACCGACAGCTACTCGATCGCTTTTGGCGACTTCCAATCGGGCTACACCATTGCCGAGCGTCCTGATCTGCGCGTGCTCCGCGATCCGTTCAGCGCCAAGCCGCATGTTCTGTTCTACGCGACCAAGCGTGTCGGCGGCGATGTGAGCGACTTTGCTGCGATCAAACTGGTGAAATTCGGCACCGCCTAAAGCGGGCTGAATCCGGGGGGCTGCAAGGCCCCTCGGGCGGCGGGCGCGGGCCGGGGTGCGATCCCCCGCGTTGTCTAGCTGCTCCCCTCCGTCCGAGCAACGTGGGGCGGCGCGTGCCCGTCATTTTCCAAGGATACGGCCCCGGAGGGGTCCGAGATTGCGGAGTGAATGGATGATGTTGATCGAAGAAACCGCCATCGCGGATGCGGCGCTGCCAGTGGATCAGTTCAAGGCGCATTTGCGGCTGGGCACGGGGTTTGCCGAGGATGATGTGCAGGATCAGGTGCTGAACGGGTTCCTGCGCGCGGCCATTGCGGCGATTGAGGCGCGCACGGGCAAGGTGCTGATTGAACGGAATTTCTCGTGGAGCCTGAACGGCTGGCGTGATCCGGCGGGCGAAGCATTGCCGGTGGCTCCGGTCACGTCGGTTGATGCGGTCACGCGGACGGATGCGGCAGGAACCGAGACCGCGGTGGAGGCGGTGGCCTATCGGTTGGAGCGCGACAGTCAGCGCCCTCGGCTGCGTCCTGCGGGTGCGACCTTGCCCGCGATTACGACGGGTGGGGCGGTGAAGATCGCCTTTACCGCCGGGATGGCGACGAATTGGGGTGGCCTGCCCGCCGATTTGAGGCAGGCGGTGCTGCTGTTGGCGGCGCACTATTACGAATATCGCGATGAAACCGCGCTTGGCGCTGGGTGTATGCCCTTTGGCGTGACCAGTCTGATCCAGCGGTATCGCATGGTGCGGTTTGGTGCGGGGGTGATGCAATGAACACGCCGCATTTGAACCGCAAGCTGGTGCTGGAGGCCCCGGTCCGCAGCGCGGATGGCGCGGGAGGGTATTCCGAAACATGGGCCGCGCTTGGGTCGCTTTGGGCCGAGGTTACGGCGCGCAGCGGGACCGAGCGCGCAGTTGGTGGCGCTTCGGTATCGCGCGTTGGATACCGCATCGTGGTGCGGGGCGCGCCCGAGGGGTCATCGATGCGGCCTGCGCCGGATCAGCGGTTTCGCGAGGGGGCGCGGCGGTTCGTGATCCGTGCGGTGGCTGAGCGCGACGGACGCGGCCACTACCTGACCTGTTTCGCAGATGAAGAGGTGGCCGCATGAGCTATGGCGTTTCGGCTGCTTTACAGGCGGCGGTGTTTCAACAGCTTTCAGGGGATGCGCAGGTCAGAACGCTTTCGGGCGGGGCGATCTATGACGCGGTGCCCTCGGGCGTGTTGCCACAGACCTACGTGACCTTGGGGCCGGAGGAGGTGCGCGAGGCGTCGGATCGATCTGGTTCGGGTGCGGTGCACCGGTTCACGGTCTCGGTGGTGTCCGAAGCGGCGGGCTTTGGCGCGGCTAAGACAGTGGCCGGTGCGGTCTGCGATGCGCTGGAAGGGGCGGCTCTGGATTTGGATCGTGGCCATTTGGTGGGGCTTTGGTTCGAGCGTGCAAGCGCCAGACGTACGGGAACCGGCGGCGCGATCCGCCAGATCGATCTGAGATTCCGCGCCCGCGTGGAAGACGACTAAGCAATCAACGGAGAGAGCATATGGCTGCCCAGAACGGAAAAGACCTGTTGGTCAAAGTGGATATGAACGGCACTGGTCTGTTCGAAACCATCGCGGGCCTGCGCGCCACGCGTATCAGTTTCAACGCGGAAAGTGTGGATGTGACCAGCCTGGAAAGTCAGGGCGGGTGGCGTGAGCTGCTGTCAGGGGCGGGGGTCAAATCGGCCTCGATCTCGGGCTCGGGCGTGTTCAAGGATGAAGGCACGGATGAGCGCGCACGTCAGCTGTTTTTTGACGGTGAGACACCCGGTTTTCAGGTGATCATCCCCGATTTCGGCATTGTCGAAGGCCCGTTTCAGGTTAGCAGCATCGAATATGCGGGCTCGCATAACGGTGAGGCGACCTATGAGATGAGCATGGCAAGCGCCGGTGCGATGAGCTTTACGGCGCTCTGATGGCCAATCCGTGGACGGGCGAGGTGGCGTTGACCATCGATGGGAAGCAGCGGGTGCTCAAGCTGACATTGGGTGCCTTGGCGGAATTGGAACAGGAACTGCAGGCCGGGTCTCTGGTCGAGCTGGTGCAGCGGTTTGAAGGCGGGGCTTATTCCAGCGGTGATGTGCTGGCGCTGCTTGTCGCAGGGTTGCGGGGCGGCGGAGCGCAGGTCACGCGCGATGATCTGCTGCATGCCGAGATTGCGGGCGGGCCGATGGCGGGCGCTAAGGCGGCAGCCGAGTTGCTGGCGCGGGCCTTCATGGTGCCCGAGTGAGCGGGTTCGACTGGCCCGTGCTGATGCGGGCCGGGTTTCTCGGCCTGCGTCTGACGCCTGAACAGTTCTGGCGTCTGACCCCGGTCGAGCTGCGGCTGATGCTGGGGCAAGGCGCGGGGATGCCTTCGATGAACCGGGCGGGCCTGGATGCCTTGCTGACGGCCTATCCGGACAAGACACAAGGAGAGCGTGATGACGGATCGTGATGGTTTTGACGACCTGCAGGAGCGGGGAGAGGCGCTGGGCGATGCGTTGGGCGACGCTGCGGCAATGGCCTCGGCGTTTGATGGTCAGATGCGGCGGATCAGGGCCGCGTTTGAAGAGACGGGCAAGGATATCGCCACGCTTGAGCGTGGCATGTCCGGCGGTTTGCGCAAGGCCTTTGATGGCGTGGTGCTGGATGGGATGAACCTGTCGGGCGCGCTGGATGTGCTGAAGAACTCGATGATCCGCACGGCGTATTCGGCGGCAATCAAGCCGGTGACGGACCACTTCGGCGGCATGCTGGCCAATGGGGTTGGCGGTCTGGTTCAGGGGATTCTTCCGTTTGCCGATGGCGGCAGTTTTTCCCAAGGCCGGGTGATGCCTTTTGCCAATGGTGGTGTGGTCAGCAGCCCGACGATGTTTCCGATGCGCGGCGGCACCGGGTTGATGGGCGAGGCGGGCCCCGAGGCGATCATGCCACTGGCGCGCGGAGCGGACGGCAAGCTGGGTGTGCGGACACAGGGTGGGGGCCGGGCGGTGAACGTGGTGATGAACATCTCCACGCCCGATGTGCAGGGGTTCCGCCGCTCTCAGGGTCAGATCGCGGCGCAGATGAGCCGGGCCTTGGGGCGTGGCAATCGCAACAGATAAGGGGAGCAGGTGATGAATTTCCACGAGGTGAGATTTCCCGCCAGCCTGAGCTTTGGCTCGGTCGGGGGACCGGAACGGCGCACAGATATTGTGACGCTGACCAACGGGTTTGAGGAACGCAACACCCCCTGGGCGCATTCGCGCAGGCGCTATGATGCCGGGCTGGGGATGCGGTCGCTGGATGATATCGAGACTCTGATCTCGTTTTTCGAGGCGCGGCAGGGGCAGATGTTTGGGTTCCGCTGGAAGGACTGGTCGGATTTCAAATCGGGTGCGGCGACGGCCGAGGTCGACAAGGGCGATCAGGTGATTGCGCGCGGCGACGGTGAGACGACCGAGTTTCAGCTGGTCAAGACCTACAGCTCGGGCGGGTTCAGCTATGTGCGGCCGATCCTGAAGCCGGTGCTGGGGACCGTGACACTGGGGCTGGATCAGGATGCGCAGCGCGAAGGCGTGGATTTTGAGGTCGATCTGGCGGTCGGACGTGTGACCTTTGCAGCACCGCCGCCCGAACAGGTCGAGATTACGGCAGGGTTCGAGTTCGACGTGCCTGTGCGGTTTGACACGGACAAGATTCAGACCAGCGTCGCCAGCTTTCAGGCAGGCGACGTGCCGAATGTGCCCGTGGTCGAGGTGCGGGTCTGATGAGCGGCGATAAACAGGCGCTACAGACGCATCTGCAAAGCGGTCTGACCACCACTTGTCGCTGTTGGGCCATCACGCGCAGCGACGGACAGACCTTTGGTTTCACCGATCATGACATGGAGCTGCGCTTTGACGGGCTGGTCTTCAAGGCGAGCACTGGTTTGACGGCTGCGGCGATCGAACAGGCAACCGGCCTGTCGATCGACAACACCGAGGCGATGGGCGCGCTATCTGATGCCTCGGTCCGAGAAGAGGATATCGAGGCAGGGCGTTTTGACGGGGCCGAGGTACGGGCTTGGCTGGTCAACTGGGTCGATCCAGAGCAGAGGATGCTGCAGTTTCGCGGCTCAATTGGCGAATTGCGGCGCGCGGGTGGGGCGTTTCATGCGGAACTGCGCGGGTTGACGGATCTGCTGAACCGGTCATTGGGGCGGATCTATCAGAAGCCCTGCACGGCTGTGCTGGGGGACAAGGCGTGCCGCTTTGCCCTGGAGACACCCGGCTATCGAGCCGGGGCTGAAATTGTCGCGTTGGACGGCGCGGCTTTGCGGTTGCGGGGTGCGGAGAGTTCTGACGCCGGGTGGTTCGAGCGCGGCAGGCTGGATGTGCTGGACGGGGCTGCTCAGGGCCTGTGGGCCTCGATCAAGCTGGATGAACCGGCGCGAGATGGGCGCGATGTTACGCTGTGGTCGTCGATTGGCGGTGGGCTGGCGGTGGGCGACAGGGTCCAACTGACCGCCGGGTGTGACAAACGCATGACCACTTGCCGGTTAAAGTTCAACAACATGCTGAATTTTCAGGGCTTCCCCGACCTGCCGCACGAGGACTGGGTCATGGCCGTGCCCAAGCGCAGCAGTCAACACAAAGGGGGGAGTCGGCGGTGATGCGGAATAAGCAAGAAATCGTTGAAGAAGCGCGGGCGTGGCTGGGTACGCCCTACGTGCATCAAGCGTCTGTCCGTGGGGCCGGGGCGGATTGCCTGGGCCTGCTACGGGGCGTTTGGCGCGCTGTGATGGGGCATGAGCCCGAGGCGGTGCCGGTCTATAGCATGGATTGGTCTGAGCCGCAGGGCGAGGAACGCATGTGGGCTGTGGCCCGCCGCCATCTCATCGAGAAATCGCCCGAGGATATAACCACGGGGGATGTTTTGCTGTTTCGGATGCGGGATTCGGCGGTGGCCAAGCATCTGGGCATTGTCAGCGCGCCTGATCCGATGCGATTCATCCACGCCTATACCGGGCACGGTGTCGTTGAAAACACACTGAGCGAACCGTGGCGTCGCCGCGTCGTCGCCTGTTTCGAATTCCCGCTGGAGGACCTCTGATGGCTACAATTCTTCTGTCTGCCGCTGGGGCGGCAATTGGCGGCTCGATCGGCGGCTCTGTCGCAGGTCTGTCAACGGCAGTAATTGGTCGTGCTGTTGGGGCGACACTGGGGCGGGTGATTGACAACCGGCTGATGGCCAGTCAGTCCGTCATGGGGGGCGGCAGTGAGGTCGTTGAAACCGGACGTCTGGATCGCTTCCGTCTGACTGAGACCGGCGAGGGTGCGACCGTCGCGACAGTCTATGGCCGGATGCGTATCGGCGGACAGGTCATCTGGGCATCGGATTTTCTGGAAACCCGCTCTACATCGACCTCGACACAAACCTCGGGCGGTGGTGGCGGGGGCAAAGGGAAGCCCAAGCCCGTTGAGGTGACGACGACAACCACCACCCATAGCTACAGCTATTCGGTATCTCTGGCGATTGCCGTGGGCGCGGGCCAGGTCGCGGATATCACACGCGTCTGGGCCGATGGTGAAGAGGTCGAGCGCCAAACGCTGAATATGCGGATTTATCGTGGAGATCACGATCAATTGCCCGATCCACTGATTGAGGCGGTTGAAGGCGCAGGCACGGTGCCTGCCTATCGCGGTACGGCTTATGTGGTGATCGAAGATCTAGCGCTGGGCCCTTTTGGCAACCGTGTACCGCAATTCTCATTTGAGGTGGTACGGCAAGAACAAGACGAGATGCCGGATGCCGCAGACGCGCTGTCTCGGATCATCAAAGGCGTGGCGCTGATGCCGGGAACAGGCGAGTACGCGCTGGCTTCATCTCAAGTCAATTACACCAAGGGCCGGGGCCGCAGTTGGGCGGCGAATGTCAACTCGCCATCGGGCAAAACCGATCTTGTGACATCGACGCGGGCGCTGGGCCAGGTATTGCCGGGTTGCGAGGCGGCCTCGTTGATCGTGTCGTGGTTCGGCGATGATTTGCGCTGCGGTGAATGTCAGATTCGACCCAAGGTAGAACGCAAAAATATCGAGGGCGCAAACATGCCCTGGAGTGTATCGGGTCTGTCCCGAACTGCGGCAGGGCAAGTGAAATGGCAAGATGGGCGCCCGATCTATGGCGGCACCCCGGCTGATGCGGCAGTGGTGCAGGCGATCCGCCACCTGAAGAATTCGGGCAAACGGGTCATGTTCTATCCGTTCATTCTGATGGAGCAATCAGAGGGCAACGGCCTGCCTGATCCGTGGTCTGATGCCTTTGATCAGCCGCATTTGCCGTGGCGGGGGCGGATCACTTTGGATGTTGCTCCGGGACGCACAGGCTCGCCGGATCAAACTGCGGATGCGGATGCCCAAGTGGCGGCGTTCTTTGGTACGGCGCGCGCGTCACATTTCTCGACCAGCGGCAGCAAAGTGACCTATCGCGGCCCACAGGAATGGGGACTGCGGCGGTTCATTCTGCACTATGCAGCTCTGTGCAAGGCGGCAGGCGGTGTGGAGTCCTTCTGTATTGGGTCTGAGATGCGCGGGCTGACACAAATCCGCGGCGCGTCGGGCTTTGCAGCAGTTGCCGAGTTGCGGGAATTGGCTGCGGAGGTGCGTACGATATTGGGGCCGGAGACCAAGATCGGCTATGCCGCCGACTGGACCGAGTATTTCGGGTATCAACCGCAGGATGGCACTGGTGACCGGTTCTTCCACCTTGACCCGCTTTGGGCTGATGAGAACATCGATTTTGTCGGCATCGACAATTATATGCCGCTGTCTGATTGGCGGGATGGAGCCTCGCATCTGGACGCTGAGGCGTCGAACGGGTCGATCTATGACTTGGACTATCTGCGCGGCAATATCGAAGGCGGCGAGGGGTATGATTGGTACTATTCCTCGCCCGAGGAAGCCGAAGCGCAGATCCGAAGCCCGATCACCGATGACGACCATGGCGAGCCATGGGTTTGGCGGTACAAGGATCTTCGTAACTGGTGGGCGAACCGACATCACGAGCGGATCAGCGGCGTCCGGCAGGAGACTCCTACGGATTGGGTGCCTGCAGCCAAGCCGATCTGGTTTACAGAACTGGGATGCGCGGCCATCGACAAAGGCACGAACCAGCCGAACAAGTTCCTGGATCCGAAATCGTCTGAATCTGATTTGCCAAATTATTCCAACGGTTTGCGAGACGATTTTATCATGGCTCAGTACCTCCGGGCTGTCCTTGGCTATTGGGGTGACCCTGAGATCAACCCGGTATCGGACATCTATGATGGCCCCATGGTAGACATGTCGAACGCCTTTGTCTGGGCGTGGGATGCACGACCCTTCCCAACCTTTCCAAACCTGCGATCGCAGTGGTCGGATGGCGACAACTACGCGCGCGGGCATTGGCTGAACGGGCGGTCCGGGTCGCGAACATTGGCCTCGGTCGTGACAGAAATCTGTCACAAGGCGGGGGTGGCGGCCATCGATGTTTCAGAGCTGTATGGCGTGGTGCGCGGCTATGCGGTCGAAGAGGTGATGAACGCGCGGCAGGCATTGCAGCCGCTGATGCTGCGATATGGGTTCGATGCGATCGAGCGGGACGGAGTGCTGAAGTTCAGAACCCGCGATGGGCGTCGGGCCGTAGATCTGGACCCCGAGCAGATCGCGATCAGCTCGGATATCGATGGACCGTTCGAACATCGCCGCGAGGCAGAGGCTGAGATGACTGGACGTGTCCGTTTGCGGTTTGTCCAGTCGGATGCGGACCATGATGTGGTTGCGGAAGAGGCCGTCTTGCCCGATGACAGAACCCATTCGGTCGCGGTCAACGAAATGCCTCTGTCGATGACTCGCGCCGAAGGGCGTCAGACGGTCGAGCGTTGGCTGAGCGAATCCCGCATTTCGCGCGAGACGGCGCGCTTTGCTCTGCCGCCCTCGCTGCTGCATGTCGGGGCTGGCGATGTGGTGCGTTTGCCGGATGCTAGGGACGGAACGCTATATCGGATTGACCGGCTGGAACAGGCCGAGATGCAATTGGCCGATGCAGTACGGATTGAACCCGGCGTCTATACGCCGTCCGACGTGCTGGACGATGTAGCTGCGGCCAAACCGTTCATCGCGCCGGTGCCCGTCTTACCGGTGTTCATGGACCTACCGCTGATCACCGGATCCGAAGCGCCCCATGCGCCTTATCTTGCAATCTCGGCCGAGCCGTGGCCCGGCAGCGTGGCCGTCTATTCAGCCCCACAGGATGAGGACTATACGCTGCATCAGGTGATCGCAGGGCAGGCGGTGATTGGGTTCACCGAGACACCGCTGCGGCGCGCTGGGGCCGGGCTCTGGGATGAAGGGGCTGCGCTGCGGGTCAATCTCATCGATGGCGTGTTGGAGTCTCGTCGACGCTCAGCGTTGTTGAGTGGTGCTAATCTGGCCGCCATCGGGGACGGAACGCCCGGCAATTGGGAAGTGTTCCAGTTTTCCGAAGCCAACCTGCAGGAGACCGGCGTGTATAACCTGTCAGGCCGCCTGCGCGGACAGTTGGGTACGGATGCCTTGATGCCCGATATCTGGCCAGAAGGGTCAACCTTTGTGCTGCTGGATGAACGTGTTTATCAGACCGGATTGCTGCGCACCGAACGGCGCGTGGCCAAGCATTACCGCATCGGCCCGGCAACGCGCGGCTATGAGGACCCGGCCTATGAGCATCTGGTCGAAGCGTTCGACGGCAATGGGCTGAGGCCTTATTCGCCGGTGCATTTGCGAGTCTCTGTGACGGGCGCGGGCGACGACATCTCTTGGGTGCGCCGGACACGGATCGATGGCGATGACTGGGGCGGGCTCGAAGTGCCCTTGGGGGAAGAAAGTGAGTCTTATCTAGTTCGCGTGTTCACCGAAGGCGCTTTGCTGCGCGAGACGGTTACCAGCGCTCCGGTCTGGCAGTATTCCGCCGCGATGAAGTTCGACGATGGGCTGAGCGGAGCTTACGACATCGCGATCGCACAAGTCTCAGCCACTTATGGGCCCGGTGCGTTTGCACATTTTTCGGTAGGCTAAGGCACTGTGAGACCGGTCCTGCACGGAGATATCAGCACAGCGGCGCGGGCTTTGCTGGCTGCGCCGCTAGCCGACCGCGATCAGTTGAGCACCCTTTTGATCTCTGAGGCCGAACTGGCAGATCAGCACGTCGCCAGAACGGGTCGGCTGCATCCGGTTTACGGAAATGGCTCACTAATGGCGGCTGCACGCAGTCGACCGCTGGCAGATGAACCAAGTTTCGATGATCTGCAATATTGCCAGTGTTTCGAGATGGTTCTGCTAAAACTGATCCGGTTTCAGATTAAGCAGTCGCGCAGCTAACACATTTGGATGCGGCAAGGTCCAATTTTAGCCGACCGTGGGCAATTTCCTCGCCGCAATCTTCGCAATAGCCAAACTCGTCCTCTTCCAATCGGACAAGCGCAGCCTGAAGACGATGAACTTCGGTGTTCCGCCGAACCTGCTGGGCTTTCGCCATCGCCTGATTTTGAAGGGCATCCATTCGGCTAAGTCGACCAACTGCCTGTTGATCCAGTTCCACAATCGATTGAGCTTCTTGGCCGGCTGCGGATTGCGTGGCCAGATCGCCAAGGCGCTGGTGGATGAGTTGCCGGAATTGCTCCAGTTCAGCTGAGTTCATTTTTTGTTGCACTGCGCATCAAGGGTTTGCGTTTGGCGTTTTTGCCACTAGATGGCTATTCTAAGCGCAGCAAAGGATGAAAAGCCATGTTCGAAACGCGCAGCCAAGTGACGCCAGTGGATCCCGTTTGGGATCGCATAACCTCTGAGGCCCACGCGGCCGTTGAAAAAGAGCCGCTGATGGGCGGGTTGGTGCATGCCTGTATACTGCATCACCGCAGCCTGGAACGGGCGCTTTCCTATCGAATCTCGGCCAAGCTGTGCTCAAACGAGATGTCGATGATGGTCCTGCGCGAGATCGTGGACGAGGCCTATACCGACGATAAGGCACTGCTCGAAGCCGCGCGGGCCGATCTGATGGCAGTCTATGAGCGCGATCCGGCCTGCCACCGTCTGTTGCAGCCGATCCTTTATTTCAAAGGCTATCAGGCGATGCAGGCCTATCGTGTTGCGCATTGGTTATGGAAGAAGGGGCGGCATGATCTGGCGTATTTCTTCCAGATGCGCTCATCCGAGATTTTTGGGATCGATATCCATCCTGCGGCCCGCATTGGGAAAGGCATCATGATCGACCATGCGCATTCCATCGTGATCGGTGAGACTGCGGTTGTGGGCGACAATGTGTCGATGCTGCATTCGGTGACGCTGGGCGGGACCGGCAAAGAAGAAGAACAGCGCCATCCCACCATCGGCGATGGTGTCCTGATCGGCGCGGGTGCCAAGGTACTGGGCAATATCGCGGTCGGCCATTGTAGCCGTATCGCCGCTGGTTCGGTTGTCCTGCAAGAGGTTCCGGCGTGCACGACCGTTGCCGGTATACCGGCCAAGATCGTGGGCGAAGCCGGGTGCGATCAGCCGTCGATCTCGATGGATCATATGCTGGGGAAAGACCAGTAAATCTGAATGAATAGACGAAAAAGGCCGCCTCGGGGTTCGAGGCGGCCTTTTTTGTGCGCATTCCGGTTGGCTTAGGCCAACATGACCATCGGGTTTTCCAGGTTGTCGACGATAGCCTGCAGCAGCTGAGCGCCAAGCGCGCCGTCGATGACCCGATGATCGACCGACATGGTGACGGACATGACGGTTGCGATTGTCAGTTCTCCGTCGTCGCCCACGACAGGTTTTTTGAGGCCGGTACCAACCGCGAGGATACCTGCATGCGGCGGGTTCACGATGGCGTCGAAATTGTCGATGCCGAACATTCCCAGATTCGAGACCGCGAAGGTGCCGCCTTGGTACTCATGCGGGGCCAGCTTGCGCTCGCGGGCGCGGCCTGCAAGATCCTTCATCTCGGTCGACAACGCTGACAGCGACTTGGTGTCGGCATCCTGCAGAACCGGCGTGAACAGACCGCCTTCGATCGCGACCGCGACGGCCACGTCCGAGGGTTTCAGTTGCAGAACCCGGTCACCTGCCCAGACGGCATTGCATTCGGGAACCTGTTGCAGCGCGTTGGCGACGGCCTTGATGATGAAGTCGTTGACGCTGAGCTTCACGCCCCGACCTTCAAGCTGTTTGTTCAACTGGCTGCGGAACTTGAGCAGCGCATCCAGCTTGATGTCGCGGCGCAGGTAGAAATGCGGGATGGTCTGCTTCGCCTCAGACAGACGCGCGGCGATGGTCTTGCGCATACCGTCGAGTTTGATCTCTTCGTACTCGCGCCCTTCATACATCTTGGCCACAGCATCTGCCGATGGGCCTGCAGGCGCAGCGGCGGCTGGGGCGGCCGCAGCAGCAGGCGCTGGTGCCGCTGCAGGTGCGGCTGTGGCGCTTTCCACATCGGCTTTGACGATACGACCATGCGGGCCAGAACCTGAGATTTGAGCCAGATCCAAGCCTTTCTGTGCGGCAATCCGACGAGCAAGGGGGGAGGCGAAGATACGACCGCCATCCGCTTTGGCCGGCGCTGCCGGGGCAGGGGCGGGTGCCTCGGATGCCGCTGGCGCGGCAGCCTCGTTGCCCGCTGCGGCTGCGGGTGCAGCCGCCGGGGCGGCAGCAGGTGTTGCGCCAATGTCATCGGCGCTTTCGCCATCCTCCAGCAAAACCGCGATGGCGGTGTTCACCTTCACGCCTTCGGTGCCCTCGGCGATCAGGATCTTGCCGATGGTGCCTTCGTCGACGGCCTCGAATTCCATCGTGGCCTTGTCGGTTTCGATCTCGGCCAGCAGGTCACCGGAGGAGACGGTGTCGCCTTCTTTCACAAGCCATTTTGCAAGTGTGCCTTCCTCCATCGTCGGGGACAGGGCGGGCATCAGGATTTCGGTGGGCATCTCAGCGCTCCTCAATCAGAGTAATTTGGTCAAAGGGCGCTTTGGGGCGCCCGGTGCCGCGTGCGAGCGTCGCAATCGCAGCCTCGATTTTATCTTTGTTCTCCGCCATCCAGACATAGGCGGTCTGGTGCGAGGGGCGCGCGCCGATCAACCGCATATCCGCCGCAAGCCGTTCGGGCACAAGCGCCCGCACGGTCCGGTCATCGAGATCGATCTCGACACGGTAGCATTCGGTTGCTGGATCGCGGCCCCTGATCTCCATTACCGGTAGGTCACCTGTTTCACCGCCGCGATCACCTCATCAGTGGTGATCAGCGCCAGCTTTTCGAGGTTCGCGGCATATGGCATCGGAACATCTTTACCGGTGAGGGTGACGACCGGCGCGTCGAGGTAATCGAACGCTTGCTGCATCACGACCGAGCTGATGTAGCTACCGACGGAACCTTGCGGCCAACCTTCTTCGACGGTCACAAGACGGTTGGTTTTCATCACCGAGTTGATGATCGCGCCGGTGTCCATCGGGCGGATGGTGCGCAGGTCGATCACCTCGGCGCTGATGCCGTCCTCGGCCAGCTTGTCGGCGGCCTCCAGCGCGTATTGCATTCCGATGCCAAAGCTGACGATGGTCACGTCCGAGCCTTCGCGCCAGATTCGCGCTTTACCCAGCGGGATGGTAAGGTCATCCACTTGCGGCACGTCGAAGGAGCGGCCGTAGAGGATTTCGTTTTCAAGGAACACAACCGGGTTCGGATCACGGATGGCCGATTTCAGCAGGCCTTTGGCGTCGGCTGCGGAATAGGGCATCACCACCTTGAGGCCAGGCACCTGCATGTACCACGCGGCGTAGTCCTGGCTGTGCTGGGCGGCCACGCGGGCGGCGGCACCGTTGGGGCCACGGAACACGATGGGACAACCCATCTGACCGCCAGACATATAAAGCGTCTTGGCGGCAGAGTTGATGATCTGGTCAATCGCCTGCATGGCAAAGTTGAAAGTCATGAACTCTACAATTGGTTTCAATCCGCCAAAGGCCGATCCAACCGCGATGCCTGCAAAGCCGTGCTCGGTGATCGGAGTGTCGATGACACGCTTGGCGCCGAACTCATCGAGCAGACCTTGGGAGATTTTATACGCGCCCTGATATTCGGCAACTTCCTCGCCCATCAGATAGACGTCTTCGTCGCCGCGCATTTCTTCGGCCATCGCATCGCGGAGTGCTTCGCGGACGGTTTCGGACTTCATCTCTGCATCTGCGGGCCAGTCGGGCGACAGGTCGACCACCGGCGCAGCAGGGGCAGTGGCAGAAGCGGGGGCCTCAACCGCCGCTGGGGCGGCCTCGGTCACCGCTGCAGCAGCGGGGGCAGCTGCAGGCAGGGCTGAGGCGTCTTCGCCTTCTTCCACAAGCACAGCGATAGGGGTGTTCACTTTGACCCCCTCTGTGCCTTCAGCGATCAGGATCTTGCCGACGATGCCTTCATCGACGGCCTCAAACTCCATCGTCGCCTTGTCAGTTTCGATCTCGGCCATGATGTCGCCGGAAGATACGGTGTCGCCTTCCTTAACCAACCATTTGGCCAGTGTGCCCTCTTCCATCGTGGGCGAAAGGGCGGGCATGAGAATTTCGGTTGCCATGTCTTAATCGTCCTCTCAGGCGTAGATGTCGGTCCAGAGCTCATCCAGCGAAGGCTCGGGGCTTTCTTTCGAGAATTCTGCGGCCTGGTTGACGACCTCTTTGATCTCTTTGTCGATCGCTTTCAGGTCATCCTCGGTCGCATGTTTGCCGGTCAGCAGCAGCTCACGCACATGTTCGATCGGGTCGCTTTGTTCACGGACCTTCTGAACCTCTTCGCGCGTGCGGTATTTGGCTGGGTCCGACATCGAATGGCCGCGATAGCGGTAGGTTTTGACCTCAAGGATGTAGGGACCCTTGCCAGCGCGGCAGTGGGCGACGGCCTTCTCACCGGCAGCTTTGACCGCCAGAACGTCCATGCCATTGACGATCTCGCCGGGGATGCCGAACGCCTCGCCCCGATGGTAGATGTCTTTGGTTGAGGTCGAACGCGTCTGCGACGTGCCCATGGCGTATTGGTTGTTCTCGATCACGAAGACAACCGGCAGATCCCAGATCGCTGCCATGTTGAACGTCTCATAAACCTGGCCCTGGTTGGCCGCGCCATCACCGAAATAGGTGAAGGTTACGCCACCGTTTTCCTTGTACTTGTCGGCGAAGGCCAGACCTGCGCCCAATGGCACCTGAGCGCCGACGATACCGTGGCCGCCATAGAAGTGTTTCTCTTTCGAGAACATGTGCATCGAGCCGCCTTTACCTTTTGAAAGGCCACCTTCGCGACCAGTCAGTTCGGCCATCACGCCACCCGGGTCCATGCCACATGCCAACATATGTCCGTGATCGCGGTAGGAGGTAATCCGCTTGTCGCCTTCTTTGGCGGCAGCCTCGAGGCCCACAACGACGGCTTCCTGCCCGATATAAAGGTGGCAAAACCCACCGATCAGACCCATGCCATAGAGTTGACCTGCCTTCTCTTCGAATCGGCGGATCAGAAGCATCTCGCGGTAGTAGGTTTTAAGTTCTTCCGCAGAAACATTTGGTTTCTTTGTGGTTTTTCGCGCAGCCATCGTGGCAATCTCCCCCTCTCGGACAGATAGTTTAGCGTTAAACTATCTCATAAAGCATTTCGCGCGTTCTGGCGAGTACAAATGTGACGCGGGGGCAGGGTGCCTTCGTTTCGGTGGCAGAAAATCTTAGAAGATGAATTAGGGTGAGAGATTTTTCTGTGAAAAACCCTGTGCCTGGGCGTGATCAGCGAATGACGATTTCATCGGCGCGGATCATGCCGAGGATAGATCGTGCCTGCTGATCCAGCAGGTCGAGGTCCAGATAGGTATCAGACAGGCGACGGGTCATATTTTCCATTCGCGCGATCTCATCCTGAAGCTGGGTAAGGTCGCGGGACAGCGCGTCACGTTCTGCCGCAATTTCCACACGTCGGAACAAGCCATAATCCCCCTGCACGGCGGCAAAGGTGAAATAGACGCCTAACATAAAGGCGACCGAGTAGAATGCGAATGCCCCAAGACCGGGTCGATAGGAACGGGTCACCTTATAAACCACCGTAGAACGAACTGCCTCAAAACGTGCCCTTAGCGGGCATCTGCCTTCACTATGTCACAGGTGATTCGGCTTGTGAATCCCCTGTGAGCAAAAAGGTCAGTCTGAGGATCGGCTACTTACCGAACCAAAGCAGCGACGCCTGGCAGGGCCTTACCTTCCATCCATTCCAGGAACGCACCACCTGCGGTGGAGATATAGGAAAAATCTGCCGCTGCACCCGATGCGTTCAGCGCGGCCACCGTATCGCCTCCACCAGCGACTGAAGTCAGCTTGCCATCGCGGGTCAGTTCGGCAGCCTTCAGCGCGGCGGCATTGGTGGCGGCGTCGAACGGGGTCAGCTCGAACGCGCCTAGCGGGCCGTTCCAGATCAGAGTCTGGCTATTCTCCAGCACCTCAGACACTGCAGCGACGCTTTCGGGGCCAGCGTCCAGTATCATGGCGTCGGCAGGGCATTGATCTGCGGGCAGAACCTGATGCGGTGCGTTTGCCTCGAATGCCTCGGCCACGACGATGTCGCGCGGTAGGATAATCGTGCAGCCTGTAGATTCGGCTTTGTTCAGGATTTCGGCAGCGGTGTCGGTCATGGCGTGTTCGGCCAGAGATTTTCCGACGTCGATCCCTTTGGCCACCAGGAACGTATTGGCCATACCTCCGCCGATTACGAGGTAATCGACCTTCTCGATCAGGTTGCCCAACAGGTCCAGTTTGGTCGACACTTTCGCGCCACCGACAACGGCAGTGACGGGGCGATTGGGTGCACCCAACGCTGCCTCAAGCGCGCTGAGTTCCTGTTGCATCAGACGACCGGCGCAGGCGGGTAGCAGGCGGGCAAGCGCTTCGGTTGAGCTGTGCGCGCGGTGGGCGGCCGAGAAGGCGTCGTTGCAATAGACATCGCCCAGTTTTGCCATGCCTTGGGCAAGCGGGACGCTGTTCTTGGTTTCTTCGGTATGAAAACGGGTGTTTTCCAACAGCAGTACTTCGCCTGCGCCCAGCGATGCTGCGGCAGCTTCGGCCTCAGCACCGACGCAATCATCGGCGAACCGAACCGGTGTGCCAAAGGCGGTCTCGAGCGCCGGGACCAATTGCCTGAGAGACATCTCGGCGACGCGTTCGCCTTTCGGGCGACCGAAATGGGCCAGAAGGATCGGCTTGCCGTTTGCGGCGAGGATATCGCGCACGGTTGGCACGATGCGCTGAATGCGGGTGTCATCCGTGACCACACCATCCGCGACGGGCACGTTGATATCCACACGTACCAGAACCCGTTTGCCGTTCAGTTCCATATCGTCCAGAGTTTTCCAGCCCATCGTGTCTATCCTTGCCCATTACATCCAGTTTCAGGCGGTTCTTTTCCTGCATTTTGCCTTCAGGTCAATGCGTCACTTGGCATTCGCGCGTCTGCGTCATAGGTATTTGCGCAAGTTTCAAAGACAGGAGGGCCAGATGGCCGAGATCAAAGACCCCGAAAACACGATCATCATCGAGCTGAAAGACGGCAATGTCGTTATCGAACTGCTACCCGACGTGGCCCCTCAGCACTCGGCCCGCATGAAAGAGCTGGCGCGTGGTGGTGAATATGACAACGTCGCCTTCCACCGTGTGATCGATGGGTTCATGGCGCAAACCGGCGACGTGCAGCATGGCGACATGGAAGACGGGTTCAACATTCGTATGGCGGGCACCGGTGGGTCGTCGCTGCCGAACGTTCCGGCAGAATTCTCGAAATTGCCCCATGATCGCGGCACGTTGGGTGCGGCACGCTCGGCCAACCCGGATTCGGCAAACTCGCAATTTTTCATCAACTTCAAGGACAACCATTTCCTGAACGGTCAGTACACCGTTTATGGCCGCGTCATCGATGGGATGGAGCATGTGGACGCGATTGTGCGTGGTGAGCCGCCTGCGAGCCCTGACCGGATGATCAGCGTGAAGGTGGCCGCCGATGCATAAGCTGGCTGCTGCATTCGTCGTGTTGGCCAGCCCTGCGCTGGCGACAGGCCTTGAGATCGAAATCGAAGGCGAGAGGGCGAATGGCACCGTTACGGTCGACCTCTTCGAAGACCTTGCGCCCAAGCATGTCGAGCAGATTACCGCTCTGGCCGCTGGTGGTCAGTATGATGGCGTTGTGTTTCACCGCGTGATTGATGGTTTCATGGCTCAGACCGGTGATGTGCAACATGGCCGCGTTGGCGCGGACATGCGTCGCGCCGGAACAGGTGGCTCGAATCGCCCAGACCTGCCTGCTGAATTCTCGGACTACAATTTTGACCGGGGCGTTGTCGGCATGGCACGGGCACAGGATCCCAACAGCGCAAACTCGCAGTTCTTCATCATGTTCGAGCCCGGTCCGTTCCTGAACGGCCAATACACCGTTGTGGGTCAGGTCACCGACGGGATGGACGTGGTTGATGCGATCAAGCGCGGCGATGGTCCGAACGGTGCTGTTATCGGTCAGCCCGATGCGATGAAAAAGGTCACTGTGACCGAATAAAAGTAAACCCCGGCGCGCTTTTGCTGGCCGGGGGTCCTTGATGCGGCTGGGTCAATCGTCGGCCGACATCGCCCGCCAGATCAGCGCGCCAATCGCGCCGCCGATCAAAGGTGCCACCCAGAACAGCCACAGCTGCGCCAATGCCGGACCATCGGCAAACAGCGCCACGCCAGTTGACCGGGCAGGGTTCACTGATGTGTTCGTCACTGGTATCGAGATCAGGTGGATCAGCGTCAGCCCCAACCCGATGGCAATCGGCGCGAATCCTGCCGGAGCACCGCTGGACGTTGCCCCCAGAATGATCACGATGAAGAAGGCCGTCATGACGATTTCGATCACGAGGGCTGACATCATCGAATACCCTTCGGGCGAGGCCTCGCCATACCCGTTCGAGGCAAACCCTCCGACCCCCTCAAAACCCGGGGCTCCGCTGACGATAAGATAGAGGACCGCTGCTGCGGCGATTGCTCCGATCACCTGAGCGATCCAATAGGGGATCAGATCTTTGGCGTCGAACCGCCCGCCTATCATTAGGCCAAGGCTGACTGCCGGGTTGAAGTGCCCGCCCGAGATATGCCCGACCGCGTAGGCCATGGTCAGCACTGTCAGGCCAAAGGCAAAGGAAACGCCCAGCCAGCCGATACCCACATCGGCGACACCCGCAGCCAGAACCGCGCTACCGCAGCCACCAAGTACTAGCCAAAAAGTGCCAAAGAATTCAGCCATAAGTTTCGATGACATGAAAAGTCCTCCAGAAAACAATGGCTTTCAGTATAATTCATAAAGTGCGTTTTGTGAAACTGACGTCTACGGGGAATTTCTTAGGCTCCTTCACAGCGTGTGGAAACTATCCAGTGCGTCCGTAGAACGTCTGGCGCGCGCTTTCCGATAATGAGATGCCGGGTTCAGTGTTGTAGGCGAGCACGGCAAGAATACGGGTCTGTTCACCCTCGTTTGGTGCAACCCGATGGATCGAATTCCGGCCGCGGAAGAACACCAGCGTTCCAGCGCTGGCGTCAAGCCGATTAACTGGGGTACGGCCATCAAGGATGTCACCAACCGCGTCAAAGCTCATCTCACCGGCATCTGCATCGCGCATATCACGAACGTACTCAAATGACCCGCCGTGTTCCGGAGGTTGCACCATCAAAGTGATCGCGAATGAAGAGTTGTCGAAGTGCCAGCCCAACTCTTGGCCTTGCTCGGCAAAATGCAGGTTAATGGACGACAACGGATCGGCATATTCATACAGCGCGCCTTCTTCCAGCACGTCGCACAGAAAGGTGCGGAATACATCGGAATCGTATAGCGCCCGCAGGGCGGAGGATTCGGCAATTTGATCGTCTGTCAGGCAACCTTTTGAGGATGTAACCAGCCTGTTGCGCGGGTGATCAGGATTGTAGGCAGGGTCCATCGGGCTGAGATAGACCGTATGTTTTTCGGTCTTCGCATAAACCTTTTCCCGCTTGGCTAGACCTTCGGCCCGAATCGAGGATATCGCGCCCTCTTTGACAAAACCCGGCATCTCCAGCACACCGTCGCGTTGATAGCACTGTCTGAGTTTCGCGCAAAATTCCGCATCTTCGATCGGGTATGTGGTGAGGTCAACAATATCTGCCAGTTCCATTGAGCCTCCAGGCCGTTGAGTGCAATATTCCCAACCGGTGTAGGGCTTATTCTGTAACCGAGAAACAAAAAAACGCCGCGATCAGGATCGCGGCGTTTCAGCAGGACAGAATGACCTGTCGTTATTGTTTGACTTCTGCCGCAGGGTTGGCACCCGACTTGCCGCCGCGACCGGGGTTCAGCGGGTCGTCCTGACGCTGGACCGAACCTTCGAAATGCGCGCCGCTTTCGATGGCGATGGTCTTGTGGATGATGTCACCTTCGACCCGTGCGGTCGAGGTCAGGCGGACCTTCAAGCCACGTACGCGGCCCACGATGCGGCCATTGACGACGACGTCATCGGCAGTAACTTCACCCTTGATGGTTGCAGTCTCGCCGATGGTCAGCAGATGGGCACGGATGTCACCTTCTACGGTGCCTTCAACCTGGATATCGCCCGAGGTTTTCAGGTTTCCGGTGATGTGAAGATCCGAGGACAGGACCGATGCGGGCGGCTTTGGCTTGGGCGGGGTGCTTGCCTTGGTTTCAGCCGGTGCAGGAGCCGCCGGAGTGGCCGGTGCGGCTGGTTTTGCTGCCTCAGTCTCTTTCGATCCGGGTTCGTTGATTTTGCTCTTAGAAAACATTTCTCGCAGCCTTGATGTAAGTCATTGGGTTAACAGGTTTTCCGTTCACACGGACCTCGTAGTGCAGGTGTGTGCCGGTTGACCGTCCGGTGCTACCCATATCAGCAATATGATCCCCGCGCGAGACCCTTTGACCAACCTTTACGCGTACCTTGGTGTTATGAGCGTAAAGTGTCTCAATCCCAAAGGCGTGCTTGATCTTAACCAGCCGTCCGAAACCCGATTGCCAGCCTGCATGAGTGACAACACCATCGGCGGTCGCGAAGATATCGGTGCCCGAGGGGCCGGCAAAATCAGCGCCATTATGCATGCGGCGACCGCCGGTCTTGGGATCGCGCCGCGTACCGTAGCCGCTGGTGAAACGAACCGCTGCACGCACCGGGCTGGCGAAGGGGGCCTTTTCGGCAGCGATGCGATAGAGGTTCAGCTGGTCCATCTGTTCCAGCAGGATATTTGCGCGGATCTGGTCGGGGGTCAGTTCCTCACCGCGCGTACTAAGGGATAAAGGGGTCAGCGGACCGCCCATACCGCTATATCCGCGACGAACCTCGTCGAGGATACGATCTGTGGGCATGCCCGCGTTGCGGAACATCTTGTCGAGGGGTTCGACCGAGATCACCATGGCCTCTTCCAACTGGCGGAAAATCTCGTCGCTGCGTTCCTGCATCAGACGAATTTCAAGTTCCAGCTCATCGCGCTGATGCAGCGCACCTTGTGCGTCAGCCGCAATCTGGTCGCGCTGTGCAGCGGTCCTAGCCAGAGCGTCTGTCATGAATGCCATTTGCGCGGGATTGGCCGATGCCGCCATATACGCAGAATCTCCATCGGCGCTTTGTTGCAGTTCGGCCAATTCAATTCGGGCGTCTTCACGCTGTTTCATCGTGGCGCGCAGTGTGGTCTGGATAACCTCGATGCCGGTCTCCAACTCGCGGCGGCGGTTCTCGGATTCCAGTAACTCGGACTGCATGACCGAAATCTGTTCCAGCGCCGCGTTGAACCTGTCATGGGCGGCCAGAGCCTCGGCAGCGCGCGTATCGCGTTCATCCGACAGGATATTCAGGCGCTCTTGATAGGTTGCTTGATCGCGCTTGGCTTGTTCCCGGAAATTGCCAGACCCAATACTGTCCATCAGCAGGATCGACGTGGCAATGGCGGTCCAGGCGACCATTACCCCGACACCAGCGACGGCGGCGATCTGGGTCTCCGAACTTAGCCGGATAAACCGTGTATCATTGTCAGATTTCAGAAAAACCCGGCGCTCTGGAAAGTGCCGCTCAAGCAGTGAGTGTAGTTTAATTGCCAGACGTGTCCGCACGCGTCCTACCTCAATTGTCCCCATGTCTCGGAGCCGGTCGTGAGTGAGTAGCCGCTCCTTGACGCGATTGCATAAAGGGGTCGGGGCATTCGGGCAAGTTTGTTAACCAATCGAGCGCTATGAACGGAGTTTTACCGCACGTGATCGGCGGGAATTTGCCGATAGCAGGCGTTTGCTGTCAGTCTGATACAACTCCGGGTGGTGGCAAGTCTTCAGTCAGGGGCCAATAGAAATCAGGGGGCTGCCCGGCCTCGGCGCGCTTCTCTTCGTTGAAGGGTGGTTTCAGCGCTCCGTGGAAATAGCGGCGCACAAGGGCGTGAAACACATCCTTGGGATCCGCATTCTCGCGCCCGCACAGGAAGTGAAACCATTTCGAGCCATAGGCAACATGGCCAACTTCCTCGGCATAGATTACTTCAAGCGCGGCAACGGCGTCATCAGCGTTGGCCTTGCGGAAGATGCCTATCATGCCAGGGGTCACATCTAGCCCGCGCGCTTCAAGAACCATCGGGACCACGGCAAGGCGGCCCATCAGGTCCTCGGCGGTGTCCTCGGCGGCGCGCCACATTCCCGCATGGGCGGGCAGGGCACCATAATGGCTGCCCATCTGTTCGAGGCAGTCGCAGACCATCTCGAAATGGCGCGATTCTTCTTCGGCACATTTCACCCAATCGTCATAGAAGCCGATGGGCATCGGCACATGGCCAAATCGGGCAATGATGTCCC
Organism: Ruegeria sp. YTSA064; assembly: GCF_059610325.1. Taxonomy (NCBI): domain Bacteria; kingdom Pseudomonadati; phylum Pseudomonadota; class Alphaproteobacteria; order Rhodobacterales; family Roseobacteraceae; genus Ruegeria; species Ruegeria sp. YTSA064. Next base: position 146,619 of record NZ_JBXWNK010000011.1, read on the forward strand.
AATGCAGGTCCACGGCGTTCAACTCTATATGCGCGACGGCGTGTAACAGCGCGATACGGCCCGCCTCGGACCCAGGCCGGCGGCGGGGCACATCCCGAGGAGACAACAGTTCGGGCTTTTCAGGCCGCGCAGGGTAAATCGGTGGCTCGGCGGTGCCCACTTCGATCTTGGGCGCGTCGCCCTGCCGGGATGCAAACCAGGCAGCGGCGTATTGTTTGGACAGGGCGGTTTTCTCGCGTCCGACCGATGTGGTCAAAACCTCAGTCGCCATTTCGGTCAGTGTTTTTGACACGCTTGCCCCCTTACGCTGCAGTCCGCGCGGGTCATACCCTTGATGCCCGCGCGGGTCGAGAGGGTCAGAGTGCGCGCGCAGCCTCAAGCACTTCGTCCACATGACCCGGCACTTTCACCTTGCGCCAGATACGGGCAATTTTGCCCTCGGCATCGATCAGAAAGGTTGAACGTTCAATGCCCATCGATTTCCGCCCATACATGTTCTTTTCGACCCAAACGCCATAATCCTCGCACACAGTCTGACCCTCATCGGACAAAAGTGGCGTGGTCAGGCCGTGCTTTGCGACGAATTTGTCGTGCTTTGCCACGGTATCGCGAGAGATGCCGAAAACGTTAGCGCCCGCATCCGCAAAGGCTTGCAGTTGTTCCGAGAAACCGATGGATTCCTTAGTGCAGCCCGGCGTATCATCGCGGGGGTAGAAAAATAGAACGACGGCACGGTCGCGTTGTTCCGACAGGGACACCTCGCCGCCGCCATCGCGGGGCAGAGTAAAGTCGGGTGCTATGTCTGAGACTTCGGGCATATTCAAACTCCGGCTGGGAAACTAAAGGCTGGCGCTTATCATAGTGCGCGGACGGCAGGTTGAAAGGCGTGGGACGTAAATTGGTCCAGCAAGTACAGCAGGATGACGCCGGTTCGGTTAAAAAGCCCCGACGTCGGTCGCGTCGACGGACTGCTGGCTTGTGGACACTGCGCGGTGTCTTCATTCTTGTTCTTCTGGCACTGGTCACAGGCTTCATGGTGGTGGGGCAGCGCATGCACGCGCCGGATTGGCTACGTGATCGGGTTGAAACTCGGTTAGATCAGGCGCTGGGCGGCATCAAAGTGCGGTTCGGCGATGTCAGCTTTATCATTCATGAAGGCTGGCGTCCTCGATTGCGTTTGACCGATGTCCGCATCAGTGACGCGGACGGTCGTCAGATAGCCGAAGTGTCCGACCTGCGGGCCAGCCTTTCTATGCGCCCGCTGCTGCGCGGTCATGTGCGGCCCAAGCGGATCATCCTGCAAGGCGCGCAGATCGATTTGACAAGGCGTGTGGACGGAGCCCTTTCTCTGACCGTGGGTGCGGGCAGTGCGCCGGTCGGGCAAGCTCCGAATCTGGCGCAGTTGATCGAAGCCTCGGACGAGGTGTTCCAGGCGCCTGTCTTGTCAGCCCTGACCTCGGTTGAACTGGATGCAATTACGCTGGACTATCAAGATCTGCGGCTGGGCCGGTCCTGGGTGCTGGATGGTGGGCGTATTCAGGCGACCCGCAGCGCGGGCGAGGTTCGACTGGCCACCAGCTTTTCGGTACTTGCCGGGCGGGACTACGTAAGCACGATCGAGGCCAATTATACCAGTTCGCTTGGCAGCCCTGCCGCACAGTTTGGCATTTCGATCACCGATCTGCCTTCCGAAGATATTGGCGGACACAGCCCAGCTCTTGCATGGATGCAGGTGTTGCGCACGCCTATCTCTGGTGCTTTGCGTGGTAGCGTGGACCCCGAAGGCGCGCTGGGTCCGGTATTTGCCACACTGAACCTCGGTGCGGGTGCGGTGCAGCCGACACCAGAAACAACACCGATCAAGTTTGAAACGGCGAGGACCTATTTTACATACGATCCAAAGCTGCAGGCGCTGGACTTTAATGAGGTCTCGATCAATTCCGCTTGGGGAACAGTGCAGGCGGATGGAATGACCTTCCTGAAAGGGGTCAAAGCCGGCGGCTTGGAGAGCATGTCAGGGCAGTTCCGCCTGAGCGGGATTGAGATCAATCCGGTCAATTTGTTCCCTGAACCATTGAATCTGGCACGGGCCGATGTGGACTTTCAGATGAAACTGGCCCCGTTCCGGCTGCAGTTGGGTCAGATGACAATCGAAGATGGTGCCCACCGCGCGCGCCTGAGCGGGTCATTGGCCGGTCTGTCCGAAGGTTGGGTTGCCGAGATTGACGCGCAGATCGACCAGATGAGCTCTGATCAATTGTTGAAATACTGGCCAGAACGTCTTGCGCCGAAACCACGTCTCTGGGTCACTGAAAACCTGTATCAGGGCGAAATGTCTGATCTGGATTTCGCTCTGCGTCTGCGGCCCGGAGAAAAACCCGACATCTTCGCCGATTTTGAGTTCGAAGAAACCAAGGTCCGGTTCGCCAAGACGCTTCCGCCCATTCAGGATGCACAAGGGCAGGCCAGCCTGCTGAACGGACGGTTTACGGTCTCGGCGCAGAAGGGGATCGTAATCGCGGACGAGGGCGGGGCGGTTGATGCTTCGGGCACCTCGTTTATCATTCCAGACACCCGTATCAAGAAATCCACGCCCGGGATCGCCCGCGTGCAGGCCAAGGGTAGTGTGACGGCTGCCCTGTCTTTGTTGGATCGGCCACCGCTGCAATTATTGACCAAGGCCAATCTTCCCATTGAGCTGGCAGAAGGTCAGGTCAGTCTTTCGGGTACGTTGTCGTTGCCCATGATCAAGGGCTTGAAGCTTGAAGACACACGATTCCATTTTCTGGGGGAACTGGTCGATCTGGACAGTGATAGGCTGGTGCCGGGGTTTGAAGTCAGTGCCGACCAGCTCGATCTGACAGGGGATCAAACGCAGGTCGCCATTTCGGGCGAGGGCCTGTTTGGCGTCGTACCAGTTCAGGCCACCTGGCGACAGCCCATCGGCGGCGACACCGCGCAACGTAGTGAGCTGAAAGGGCAAATTGAGGTCTCTCCACGCCTGATGGAACAGATAAATGCCGGTTTACCCAAAGGGATGCTAACCGGACAGGGGTTGGCTGACTTTTCACTGGGTATCGGCGCAGGTGAACCGCCACTTCTGAACGCAAACTCAGACCTGGTGGGGGTGGCTCTGGCCATCCCCGAGTTGGGGTGGAGGAAAGGGGCAAACAGCAGCGGCACCTTAGCAGCCGAAGCAACGCTAGGTGCGCAACTCAACGTCGATGAGCTGCGTATCGAGGCAGCGGGGCTGCGAACATCAGCCACGATCTCTTTCAGAGATGGTGGGTTTGACCGTGTGCGTTTCAGCTCATTTGAATTGGGCAACTGGTTGGCTGTTCCTGCGGAACTGATCGGGCGAGGGGCGGCGTTACCGGACATCCGCGTGTTGGGCGGCGTGCTTAATTTGGGTAAATCGACCTTGGGTGAAGGGGGTAGCAGCGGAGGAGGCGCAGCTGGACCCGGGCCGAAACTCGACGTCACATTGGACCGGTTACAGGTAACCGAAACGGTGGCATTGACCGGGTTAACCGGCTCGTTTCAAACCACAGGCGGGTTGACGGGTGGATTCGCAGCTCAGGTCAACGGTGGCGCGCGGATCAAAGGCCAGGTGACGCCGCGCGATAATCGAACGGCGGTTGGGCTGACTTCCGAAGATGCGGGTGCGGTTCTGCGTTCGGCTGGTGTTCTGACGCAGGCGCGTGGCGGGTCCATGCAATTGCAACTCGACCCGATTGCCGAGCCCGGAAACTACGACGTTGACCTAAAAATCAAGAATACACGGATCACCGACGCTCCGGCGATGGCGGCCTTGTTGAACGCGATCAGTCTGGTGGGGTTGTTGGACGAGATGGCGGGGCAGGGCATATTCTTTGCAGCCATCGATAGCAAAATGCGCATCACCCCAACCGAAGTGAAGGTTTTAACTGGCAGCGCCGTAGGGCCATCTATGGGACTGTCATTCGAGGGCACCATTGATACGGTGACTCAAATGCTGAACCTGCGCGGCGCGATCTCGCCAATTTATCTGGTTAATGCGATTGGCAGTGTTCTGTCGAAGAAGGGCGAGGGGATTTTCGCCTTCAATTATACCCTGACCGGCCCACTGAGCGATCCAAAGGTTTCTGTCAATCCGCTGTCCGGGCTGGCCCCGTTGTTCCTGCGAAACTTGTTGCGCGAGCCCGCGCCGACTGTCTCGGATGGCCCAAATGCAACGCCTGACCGATCGGACCAATCCCATCCGGCTGTGCAATCACGCGGTGAGGACCGTTGATCTGAGCGGTGGCCGAATCTATTGGGCCGATGTATGGCGCGGCCATGAAACTCAGCGATTTTGATTTCCATCTGCCCGAACACTTGATTGCGACGCGGCCTGCCAGCCCGCGCTCATCGGCACGCCTGCTACTTGCGCAGCAGGATACCATTCGGGATCAGCGTGTCCACGAACTACCGGACATATTGCTCCCTGGGGACCGACTGGTTTTGAACGACACGCGTGTCATCCCGGCACGCCTGAACGGCCACCGCCATCGCAGCAGCGCACAGGGGCCTGTGTCCGCAGCGATCGAAGCGACGCTGCTGGACCCGCAATCCGACGGCTGCTGGGCTGCACTGATCAAACCGCTAAAGAAGGTCAAACCCGGCGAAGAAATCGTGTTTTCAGATGACCTAAGTGCGATCCTGGATCGGGTCGCCGATGGCCAGGCCTTTCTGCGTTTCAACCTGACCGGAGAGGATTTCGACCAAGCCTTGGAGCAGGCTGGCGCGATGCCATTGCCGCCTTATATTGCGGCGAAACGTGCGGCGGACGAACAGGATAAGACCGATTATCAAACTGTATGGGCGCGGAACTCTGGTGCTGTTGCAGCCCCGACAGCGTCGCTGCATTTTGACGATGCGTTGCTGCAGGCGCTGTCAGCACGTGGTGTCGAGTTTACCCATGTGACTTTGCATGTGGGCGCGGGCACATTTCTGCCAGTTAAGGTCGAGGACGTGGCGACCCACAAAATGCATGCTGAATGGGGCCGTGTCAGTGCGCAGGCCGCAGCCGATATCGCCGCGACCAAAGCAGCGGGTGGGCGGATTATTCCTGTGGGCACGACGGCCTTACGTCTGATCGAAAGTGCTGCACGTTCAGGGCAGATCGAGCCGTGGGAAGGTGAGACCGACATATTCATTTACCCCGGATTTCAGTTTCACGTCACTGATGCGCTGATGACTAACTTTCATCTGCCGAAATCCACACTGTTAATGTTGGTTTCCGCGTTGATGGGACAGGATCGAGTCAAGTCAATTTATGATCACGCGATCGCGGATGAATATCGCTTTTTCTCCTACGGCGACGCATCTCTTTTGATCCCCTAGTCGCATCTGTTTCATCCGCGCCGCAACAATGTCGTAGACAGGCGCGACGCGGATAGTATTTGATCGCAAAGCGAACAAAACTAATCAGCAATTTGGATTGGCAGAATGCTTCAGGTTCTTTCCAGCGCTTGGGCGCTTCTTCTGGGTATGGGATTGCTGATGGTCGGCAACGGCCTACAGGGCACTCTGCTGGGCGTGCGTGGCGAGATTGAGGGGTTTTCGACCCTCGAGATGTCATTTGTAATGTCCGCCTATTTTGTTGGATTTCTCGGCGGTTCGCGTTTGGCGCCCGAAATGATCCGTCGCGTCGGTCATGTACGCGTATTTGCGGCTCTAGCTTCGTTTATCTCGGCGGTCATGATCATGTATCCGATGCTGGCCGATCCCATTGCCTGGTCGCTGGGCCGGGTCGTGATCGGATTCTGTTTCTCGGGTGTGTATGTGACCGCTGAGAGCTGGCTGAACAACGCCGCAAACAACGAGAACCGAGGACAGGCCCTTTCGCTTTATATGATCGTACAGATGGCTGGCGTTGTCAGCGCTCAGGCCCTGCTGCTGGTTGGTGACCCCGCCGGGTATGAAACGTTTGTCATAGCATCAATTCTGGTTTCGATCTCGTTTGCACCCATTTTGTTGTCGATCTCTCCTACACCTGCGTTTGACACCACCAAGCCGATGACCCTGCGCCAGTTGATGGAAACATCACCGCTGGGCTGCGTTGGCATGTTCTTATTGGGCGGGATTTTCTCGGCCCAATTCGGAATGAGCGCCGTCTATGGTGCGCAAGTAGGTCTGAGTCTGGTTGAAATTTCGATCTTCGTAGCGGTGTTCTATATTGGAGCGGTATTGCTTCAGTTTCCACTGGGCTGGATGTCCGACCGGATGGATCGTCGCGTATTGATCATATTGGTCTCGGCAGTAGGTGGGGTCGGTGCTGTTATTGGCATGGTGCTGGGTGTAACATTCACGATGCTTCTTGTTGCGGCCTTCTTTATTGGCGGCATGACAAGCCCGCTCTATTCCCTGCTGATAGCTTATACCAACGATTATCTGGAGTATGATGATATGTCGGCGGCCTCGGGCGGGCTGGTATTCATCAATGGCCTCGGGGCAATCGCCGGGCCGATTATTACCGGCTGGCTGATGGGCACAGGCGTTGTCGGGCCAAAGGGTTTCTTTCTGTTTATCGCTACGCTGATGTTTGCCATGGCCGCCTACGCCGCCTATCGGATGACCCAGCGAGTCTACACACCGGTGGATGAGACGGGCGCGATTGCTCCGATCTACCCAACTTCGTCACCTGTTGCGCTGGAAGTCGCCCAAGAGGTTGCTATTGAAGCAGCGCAAGATGAGCAAGATGCACAAGAACCCACCCGTGCGCCGGAATTGTGACTTTAGTGTTGCAATATGTTACTGTCACAAATCTGTAAAAGTGATTTTAATGACGTTACGTCCTGGGGAGGACAATTACGGAGTCTAGGGCAATGGCAGGTCCTGAAGAAGTATTGAGTTTTTGGTTAGATGAGGTCGGCCCCGAGGGGTGGTACCTACAGGATGAAGCGCTGGATGCGCGGATCCGAGACAAATTTCTTTCAACCTGGAAAGCCGCGTGTGAAGGCAAGTTTTCGCTCTGGCTGACCTATCCCAGTGGGGCGCTGGCTTATATTATCCTTTTGGATCAGTTGCCTCGCAATATGTTCCGGGGGAGCAAGCAAGCCTTTGCATCCGATAGGGCGGCACTGGCAGCAGCAAAGTGCGCGGTCGACAAGGGCTGGGATCTAAAGATCGATGAACCCGCGCGGCAGTTCTTCTATCTGCCAATGATGCACTCGGAAAATTTGTGCGATCAGGAGCGCTGTGTACGCATGATGCTTGAGCGGATGCCCGAAAGTGGCGACAGTAATCTGCTGCATGCGCGCGCGCATCGCGAGGTGATCCGAAAATTCGGTCGTTTCCCATACCGAAACGATGCGCTGGAAAGGGCAACTACTGATCACGAAGCCGCATATGTGAGCAATGGTGGCTACGGATCAACAGTGCGTGAATTGCAGGCCGCGACCTAGGTCGCGGGCTCGCAACCCTTGATGATCAATATCCGGTTGGTGATGTTGTCTGCAGAAGTCGTGATCGCATAGTTGATCAGGTCTTCCGGACGTTCGACAAGGTTCGCCAAGCGAGATTGCGTATTTTCAAGTTTCCCCTCCAAACTGTTCAAGCGTTGCAGGGCGGCGCTCAGCTGTTGGCGCATGGTTTCATCAAGCTGGGCTCTCTGGCCAAATGAGGCAAGATCGCTGCGCAGCTCTGTCAGCTCTACTCGAATGCCTTGCGCCTGTTCGCGCAATGGCGCCACTGCTTGCAAGTTCTCAGCAAATCCGGTCCGAATTTGGTCTGCGGATTGCAAAAGTTTCCACCCCAGGAAGAGGCATAAGGCCAGCAATATCAATGTCGCGTTCAAAAATGCCAGTAATAAGTCCTTGAGGATTTTGGCCATGTTTCGCCTTTCGAAATATGGTGGATATCAAAAACAAATGGTTCCGAAGTCTCCGTTCTAGCCTTTGCGGCGGCACGGGTATAGGCTGAATTCAGCTTGATAATGGCGAAATTACCCTGCGTCACATATGTCGCGGGAAGTTATGTTGATGCGTTGGAAAAAATAGTTTAACGGTAAACTAGTTTTTGAACCGATCTGTGCCGAGAGGGAAACATGGCTGCACAATCCTATGATCTGATCGTAATCGGGGCTGGCCCCGGTGGCTATGTGGCCGCTATTCGCGCGGCACAATTGGGCCTTAAGACCGCTGTCGTTGAACGCGAGCATTTGGGCGGCATCTGCCTGAACTGGGGCTGTATCCCAACAAAGGCGCTGTTGCGGTCATCGGAAGTGTTCCATCTGATGGAGCGTGCCAAGGATTTTGGCCTGAAAGCTGAGAAGGTCGGTTACGATCTGGACGCCGTAGTCAAACGCTCGCGCGGGGTCGCGGCTCAGCTTTCCGGCGGCATCGGTCACCTGCTGAAAAAGAACAAAGTCGCCGTTGTGATGGGAGAGGCGACCATTCCGGCCAAAGGCAAGGTCAGCGTGAAAACTGACAAAGGCACCGAAGAGCTGACAGCGAAGAACATCGTTTTGGCCACCGGCGCCCGTGCGCGTGAACTGCCGGGGCTCGAGGCTGATGGCGATCTGGTCTGGACCTACAAACACGCGCTGCAGCCGCCGCGAATGCCCAAGAAATTGCTCGTTATCGGTTCGGGCGCGATCGGAATCGAATTCGCCAGTTTCTATAACACGCTGGGAGCAGACACGACTGTTGTCGAAGTCATGGATCGCGTTCTGCCGGTCGAAGATGCTGAGATCAGCGCGTTTGCCAAAAAGGCCTTCACCAAGCAAGGCATGACCATCATGGAAAAAGCGATGGTCAAACAACTGGACCGCGCCAAGGGTAAAGTCACCGCGCATATCGAGGTGAAAGGTAAGGTCGAGAAGCACGACTTTGACACCGTGATTTCGGCGGTTGGTATTGTCGGCAATGTTGAGAACCTCGGGCTTGAGGCTCTGGGCGTAAAGATTGATCGCACCCATGTTGTGACGGATGAATTCTGCCGTACCGGGGTTGAAGGACTTTATGCGATTGGCGATATCGCTGGCGCGCCGTGGCTTGCGCACAAGGCGAGCCACGAAGGCGTTATGGTCGCTGAGCTTATTGCTGGTAAGCACGCACATCCGGTCAAACCCGAAAGCATCGCTGGCTGTACCTATTGTCAGCCTCAAGTCGCCTCGGTCGGATACAGCGAAGCCAAGGCCAAAGAGTTGGGGTATGACATCAAGGTCGGCCGGTTCCCGTTCATTGGCAACGGCAAAGCCATCGCACTGGGTGAGCCTGAAGGGCTGATTAAAACCGTGTTTGATGCCAAAACTGGTGAACTGCTGGGCGCGCACATGATTGGTGCTGAAGTGACCGAGCTGATCCAGGGCTATGTGGTGGGCCGCCAGTTGGAGACCACCGAGGAAGATCTGATGAACACTGTCTTCCCGCACCCGACGCTGTCAGAAATGATGCATGAAAGCGTGCTAGATGCCTATGGGCGCGTGATCCACATGTAAGGAAGGGGGCTCTGCCCCCGTCGCGGTACGCCGCGACTCTCCCGGGATATTTATCGCCAGATGAAGCAGGGTATCCGCACTTCATCTGGCTGGAAATATCCCAGAGTACGAGGCAGAGCCTCGCAAAACACCATGCTTATTTCCTGGTCAAAGCGTCCAGAATGCGCGCCCACGAGCGGATGCCCTTGTGGAAACTCTTGACGTCGTATTTTTCATTCGGTGAGTGAATGGCGTCGTCGTCATTAGCATAGCCGACCAGCATGGAATCCAAGCCCAACACCGAATTGAAATAACCAACGACAGGGATCGAGCCGCCCATGCCAGTGAAGACGGCCTCGCGGTCCCATTCATCCGAAAGCGCGCCGCGCGCGGCTTCGAATTCGGGGCGATTGAGGTTCATGACCGAGGCGGGCGAGCCCTCAAGGTCGTTATCCCATACTACTTTGGCATCCGATGACAAGCGATCTTCGACATGTTTGCGGATTCGATTGCGCAACGCATCCGGATCCATATCGCCAACCAGACGGCAGGTAATCTTGCAATGCGCCTCGGACGGGATCACGGTTTTGGAGCCAGCGCCGTTGTAGCCTCCCCACAAGCCGTTCACTTCCAGCGTCGGCCGCGCCCATTGTTGTTCGAGCGTCGAATACCCCTTTTCGCCGTGTGGTTCGGAGTAGCCAACAGAGTTCAGGTATTCCGCTTCGTCGAAACCACAATTCTGCCATTGGCGCAGTTGCTCGGCTGGGACTTCGTGCACGCCTTCGTAGAAGCCGTCGACCGCCACGCGACCGGTGTCTTCGTCGTAGAATGAGGCAACGATGCGCGATAGCTCTCGCAGCGGGTTCAGACCGGGTCCGCCATAATGGCCTGAATGCAGGTCGATGCGGGGGCCGATGATGGTGAATTCATCCTTGAGCATGCCGCGCAGTTGCGACGCGATTGACGGGACACCTCGCGAGACCATCGAGGTGTCACAGACCAGAGCCAGATCAGCCTGAAGCTCGGCTTTATTTGCTTCGAGAAACGGAACCAGAGATGGCGATCCGGATTCTTCCTCGCCCTCAAAGAAAAAGGTGATGCGGCAGGGCAGGGAGCCGTGAACCGCTTTCCAGGCGCGGCAAGCTTCTACAAAGGTCATCAACTGACCCTTGTCATCGGAAGACCCACGACCGCGGATCACTTGACCATGTGCGGTGTCTTCCAATGCAGGATCGAAGGGTTCGCGGTTCCACAGTTCCAGCGGGTCAACCGGTTGTACGTCATAATGGCCATAGAACAGAACATGAGGGCCTTCGCTGCCTTCACCGACATGACCAACAACCATAGGATGGCCCGGGGTTTCTCGCTTTTCAGCGTTGATGCCGATGCTTTTCAAATCATCGACCAACCAGTCTGCGGCTTTGTCGACGTTCTCCTTGAACGCTGGATCAGTGGAAATAGAGGGGATTCGCAGGAACTCCATCAGGCGATCGATAGAGGTTGTCAGATCGGTATCGATCCGGCTCAGTACAGCGTCAAGCGACATGGGTCTCTCCTGAAAGGTCTGGATTTGGCGCAGAGCCTAGCAGCGCAAACGGGGCCGTCCAGCCCGTTTTGCCTTAAGAAACGGTGAATCTACCTGCGTCGTTTCCTCGCGTCTGGTTGCCGTAACTTTACTTGTCGGATAGCCGCTTAGTAGGTATTTGATGCAAATCAAAGTTGGGTTCAACGGTTCGGCTGTAGGCAGGTCGGACAGGGGAACGCGAAGCCATATTTTCGGTCCGTCCGTGATGTGGCAAAAAATATCGCCCGGGGTTATGATAAACCCGGGCATCCAAGGAGGGTCCGTTGGACTATACTGCTCAGCTCGATACTGCGATTGCCAGGCTGCATGACGAAGGACGTTATCGGACCTTTATTGATATCGAACGCCGTAAGGGTCAATTCCCGCACGCCGTGCGGACTTGCCCGGACGGATCACAGCAGAACATCACCGTGTGGTGCGGCAACGATTATCTGGGCATGGGGCAAAATCCCGTGGTGCTGGACGCGATGCATGAGGCGGTAGATGCGACCGGTGCGGGTTCAGGCGGAACACGCAATATATCAGGGACGACGGTCTATCATAAACGTCTCGAAGCTGAGTTGGCCGATCTGCATGGCAAGGAAGCTGCGCTATTGTTCACCAGCGCTTACATTGCAAATGATGCGACCCTGAGCACGTTGCCCAAGCTATTTCCTGGCCTGATCATCTATTCAGACGAGCTGAACCACGCCTCAATGATCGAAGGCGTGCGCCGTAATGGTGGGGCCAAGCGTATATTCCGTCACAATGATGTCGCACATCTGCGCGAATTGCTCGAGGCCGATGACCCGGCAGCCCCCAAGCTGATCGCCTTTGAATCGGTTTACTCGATGGATGGTGATTTTGGTCCGATTGAACAGATTTGCGATCTGGCTGATGAATTCGGAGCTTTGACCTATATCGATGAAGTTCACGCAGTCGGTATGTACGGCCCCCGTGGTGGTGGTGTGACTGAGCGGGATCGCCTTGCTGATCGCATCGACATCATCAATGGAACGCTGGCCAAGGCCTATGGCGTCATGGGGGGCTACATTGCCGCAAGCGAGAAGATGTGTGATGCCATCCGCTCTTACGCGCCCGGTTTTATTTTCACCACGTCCCTGCCACCTGCGGTCGCTGCAGGTGCGGCGGCTTCAGTTGCCTATCTCAAGCGCGCACCGGAATTGCGTGAGCAGCACCAAACCCAGGCCAGCATTCTTAAGCTGCGGCTCAAAGGGCTGGGCTTGCCGCTGATAGATCATGGCAGTCATATCGTGCCGGTGATCGTCGGTAATCCCGTGCATACGAAGATCCTCAGCGACCGGTTGCTGGATGACTATGGAATCTACGTTCAGCCAATCAATTTCCCGACCGTTCCGCGCGGCACCGAACGCCTGCGCTTTACCCCCTCTCCGGTGCATGGGCCTGACGAAATGAACCGTCTGGTGCAGGCGATGGACGAACTTTGGTCACATTGTGCGCTAAATCGCGCCGAACTTGCCGGGTAATGTCACACTAAAGTGTGCAACGAGTTTGCTGCGTGTTACGCTTACGCTAACAAAAGAATTAGACGAATCGTTGTAGGGGCGATTCGCCGCTAGCGTGCAACACGCGACAGGCAAAGATGGGGCAGCAGGAATGATTGGGCGCAGATCACAGCGCGATTCCGAAGAAGACATGGACGTCAGGCCAAAGGGCTTTGACGACTATGAGGTACGACTTGGCGATGTTATGCGCGGTGAACGCGCGACGATGGGCAAATCTCTTCTGGATGTGCAGCGCGAACTTCGGATCAAAGCCAACTACATAGCCGCCATCGAAAATGCTGATCCCGATGCTTTTGACACGCCTGGCTTCATCGCTGGGTATGTGCGTTCCTATGCCCGCTATCTGGGGATGAACCCCGATGAGACATTCACAAGCTTCTGTCAGGAGAGCGGATTCGAAGTTGCGCACGGCATGTCGGCCGAGGCATCGGTGGTCAAGAAAGCCCAGGGTGGTTTGCCTGCCCGCGGTTCGATGGGGCGTGATCCCTTCGTCTCGCCCAACACACCCTATATTCCCGGTCGCGAATCCGTGGTCAGCCAAATCGAACCGCGGGCCATCGGCTCGACACTTGTGCTTTTGGCTGTGATTGGCGGTATTGGCTATGGCGGCTGGTCGGTTCTGAACCGAATTCAGCAGGTACAGGTCAGCCCGGTCGAGCAAGCACCGGTTGTCCTGACCGATCTTGATCCGTTGGACGCTGCGCAGGCGCGGTCGGATGAGGCCGAATTGGCCAGCGTCGACGTACCAAGCACCGAAGCGCTGGATCGTTTGTATCGCCCGCAAGCGCTGGATGTACCGGTGCTGGTTGCCCGCGATGCCCCGATTTCAACGCTTGATCCGCGTACAGTCGGCACTTTCCGCGCTCCTGAGCCACCGCAGATTCAGGTGACTGAAGTTCATACAGTCGAGCGTCCGGCGTTACCGCAGGTGGTTGAGCAACTGGATACGACGCTGAAGATCGTAGCCGTTAACCCATCGTGGATGCGCGTAACGGCCGCTGATGGCAGTGTCATTTTCGAGGGTACACTGGGTACCGTCGAACAAGGCAGCACGTTCGAAGTGCCCCTGACCGAAGAGGCTCCGCTATTGCGAGCTGGCGCATCGGGATCTGTATATTTCTCGATGAATGGTGAACATTTCGGTCCGGTTGGCGCACCCGGCACGGTGACCAAGGGCGTTGTGCTCTCGAAAGATGCAGTTTCCGAAAAATTCGCAGTTGCGGATCTTGAAGCCGAACAGAACAGCGCGCTCAAGCAACTGGTGGCGGAATTACAGACTAAGCCAGCAGAAGCGCCTGCTGAGTGATCTAGTCATTGCTCCCCTTGGGTTGGCGAACTATCTAAGGGTCAACTCAGGCTGATCTGGACCCTCCCTCATGTCCCTTAATCACGTACGTCCCTGGCGCGACATCTATCGCCGCAAATCTCGCCAGATCATGGTGGGCAATGTGCCAGTTGGTGGAGATGCGCCGATTGCTGTGCAAACCATGACCAACACGCTGACGACAGATGTGGCAGCAACAGTCGCGCAGGTTCAGGCGGCAGCAGAGGCTGGCGCGGATATTGTTCGGGTGTCGGTCCCGGACGAGGCCTCGGCCAAAGCGCTGAAAGAAATCGTGCGCGAAAGCCCAGTTCCAATCGTGGCTGACATTCACTTTCACTACAAACGTGGTATCGAAGCCGCCGAGGCGGGTGCCGCTTGTTTGCGGATCAATCCCGGCAACATCGGCGATGAAAAGCGGGTGAAAGAGGTCATCAAGGCCGCGCGCGACCACAATTGCTCGATCCGGATCGGGGTGAATGCGGGCAGTCTGGAAAAACACCTGCTTGAGAAATATGCCGAACCATGCCCCGAGGCGATGGTTGAAAGTGGGCTGGAACACATCCGTATCCTCGAAGACAACGACTTTCACAATTTCAAGATCAGTGTGAAGGCCAGTGACGTCTTTCTATCGGCCGCCGCCTATCAGGGTATCGCCGAGGCCACGGACGCGCCGATTCACCTGGGCATCACCGAGGCTGGCGGGCTGGTATCGGGTACAATAAAGTCTGCCATCGGCCTGGGCAATCTGCTGTGGATGGGCATTGGCGACACGATCCGGGTCAGTCTGTCCGCCGATCCGGTGGAGGAGGTGAAGGTGGGCTTTGAGATCCTGAAATCTTTGGGCCTACGCCATCGCGGCGTGAACATCATCTCATGCCCTTCCTGCGCGCGTCAGGGCTTTGATGTGATCAAAACGGTTGAGGCGTTAGAACATCGACTGGAACACATCAAGACTCCAATGAGTCTGTCGATAATTGGCTGCGTGGTGAATGGGCCGGGCGAAGCTTTAATGACCGATGTCGGCTTTACCGGCGGCGGGGCAGGGTCTGGCATGGTCTATTTGGCGGGAAAAGCCAGCCACAAGATGTCAAACGATCAGATGATCGATCACATCGTGGAACAGGTCGAAAAGAAGGCGGCAGAGTTGGACGCTGCAGCCGAGGCGGCGGCGTAGAGCCTTTTTGCGTTTACTTTGGCAGCGGAAATTGAGAGGTATCAAGGACCAGGGCCTGCTGATCTTCGGTCAAGTATGCCTGTTGCGTAATCAGCCTCTCGTGACTCGGGCCTTTTTGTGGGCGGCCCCACATATCAAAATGCACTCCGCGGCACGGATCGAAGAAACCGTGATAGTCACCAGCCTGTGCCAGAACGATACATCCCAAACCTGCAGGGCTTATGGGGCTGACGATCAACCATTCCACGCGGGCAAATTCCTCGGGACCCAACGCATTCGCAAGCGATCCGTCGTTCAGCACCTCAGCCCAACCCTTCAAAGGGATGGACGCGTCGGCCTGCGACATCGCTGTAGCCATTTCCGTAGGGCTACGGCGCCAAATGACCGCGGGCTTTCCACGAATAACCAGGCGTTTTATTTCACCGGGTGCCCAGCTTACTATCGGAATTGTGTGCAGTCTGGCCCGATAGCTGGATTTTACGTCAGCCGTTGGTTCCATGCTGGACATCAGAAAGTGCGCGCCAATTGCAACTGTCAACAGCGCCCAACCTCCCGTCAAATAATAAAGAATAACGCCTTTTTTCATCACAACAGACTTGAGCAAAACCAGTTTAGTAAATCATGCTTTGATTGAACGCTAATCGAAACGCCTTTCCACTGGGAAGTGCATATTAATCTATCCATCCGTCTCTGGAGGGAATAGCGAAGAGGGTTACTCTGCAAACTTCGGATATATGAAACCGTTCACCGGGTATGAACTGCCGTACCGACCCGGATTGGTTTCCACCCGCACCAGCGTCCAATCATTGTTTTTGGATACGTCCATGACGCCCATTTTCAACGACACTTTGTTGCGGTGCCAGTTTGCATGGTTGATGATGACCTCTCGGTTGGTGACGATATCGGAGACGACGGCGACATGACCCAGAGGCATTCCGCGGGTTGCACGAAACGACATCACAGCACCAACCTCTGGCTCATTGCCCCGGTCAAAGATATTGCCCGCCTTGCCCCACCAGTCCTTGGCATTACCGCGGATCTGGATGCCGCTGAGGTTTCGGGCGTAGGGTACGCACCACACTCTTTGCCCGCGGGCATGCTTTTTCGAAACCTCTTGAAGCGCCATTGCCTGACGTTCCGGATCAAGATCACTATCGTTTGGATTCTGAGTGCAGGCCGAGACAAAACCGATAAGGCCCATCGCAATCACAGCGCGGGCGGTGACTGGCAGGCGCGGCCAAATCGTATTTGTTTTGCGGTTGCTGATTTGCAAGAATCTTTGATGCCGGTTTGAGTGGTTACAGAGTTTTAAGGTGATCATGCAGCTTGTGAAAAGAGCCCAAAAAGGTCCCGGCAAAATTTTGCTGGTTCCCTAGTTCCAAGGTGGTCCAATGCATGCTCAGGAAAGCCCACTCAATCGCTTCAATTCAATTGATAGGTTTGAAGAGAAGTCTCACAAAAGGCTCAATATCCAATGAAGATGGCTGTTGGGCCAAAGGTGAGTTGAACCCATCGGTAAAGTGAACGTCGGGCGAGCATTCCAACCCCTGCTCTTAACCTTGTTCTGCACGAACTCCGTTCGCAATCTGCAGCATCTGATCTGCGGGTAGGTAACCGCGCAGCATTTCAGTGCCCAGAACAAATGAAGGCGTTCCAGAGATTCGTAGTTTTTGTGCCAGCGCGCGGGTTTTGGCGATCTCCTCGGTGACTTCTTCACTGTCCATCGCCGCGATGATCGCGTCGCTGTCCAGTCCCAGCCCGTCAGAGATGCGGCGCAGTGTGACTTCGGACGGCTCACCGCTAAAGGCCAGCAGGGCATCATGAACCTGTTTGTATGCTTCATCTCCCGCCACCTGTTTGGTCGCGATGGCAAAGCGGGATGATACGACCGAGGCATCGCCCAAAATTGGCAATTCCTTAATAACCAGACGGATATTGCCGTCCTGGGCCAGCAGGGTCGCCACTTCGGGCATGGCGCGCCGGCAATAGCCGCAGCGATAGTCCATGAACTCGACCAGAGTTATGTCGCCGTCTGGGTTGCCGCCCACCCAGCTATACCCATCGTTGAACAGGTCTTCCGCATTGGCAGCGACGAGTTCTTTGTCGGCATTCGCCTCGGCTGCGGCGTTGCGCTCTTCAAGGATGTTGATCGCCTCGATGATCACTTCCGGATTTGCCAGCAGATATTCGCGCACCTGCGCGCCAAACTCGGCTCTCTCTGCGTCGCTCATGGCGTTCAGGTCGAGCGCCTGCGCGGGGCTGGTGATCAGGGAAAGACCCAATAGGGCCGGTGCAGCATGTCTCAGGATCATTTCCGTTTCCTTCTTTTGTTCTTTTTCAGGCGCTCCGAGGCAATCAGCACATCCTGCGCCCTTTGCCAACCCGGAGAGCCTTCGGGGAGTTGCGCGACCGCGCGTTTAGCATGGATGCCAGCATCAGCAAGACGACCCTGCAGCGCATACCGCTCTGCGGTCACAGCAGACGCCATTCCATTGTTGCCCACCTGCGAATAGGCTAAGCCAAGATCACGCATCAATCGGGCGTTTCGGTAATCTCTTGCCCTTGCTTTTTCAAGAACTTGCAGGGCTTTCTTGGTTTGGCCATCCACCAGCAGAGCGCGCCCGTATCCCGCCAGAATCAGAGAATTGTTCGGTGCCATATCGACTGCGGCACCATAGGCTGCAACAGCCTCGCTCAGGCGTCTGTTCTCCAGCAGAATCTGGCCTTTCAGTTCATAGAAAAACGGATCATCGGGGCGGATTGCCAACGCTCCGTCAATCGCGGCGCGGGCGCGGGACAGGTCTCGGTTCTGGTGGTAGGCCGATGCTTCACGCATCAGACGGATGTCGCGGTCGGTTTCCTCGGCTGCACGGCGTAGAGTCCAGGTCGGGGATCGCAAGAAGGCTGACAGTTTTCCTTTTACGCGGGCAAACCAGTAATCTGCGTTTGGGTTCTTTTTAGCTTTGTCACCATATTGATCCAGAAACGTCTCAGCCGCGCGAAGGCGCTCTCGGCTGGTTGGGTGCGAGCGCATATACGGGTCCTGCCTGATTTCGCTCAGCAGTTCCTGCCCGGCAAACTTGCGGTGCAAATCAACCATCCCGCGCGGTGAGATCCCAGCCCAACGCAGATAACTGGCAGCGCTGCGATCGGCAGAGGCCTCTTCGGCGCGTGTATGCCCCAAGAAACTGCGCAATGCCGAAGCCTGAGTGCCCACAGCAATGCCCGCCGCAGCCTCTCCGCCGCCCGCTGCTGCGGCCGCAAGCGCCAGCAGCGTGCCAAGCTGCGCGTTGCGCTGTGCCGCCCGCAGGTTTTCCGAACGGCGTGCAAGGTGACCGTTGGCGATATGGGCGGCCTCATGCGCGATCACCGCCTGCAACATCTCGGGGGTTTCGACGGTCAGGATCAGACCGTAATTCAGGTAGATGGTGTTGTAGTCTATTACAAAAGCATTGAATACGCTGTCATTTACCACCAGCACCCTAACCCGGTTGGTGTTCAGGCCAGCCGCGCGCAAGATCGGAAAGGCCAGTTCTCGTAGGCCGTGTTCTATATCGGGATCGCGGATCAGACTTTGCGCGTTGGTCTGAACGACACTGACCAACCACGTCACTGCGATCAGCAACACGGCCGGGATTGACGCCAGCCGGGATAAGCGTTCAAAAGCCATGGCTGCAACATGGGAGATGGCCATGAGAAACTCAACCCGTTCCGGGGTCGATCCCTTCATCGTGATGGATGTGATGGAGGCCGCACGCAAGGCAGAAGAGGCCGGGCGTCATGTCATTCATATGGAGGTTGGTCAACCGGGAACCGGGGCACCTAAAGGGGCGACCGAAGCTTTGGCCAAGGCCATGGAGCAAGGGCCGCTGGGGTATACGGTGGCTTTGGGTTTGCCCGCGCTCAGGCAGCGGATCGCGCGGTTGTATGGCGAGTGGTATAATGTTGATCTTAACCCCGAACGGGTGGTGATCACACCGGGGTCGTCCGGCGGGTTCCTGCTGACCTTCACGGCGCTTTTCGACAGCGGTGATCGGGTAGGGATCGGGGCACCGGGGTATCCGTCTTATCGGCAAATCCTCAAGGCGCTGGGGTTGGTTCCGGTTGATCTGCCGACTGCGCCTGAAAACCGGCTGCAACCAGTGCCCGCTGATTTCGCGGGGCTCGATCTGCAGGGTTTGATGGTTGCTTCACCTGCGAACCCCACAGGAACGATGTTGGACCATGCCGCGATGCAGGCACTGATCGAAGCCGCGCAGGGGCAGGGCGCGTCGTTCATCAGTGACGAGATTTATCACGGGCTGGAATACGAAGCCAAAGCCTTCACTGCGTTGGAGCTGACGGATGAGTGCTATGTGATCAACTCGTTCTCCAAGTATTTCTCGATGACCGGCTGGCGTGTTGGCTGGATGGTTGTGCCCGAAGATCAGGTGCGCGTGGTCGAGCGGATTGCCCAAAACATGTTCATCTGTGCCCCCCATGCGAGCCAGGTGGCGGCATTGGCTGCGATGGATTGCGAAGATGAGCTGCAGGCCAATCTGGATGTTTACCGCCGTAATCGTCTGTTGATGCTGGATGGGTTGCCCAAGGCCGGGTTTACCAACATCGCACCACCGGATGGGGCGTTTTATGTCTATGCGGATGTCTCGGATTTGACGCAGGATAGCCGTGCCTTTGCGGCCGAGATTCTGGACAAGGCCGGGGTTGCAGTGACACCGGGGCTGGATTTCGATCCGGTGCGCGGGCACACGACGTTGCGTTTTTCCTATGCGCGGTCGACCGAAGACATTCAGGATGGGCTGGATCGGCTGCAGCGATTTATGGCCGAGCGAGGCGCGATCCCGCAAACGGCCTAAAGCGTTCACAAAGGCGGGGTTATACGATAGTCTCTTCGTCAAACGATCTCGGGATAACTTGAGGCCATGAGCAGGATTTTCTACGCAATCGCCCTGATCTGGGCGCTGACTGGTGCTGCTATCGCGCAGGACTTCAGCGCACTTGCACGCGCCCTTCCGGAGCAGAGCCGCATCGTCGATGAGGGCAATACCGGGGTGCGGCTGGACCTTGGCCTCAGCCAGGGTGTGCCATACCGCGTGTTCACATTGCGTGATCCCTACCGGATGGTGCTGGATTTCCAGGAGGTCGATTGGTCTGGTTTGGACCGCGGGACCTTCCTTCAAACTGACCGTATCAGTGGTGTTCAGTACGGAGCCTATGTGCCCGGCTGGTCGCGCCTAGTGCTGGAGCTTGGTGCTCCTTTGGCTGTAGAAACCGCCGATCTGCGGATTGATCAAGTGACGGGTGCTGCACATTTGTCGTTGCATCTGAAAGGGACTGACTTTGACAGTTTCGCGGCCAGCGCGGGTGCTCCGCGCCAGCCAGGGTGGGACCTTCCGGAACCCGCGGTGACACCGGCGATGCCCGGGCGCGTTGATCAACATGTGTTGCTTGTCATGTTGGACCCCGGCCATGGGGGCATCGATCCGGGTGCCGAAGTCGCTGATACCAATGAGAAAACGCTGATGCTGACCTTCGCACGCGAACTACGCGAGGCGCTGCTGCGTACAGGCGGATACGAAGTGGTGATGACACGCGTCGACGATCAGTTTGTCTCGCTAGAGCGGCGCATTGCTTTGGCGCACAGGGCCGGGGCGGACTTATTCATCTCGCTGCATGCGGATTCGCTTTCCGAAGGGTTGGCGCATGGGGCTGTCGTCTACACGCTGTCAGAAGAGGCTTCGGATGTTGCCAGCCAGAAGCTGGCTGAACGGCATGACCGAGGCGATCTGATTGCGGGTATCGATCTGAGCGGTGCGGACGATCAGGTCGCTGATGTGCTGCTGGATTTGGCCCGGCAAGAGACCAAACCGCGCAGCAAAGCGCTGGCACGTTCATTGGTCGATGGTATGGCACAACAGGGTGGGCCGATGAATCGCAGACCCCTGCGGTCTGCGTCATTCTCGGTGTTGAAGGCCGCGGATATTCCATCGGTTCTGGTCGAGCTGGGTTTCTTGTCCAGCCCGCGTGATTTCAAGAACATCTCTGATCCGGACTGGCGGGCCTCGATGGCGCGCGGGCTAGTGCAGGGGCTTGAGAACTGGCGTCAGGTCGATTTAGTGAAACGATCGCTGATTGGTCAATAACGTAGCGGCGCAAAACAGCCATTGTAGCCTTTCGTGTTTTGACCCTGCGAGGGGGCGACACTATATAGGCGTCACCGCGAGTAAAAGGCAGTAACGTGATCCGGTTCATTCTTTCGTTTTTCGGGGCGATTTTCAGCCTCGTGACCTTGGGTATTTTTATGGCCGCGCTGGTCGTTGGCGCGGTGTTCTGGATGTATGGGCGCGACCTGCCCAGTCATGAATCACTGGCGCAATACAAGCCACCGACCATCAGCCGGATTTACTCGGGCGAAGGTCAGTTGATCGACGAATTTGCACAGGAGCGCCGCCTGTTCACGCCGTCCGAGGAAATCCCCGATCTGGTGAAACAGGCGTTTATCTCGGCGGAAGACAAGAATTTCTATACCCACCAAGGATATGATCCGCGCGGAATTATCGCCGCCGGAGTCGAGGCCGTGCGCACCAAAGGTGAAACCGTACGTGGTGCGTCTACGATTACGCAGCAGGTGATGAAGAACTTCCTGCTGTCTGGTGACCGACGGGCCGAACGCAAGATCAAGGAAATCATCCTCGCCACCCGGCTTGAGGATACGCTCGACAAAGAACGGATCCTCGAACTCTATATGAACGAGATATTTCTGGGCCAGAACTCTTATGGCGTGACAGCCGCCGCGCAGACCTATTTCAACAAGACCCTGCAAGAGCTGGCACCACACGAGGCCGCAATGCTGGCCGCCATGCCGAAAGCACCTTCCGACTATCATCCGGTCCGTCAGAAAGAACGTCTGCTCAACCGCCGCAACTATGTGCTGCGCGAAATGCAGCAGAATGGCTACATCGATCAGGCGACCTATGAAACCGAAGTCGAGATGCCTCTGCGCTCGGTCCAGAACGGCGATTTCGAAAGCTTCCGCACCGCGCTGCCGCCCCGTGATTACTTCACCGATGAAATCCGTCGCCAGTTGAGCGAGGATTTTGGTGAAGGTGAGTTCTTCACTGGCGGTTTCACCGTCCGGGCGTCAGTTGATGAAGAAATGCAGGTCGAAGCGGCGAAAGCCCTGCGCACGGCGCTGCAGAAATACGACCTCTCGCGCGGGAAATGGCGTGGTACGGGTGAGGTGATCCCGGAAGAGAAGCTGGCAGATGAAGCTCAGTGGCGCGAGGCGCTGGCGATCATGGAAATCCCCCGCGACGTGGTGCTGCCGACGCAATGGTATCCGGCCGTCGTTCTGAACGTGGCCGACCAATCCCTGACCGTCGGGATCGAAGATGGCCCAGCAGATGGCACCGTCCCCCGCGAAGACATCAAGTGGATGCAGGGCAATTTCCAAGACAATTTCAAACGCGGCGATGTCATTCTAGTTATGGCAGGGGAAGAGGGCCAATGGTCCGCCCGTCAGGTGCCCGAAGTACAAGGCGGCTTTGTCGCGATGGATGTGAACTCGGGCCGTGTGCTGGCGATGCAGGGCGGGTTTTCCTATCAGGACACGGTGTTCAACCGCGCCACGCAAGCGCAGCGCCAACCCGGGTCGAGCTTCAAACCTTTCGTTTATGCAGCGGCACTGGATAGCGGTTACAGCCCTGCTACCATCGTTGTGGATGCGCCGATCGAGGTGAATACGCCGCAGGGCCTTTGGCGCCCCAAGAACTCGACGAACAAGTTCTATGGTCCGACGCCGTTGCGCACCGGGATCGAGATGTCGCGGAACCTGATGACCATCCGCTTGGCGCAAGAGGTCACCATGCCCGTTGTTGCAGGGTATGCCGAACGGTTTGGCGTTTATGACCGTATGGGCGCATTCCTTGCGAACTCACTGGGGTCCGAGGAAACCACGCTTTATAAAATGGTTGCTGCCTATGCGATGTTCGCCAATGGCGGCGAGAGGGTTGAGCCGACTCTGGTTGACCGTATTCAGGACCGGTTCGGCAAGACCATCTATCGCCATGATGATCGCCAGTGTGTGGACTGTAACTCCAGCTGGCTTGAGCCCGATGAATCGCCCACGATCCTTACCGATCGCAGTCAGGTCATGGATGCCATCACCGCCTATCAGCTGACTTCAATGATGAAAGGCGTGGTGGATCGCGGCACCGCGTCGCGTGTCGTGAACTTGCCCGTGCCCACGGCGGGCAAGACCGGCACAACGAACGAATCCAAGGATGCGTGGTTTATCGGCTTCACTTCAAACATCGTGGCTGGTTGCTACATCGGTTATGACCGCCCGCGCCCGATGGGCCGGGGGGCCTATGGCGGCACCCTGTGTGGCCCTGTATTCCAAAGCTTTATGGAAAAGGCAGTCGAGAAATACGGCGGTGGCCCCTTCGAAGTGCCTCCGGGCGGCCACTTCATCAAGATCGACCGGTTCAGCGGCGCGCGCCTACCTGAAGATGCCAGCGGAGAATACGTGGTGGCCGAGTATTTCCGTGATGGCGTCGACGGCTTCATCGACCGCATCTATGATGGAGGCTTCGCGATGGGCTCGGACCTGCCGTTGTTTGAAGAGGCCAGCTCGGGCCGTCAGGTGACCACCTCGACTGGCGATACGATCACGGTTGGCCCGAATGCCAGCCAGGGTGAACTGCAGGGTGGCGGGCTTTACTGACTGCCCAACTTCTCGATTTAGTCGTCTTGTGGTGGCCTGCACCTCTTGCTATCACGCAACCCTGATTGAGCAAGTTGGGACCTGACCATGCGCGCCGAAACCCAGAATATTGTGGCGGAAATCGAAAAGTCGCTGGAGCTGCTGGCGCAGCGCATGGACTATGAAACCGCACCGCACCGGTTGGAGGAATTCAACGCGCGTGTCGAGGATCCGAACCTGTGGGACAATCCTGAAAACGCGCAAAAACTGATGCGCGAGCGTCAGATGCTGGTCGACGCAATCGAGACCTACGAATCCATCAAAACCGATCTCAGCGACAATATCGAACTGATCGAATTGGGCGAGATGGAAGAGGACGAAGAGGTTGTCACCGACGCTGAGAACGCCATCAAAAGCCTGCAGACCAAAGCCGCCAAGAAAGAGCTTGAGGCGCTGCTGGATGGTGAAGCCGACGGTAATGATACGTTTCTTGAGATCAACTCCGGCGCCGGAGGTACGGAAAGCTGTGACTGGGCTTCGATGCTGGCGCGGATGTACGTGCGTTGGGCCGAGAAAAAGGGTTATACGGTCGAGCTACAATCCGAGACGGCGGGGGAAGAGGCGGGCATCAAATCTGCCGCTTACAAGATCACCGGCCACAACGCCTATGGTTGGTTGAAATCGGAAAGCGGTGTGCACCGGCTGGTGCGCATTTCGCCTTTCGACTCAGCGGCAAAGCGTCATACCTCGTTCAGTTCGGTCTGGGTTTATCCGGTGGTGGACGACAATATCGAGATCGAGGTCAATCCTTCGGACATCCGCATCGATACATACCGGTCCTCGGGCGCGGGTGGTCAGCACGTAAACACCACAGACTCGGCGGTTCGTATCACGCACATCCCGACTGGGATTGTCGTGACGAGTTCCGAGAAATCGCAGCATCAGAACCGCGATATCGCCATGAAGGCACTGAAATCGCGGCTGTATCAGCAAGAGCTGGATCGCCGGAATGCTGACATTAACGCAGCGCATGAGGCCAAGGGCGATGCGGGTTGGGGCAACCAAATCCGGTCCTACGTGCTGCAGCCCTATCAGATGGTTAAAGATCTGCGAACCAACCATGAAACCTCGGATACCAAGGGCGTACTGGACGGCGATCTTGATGAGTTTATGGCAGCGACGCTGGCGCTGAATGTCTCGGGCAAAAGCCGGTCCGAGGCGCAAGGCGAAGGCTAGTTGCGAAAGCACCTGACCTCTGCTGCAAACCTGATCAAAGGCCACTGGCAATTGATCATCGTTGTTGCGTTGGTGTTTGTGTTCTGGAGCACGATGCTAGCGCTTCCATTGAAAATCCTGGTTGTTTTTCTGCATGAGCTTTCGCACGCCCTTGCTATCGTTCTGACCGGAGGATCGGTCGAAAGCTTCTCGGTCTCACCGCAACAGGGTGGTCTGGTGGTCGGCCGAGGCGGCAACCGGTTTATCAGCCTTTCAGCCGGGTATCTGGGCTCATTGATGCTTGGGATGGGGCTGCTGATGATCGCCTTACGCACGAATGCCGATCGGATGGCGCTTGGTCTCTTTGGTGGCGTCATGCTGGTGGTCACTCTGCTGTATATCCGTGACCCGTTTGCCATGGCGTTCTGTGCGGGCAGCGGCGTGGTGATGGTGGCGATCGCCTGGCTCCTGAGCCGTAGTCTGTGCGATCTGATTTTGCGAGTCATTGGATTGACCAGCATGATCTACGTGCCCTTTGATATCTTCGATGACACCATCCGGCGCTCGGGCTTGCGTTCAGACGCGTACATGCTGGCCGACGAGTTCGGTGGAACGACAATGATGTGGGGTGGGCTGTGGCTGATAATCAGCCTAGTCATGATCATCTTTGGCCTGAGGAACATGCTTGGCCGCGATAGCAATGTCCGGATCGACGTCAGGATCAAGTGAGCATAACCTTTGCTCACATCCAAAAAAGATACATCTAAACAGTGGCTTTAAATGGTCCGACCACGTCGTTAGGCTGATCGGGAACAGGCAAAGGGCCAACCCACATGGATCTGAACAGAGCCTCTGCAAAGGACATTCTCGATAGCTTGTCCAACCGTCAGCTTTCAGCAGTTGAGTTGATGCGCGCGACACTGGACCGGATCGCTGAGGTGAATGGCCCGTTGAACGCGATTGTCGCGCTCCGAGAGGAAGGCGCTTTGATGGAAGAGGCGCGGGCGGCGGATGCGGCCCTCACGCGTGGGTCGCTGCACGGGCTACCGATCGCGGTGAAAGACCTGGTGCATGTGGCGGGGATCGCCTCGACCCAGGGTTCGCCATTGTTCAAGGATCATGTCCCACAAACTGACGATCTGTTGGCCGCCCGGTTGCGCGCAGCCGGAGCGATCCTGATCGGTAAGACCAATACGCCGGAATTCGGACTTGGCTCGCACACGTTCAACCCCGTCTATGGCGCAACCCGCAACCCGTACGATACGGCAAAATCTTGTGGCGGCTCGTCGGGTGGCGCGGCTGTGGCGTTGGCGACGGGCATGCTGTCGCTGGCCGACGGGTCCGACATGATGGGCAGCTTGCGCAACCCTGCGGCTTGGAACAACGTCTATGGTTTCAGGCCTACTTGGGGGCGAGTTCCTTCCGAACCAGCTGGCGACAGCTATCTGCACCAGCTTTCAACATTGGGACCGATGGCGCGCAGCCCCGAAGATATCGGGCTTTTGCTCGACGTGATGTCTGGTCCAGACCCAAGAATGCCCCTGAGCACCGAGGTCGTAGCGGTGTCCCCCGTTCAGACCGCCGATCTGACTGGAATGCGTATCGGCTGGCTGGGTGACTGGGGCGGGGCGTTTCCACATGAGCCGGGCATACTTGAGCTTTGCAGAGATGCGTTGCGGGTTTTCGAAGGAAACGGCGCGCGGGTTGAGACGCTTGAACCACCCTTTGATGCGGACCTGATCTGGGACAGCTGGATCACTTTGCGCTCGTGGAGCGTGGCAACTGGGCTTGAGCCTCTGGCTCGGGATAAAGCCGTACTCAAAGATACAGCGCAATGGGAGTTGGAGCGTGGGCTGTCTTTCAGCGCCATGGGTGTGCACCGCGCCAGTGTTATTCGATCAGACTGGCACAGACGCGCGGCAGAGATATTTGCTGATTATGACGCTCTGGTATTGCCAGCTGCGCAGGTCTGGCCATTCGAGATCGAAACACCATACCCAACCAAAATCGAAGAGCAGGGGATGGATACCTACCATCGCTGGATGCAGGTTGTGACGCCAGTCAGCCTGCTGGGTCTACCTTGTTTGGGAGCTCCAGCCGGGTTTGGGGCCAATGGGTTGCCGATGGGGCTGCAACTATTTGGCCCACGTGGATCGGATGCGAAAATCTTGTCGATGGGCGCCGCTTATCACGCAGAAACGCACTGGCCACAGAAACGCCCCGCCATGTAGAAAGAAATGCCTGGGAGGAGCAAACAGGAATGAATAAACCCTTTGGTGTGCCGACGTTGAAACCGGTCGATACTGCGATGCTGAAACAAGCGCTGCGTCGCGCCTGGCAAGATTTTCGCAGCGCGCCGCTATACGGGCTTCTTTTTGCTGGTTTTTACGTCTTGGCCGGGTGGCTCATGGCCTGGGTTACACTAAAGACCGGTACATCATTCTGGCTGGTTCTGGCCGCAATCGGATTTCCTTTGATCGGGCCGTTCGCCGCCGTAGGACTGTACGAGGTGTCGCACCGATTGGAGCAGGGCGAACCGTTGAACCCTGCTGCGATATTCGGCGTCGTCGTTCAGCAAAGCCGCAGGCAACTGCCGTCGATTTGCGCGATCATAGTGGTGATTTTTCTGTTCTGGTTCTTTCTGGGTCACATGATCTTTGCCCTGTTCATGGGTCTGTCCACGATGACCAACATCTCGACTTCGTTTGAAGTCTTTC
This sequence comes from Ruegeria sp. YTSA064, assembly GCF_059610325.1. Taxonomy (NCBI): domain Bacteria; kingdom Pseudomonadati; phylum Pseudomonadota; class Alphaproteobacteria; order Rhodobacterales; family Roseobacteraceae; genus Ruegeria; species Ruegeria sp. YTSA064. Next base: position 174,306 of record NZ_JBXWNK010000011.1, read on the forward strand.
TGACCCCCAATGGTTTGGGCATGTTAGCCTTGGGCACATTGGTCGGTGCCGTGTTTGCGATCATTTTGTACATGATCACGGTACTATCGATACCAATGTTGCTGGATCGCGAATTAGATTTCGTGACAGCGATGATCTCAAGCTTTGGTTACGTCAAGGCGAACATGAAAGTGATGCTGGGGTGGGGTGGATTCATCGCGATTGTCACATTTCTCGCGATGGTGCCCTGGTTCTTGGGTCTGTTTCTGGTTCTGCCGTTGCTTGGACACGCAAGCTGGCATCTCTATCGTTTGATCTCGGATGGTGGAACATCAGAAACTGCTGAACCTGAGAGTGCCTGAACGCGCAATCTCAGGTCAGAGTGCCCTAGCGCGGGTGCGCTGAGCGTTTTGCTTTGCGCGCCAATCTCAACGCAGCCGACAGGTCATGTCCCAAGTGCCGTAGCTCAACCCGTTGGGTGCTCTGGCCTAGCTCGGATCCTTCTGCCAGCCGATAGACATAGCCCAACAATCGGGTGCCGTTCTCTTCGCTTGTTTCAGTCAGAACCATCATTCGACGATCTTGTGCGCCCTTTCGTGAAATCAACGCGCAAATCTTTCCATCTGCATAAGACACGATACCCCGAACCTCACGCGTGGCGGGTCTCTCGGATACTGAGGAACAGGGGTCATAACCACGTAGCAGGGTGCAATTGAAGATCTCACGCACATGGTACAGTCGGTGATGGGGCTGGCTCGCGGCTGTCTGGTCACGCTCAATGGCTTGGTAAAAGCCGGTCGCAAACGTCGTATCGACGTTAGCCGAGAGGTAACGATCGATGACATTTACCGCCGGATGCGTGGCGTGGGGCTCGATTTCATCCAATGGTTTTAGAAGGATACGCGCATCGACATCAAAAAACTGACAAATCCTGTCCAAGATATCCGGGCGCGGAAAGCTCTCACCGGCCAGATATCGGTTGAACTGCGTTCGATTGATTCCCAGCTGGCGGCATAGCTCAGACACCGATGGGTATCTTTGTGCAAGCTGCCGAAGGTTCGCGCCAAACATTCTACGTAATTTAGCAGGGCTGCGATTGTTGTCGGTCACGTCAATTCCACGGTTCTGCTTGAGATTCGAAATAACAAGAAGACGTCAACACAGTGGCTGCACGTCAGTCAGAAATCGTAAAACGACAAATGGGGGCGCCGGATGAGGCCCCGCTACGCGGGTCAGGCTAACGTTACGTCATGCAAAATCAATAGTGATTCAGTTTATTTGCATGATCTTTTACATGTTATTGTTCGTGAATTGCGCGGAATACAGGCTAGTTTCGGATTATTGTTTAAGCTTATCGCGTTGCCGGGTCCTCGGCTGGGCAAGCACAGCCGAGGATGGCGCCAAAATGTCAGTCACCACGCAGCAGGGCAGCAACACCGGTCCGGGCGATTTCGATTAGCCCTAGAGGGCGCATCAGGTCAGCAAACGCATCGATCTTGTCTGGCGCGCCGGTGATTTCAAAAATGAATGAATTCAGCGTGCTATCGACCACATTGGCGCGGAAAATATCGGCCAGACGCAACGCCTCGACCCGTTTGTCTCCTTCGCCGACAACCTTGATAATCGCCAGTTCGCGCTCGACCGAGGCGCCTTCCACGGTCAGATCATGGACATCGCGAACTGAGACGATGCGCCCGAGCTGCGCCTTTATCTGTTCGATGACCTGCGGGGTGCCGGTGGTGACAATCGTGATCCGGCTCAGGTGGCCTGTATGATCCACCTCGGCGACCGTGAGGCTTTCGATGTTATAGCCGCGGCCCGAGAACAGTCCGATCACCCGCGCCAGAACGCCCGGTTCGTTTTCAACCAGAACAGCAATTGTATGCTGTTCCTGCACGTCCGAGAAAGTTGGGCGTAGGTTGTAAGCAGAATGGCGAGTTGCGCCTTTTTTGATTTGTAGGGCAGACATTTACGTCCCTTTCATCATCTTTCGATGGCCGGGCACCGAAGCGCCCGACAAAATTCGTCGAATTTTGTTAAACCAGTACCGAGCCTTTGCTATCGATTACGCCCTGCGTTTCGGCCTCGCCCAGCAGCATTTCGTTATGGGCTTTGCCTGATGGGATCATCGGGAAGCAGTTTTCGTGCTTTTCGACCACGCAGTCAAAGATCACAGGGCCGTCATAGTCGATCATCTCCATGATCGCGTCGTCCAGATCTGCTGGGTCGGAACACAGGATACCCTTGGCACCAAAGGCCTCGGCGAGTTTGACGAAATCAGGCAGTGCTTCGGACCAGCTGTGCGAATAGCGTTCGCCATGCAGCAGCTCTTGCCACTGGCGCACCATGCCAAGGCGTTCATTGTTCAGGATAAACTGCTTCACCGGCAAGCGGTACTGTGCTGCGGTGCCCATTTCCTGCATGTTCATCAACCACGACGCTTCACCTGCCACGTTGATAACCAGCGCATCGGGATGCGCCATCTGCACACCGATCGAGGCGGGGAAACCATAGCCCATTGTGCCCAAACCACCCGATGTCATCCAGCGGTTTGGATCTTCAAAGCCGAGATACTGAGCCGCCCACATCTGGTGTTGTCCAACCTCAGTCGTGACGTATCGATCGTGGTTCTTTGTCAGCTCTTCAAGCCGTTGCAGCGCGTATTGCGGCTTGATGGTTTTCTCGCTGTTGGTGAAGGCAAGGCAGTTAACTTTGCGCCACTTGTTGATCTGGTCCTGCCACTGTTTGATATTGGCAGCATCTGTTTTGCGACCGCGTGCCTTCCAGACTTTCAGAATATCCTCAAGCACATGGGCAACATCGCCAACGATTGGGATGTCCACCCGGATCACCTTGTTGATTGAGGATGGGTCGATATCCACATGGGCCTTGATCGAGTTCGGCGAGAACGCATCGATACGGCCGGTGATACGGTCGTCAAAGCGCGCGCCGATATTGATCATCAGATCGCAATCATGCATCGCCATGTTGGCCTCGTAGAGCCCATGCATCCCCAGCATACCGATCCAGTTTTCACCCGAGGCCGGATAAGCCCCAAGCCCCATCAGGGTCGAAGTGATCGGGAAGCCGGTTGCGTCCACAAGCTCGCGCAACAGCTGGCTGGCTGCAGGGCCCGAATTGATGACTCCGCCGCCAGTATAGAAGACCGGTTTCTTCGCGGTCTCGATTGCCGCGACCAGTTCGGTGATTTCTTCCAGATCGCCCTTCAATACTGGCTGATAGTGGGAGGTTGACGGTTTTGGCGTCGTGTATTCACCCGAGGCAAACTGAACGTCCTTCGGAATGTCGACCAGCACCGGGCCGGGACGACCCGCGGTTGCCACGTGGAAGGCTTCATGCATTGTTGCCGCCAGCGAGTCCGTATCCTTCACCAACCAGTTGTGCTTGGTGCAGGGGCGGGTGATGCCTACGGTGTCCGCTTCCTGAAAGGCATCAGAGCCAATCATGAAGGTCGGAACCTGACCGGTCAGAACAACGATCGGAATCGAATCCAGCAACGCATCGGTCAGGCCGGTCACCGCATTTGTCGCACCGGGACCGGATGTAACCAAGGCAACGCCGGGCTTGCCGGTTGAGCGGGCATAGCCTTCAGCGGCATGTACCGCACCCTGCTCATGCCGTACCAGAATGTGGCGAATGTCGTTTTGCAGAAAAATCTCATCATAGATCGGTAGGACGGCGCCACCGGGGTATCCGAAAACTGTGTCCACGCCCTGATCCTTGAGGGCCTGAACTACCATCTTTGCGCCGGTCATCTCACGTGTCATCTGCTTTGCTCCGTTCGCGACATGTGTCTTGCGTGTTGCCAAAAAAAAGCCCCCGAGATTTTCGGAGGCGCATGGGTTCGATTATGGTTTACCGTTACCGGCCCATGCGCGTGTTTCCTACGATTACGACTAGCGCTTTCATCGCCAGAGGCTCCTTCTTTGCGTGCAGGGACATTATGTTTGAGGGGAAGGGGCGTCAACAGGCAAATACAAAAATATTGTAAGTCAGTGTTTATATTTTTTGTTACTTTATTGCGCAAAATGACGCAGATCGAGAAACATCCGTGAAATTTGGGTGAAATTTTGAGTGCATGACGTAGCGTGAGGCTGGTCTGATTGCGTCAGGTCCATGTCTGAAACAGACCAGAGCAACCCCCGATGCTGAGGCAGGCTGATGAAAACAGCACTACATCGGGAGGTCAGACATGTTGCACGATCTTGTAGATTTAGGGCGATATCCGATCGATCGGCCTGACTCCTATGGATATAGGCAGTTGATTGCGGACCTGCGTCGGGATCTGGATGTTGATGGATGTGCAGTCCTGCCGTCCTTTGTGCATGAAGAGGGATTGGAAAAACTGATTGCCGAGGCCGACGAGGTCGCTCCCAAGGCGCATCGGTCATTCAATCGCACGAATGCCTATTTCACTCAGGACGACCCGAGCTTTGGTATCGGGCATCCGATCCGACGGTTTTTCGACCGGTCCAATGCCTTTGTGCCAGCGGATAACTTTGCAGCCTCAAGCCCTTTGCGACGTATTTACGAGTATGAAGGTTTCATGCCCTTCATCCGCGAGGCGCTGAACGAGCCAGAGGATCGGTTCTTTAGATATGACGATCCGTTGGCGGACGTGATCATCAATGTGGTCGAGAAGGGAGGCGGCTTTCCGTGGCATTTCGACACCAATAATTACACTGTGACGCTGGCAATTCAGAATGGTGAAGCAGGCGGTGCGTTCGAATATGCAGCCAACCTGCGGACCAGTGAGGACGAAAATTTTAATGGCGTCGCTGCGATTTTGGATGGCAGCAGGAGGGGTGTGCACCAACTGGAACTGCAACCAGGAGACCTGCAGATTTTCAAAGGGCGTTATGCCTTGCACCGGGTTGCTCCGGTCGAGGGCGACCGCAAACGCTATGTCGGAATTTTTTCATTTGTAGAAACCGAAGGGATGTGCGGCGGGGTTGAGCGTACACGGCAACTTTATGGTCGGGTTTTGCCCCAACATTACGCGCGTGCCGGGCTTCGGGATGACGAATTGCTGGATTGAGTTAAGCGAGAGGCTAGACTGGCCACCATATTATCTGCGGAGAAACCATTAATGTCGCAAATACTGCAACTCACACCATTTGTTCTTTGTTCGTCTTTGGACACGCAGATTGAGTTTTATTGCAAGAAGCTGGGATTTACCTGCAATTTCAGGCAGGAGAACTATGCGTTTCTAAGGTTGGATCAAGTTGCCATTCGTTTATTGGAATGCCCGCCGCGATCGGATGGTAAACCATTGGGTGATAACCAATCCTTCTATATTGATGTCGACGGAATTGATGAGCTTTATGAAGAGATGAAAGGGCAGTTGGCCGATTTGCCAGAAGGCCGCGTGCGCCCGCCTTTCGATCAGCCCTATCAGCAGCGCGAATTTCATGTGATCGACGAAGATGGAACGCTGATCTTCTTTGGTCAGGACATTCGCCCCAGGTAACCGGGCATGGCTCCCGCCCGTAATCAACGCGCCATTCGGCGCGCCTTTTCCGGTTGGGCCGGGCAGCGCGTATCGCGCTGCGGTCAGAGCCCGGGGCTGGTGCCCTGCAGAACGCCGTGTTCCAGCGCATAGCGGGTCAAACCGGCAGTCGAAGAGATCCCCAGTTTACGTTTGATATTCTTACGGTGGGTTTCGACCGTGCGGACAGAAATATCCAGAGACTGTGCGACTTCTTTGTTGGATTTGCCCTGCGCGAGTTCCAGCAAGATGGTCTGTTCGCGCCCGGTTAGCGCTTCACGCGTGTCACCTTCTTTCGGTTCCAAAGAACCTCTGGCGCCGGTGCAGAGATAGCGCTCGCCACGCATCACCGCGTCGATAGCTTGCTTGATTTCTTCGGTCGGAACGTCCTTGAGGATATAGCCCTTGGCTCCGTGACTGAGCGCCGTCGAGATATATTCGGGACTGTCGTGCATTGATAGGATCAGAATGCGGGTTTCAGGCAGGCGTTCCAAGATAATCTCAGTGGCGTTGAGCCCGCTGAGACCGGGCATGTTGAGATCCATCAGGATCACGTCTGGTTCGAGCTGGGTCGCCTGATCAACCGCCTCTTGCCCGTTTGAGAGCGTGCCAACCACGTCTATTTCATCAAAGCTTTCCAGTAGTGACTGAATGCCTTCGGCGACCATGGGATGATCGTCGACTATAAGTACACGGGTGGTCGTGTCGGACATCAGAGACCGGCCTTTCGTTTTGGCGTTGGATCTTCCTGCGGTGGGAGCATATGGCTGAGTGGCAGGCTGACTTCAATCACAGTGCCGCTTTGTCCGCCGCGAGAGGAGAGGATACGCAGGCTGCCGTCAAGCTGCTCAATCCGCTCTTGCATGTTGCGCAATCCGATCCCGGCGCTGACTTGACCGGGTTCGCTACGCAATCCGCGGCCATTGTCGGTGATCCGCATCGTGGCGCCTTTCTTATGACCCCGCAGATCTATGGTAACACGGGTCGCGCCTGAGTGGCGCTCGATATTGGTCAGGGCTTCCTGTGCAATCCTATAAAGGGCGATCTTGCTGTCCTGATCCAGCCGGTTACGGAATACGACTGTCGAAAACTCGGTCTCGATCCCGGTGCGTTCGCTGAAGTCGTCTGTTAGTGCTTTTAGGGCAGGCCCAAGACCCAGATCGTCCAGAACGCCGGGGCGCAGATCGCGGCTAATACGGCGGACCTCGGTGATGGCGGTGGCCAGATTATCGATACCTGTTTGCAGCGGAGCTTGCGCGGCTGCGTCGTCTCCGCGGCCCAACCGTCGACGGGCATTGTCCAGCGCATAACGGACGCCGACCAGTATTTGGCTGATGCCATCGTGCAATTCACGGGCGACACGCCCGCGCTCTTCCTCTTGGGTATCAAGCACGCGCTGGGTCAGTTCCTTCAGTTTGGCGTCAGCCAACCTGCGTTCGCGAAAATTCAGCAACATTCCGGATGCAAAGACGATCAGTACGGCTGCAAGAACGATACCCCCGATATAGAGGAATGTGCGCTGCACGCGCGCCTCGACCTCGGCCCGTGCGTTGGCGACTGTGGCGACGATATCGTCGATGAAAACGCCTGTGCCCACCACCCAACGCCAATCCTGAAGGCCGACGACATAGGCGATCATCTGCGCCTCTTCCCCGGTTGAAGGCTTTTGCCACATAAAGCTGTGCCATCCTGCGCCTTGGCGGGCGAGGCTTATGAACTCATCCACAATGGGCGTGCCATCACTATCCGTTAGGCCAACCCAGTTGCGGTTGATAAACTCGGTCTGGCGCGGGCTGACCAGATTGTTGCCGTCATAATCGTAGACGAAGAAGAACCCGTCTTTGCCGTAGATCATCGCCGAAAGGATTTGCGTGACCAGGTTCTTCGCCACCTCGTCATCGGGCGAGGCGCGGCCGTAGATATAGGCAAACCCGTTGCGCGCCTGTGTGACGTAGTTGCGCAGTTCGTCCTTCTTGGCTTCGATCAGGCGGCGTTCAAGCGCTTGGATCTCGCTTTCAGCGGTTGCGCGGGATTCATATGCGACCACCAAGGCGATCGCAGCCACCGCCGCGATCAATGGGATGGCAGCGACCAGCGACAATTTCTGCGCGTAGGTCAGCGAGATGAGATTCCGGAAACCTCTCATGATCGAATCGATACGCAAGCCGCAGCGAAATTGCAAAAAGATTGGTTGATCAGTGACCTCAGGCAACGCGATTTAGCGCTGGGCACGCGAAATCAGCCCGAATTGCGCCCTCAAATCCAAAAAAATCTGACTGGCTACGTAGTAGTAGGTATTCACATTCATGTGTGCGGAACTAGGCTAACGCGCACTGGAAACGATCGACCCGGCATCACCCGGGGAATGAATATGAAGGGGAGGATCACTCATATGGATCGTCGTAAGTTTCTAAAAACATCGGCACTGGGCGGCTCGGCTGCTGCAGCCACCACGCTGGCAGCGCCCGCCTATGCGCAGGGCAAGCGCACGCTGACTATGGTCACCTCGTGGGGCCGTGGCCTTGCAGGCGTGTTCGACAGCGCGCAGCGTTGTGCTGACAGCATCACCACGATGTCGGATGGTAACCTGAACGTTGAAATCAAAGCAGCCGGTGAATTGGTTGGCGCGTTTGAAGTGTTTGATGCGGTGTCGTCTGGTCAGGCCGATATGTACCACGCGGCAGACTACTACTTTGTGGGTCAGCATCCGGGCTATGCCTTCTTCACAGCTGTTCCCTTCGGAATGACAGCGCAGGAAATGGTCAACTGGTACTACCAGGATGGCGGCATGGAGCTGCACGATGAGCTGGGCGAAATCTTCGGCCTGAAATCCTTCCTGGCTGGTAACACTGGCGCGCAGGCAGGTGGCTGGTACTCGAAAGAGATCAACAGCCCCGAAGACTTCAATGGCCTGAAGTTCCGTATGCCGGGTCTTGGCGGCAAAGCGCTGGGTAAACTGGGTGCATCCGTCCAGAACATTCCGGGCTCGGAAGTGTATCAGGCGCTGTCATCCGGCGCGATTGACGGAACCGAGTGGATTGGTCCATGGGCCGATGAAAAGGCTGGTTTCCAGGAAATCACCAAAGTCTACTACACTGCTGGTTTCCATGAGCCGAATGCAGGTCTGTCGCTGGCAACCAACCGCGAGGTGTTTGATAGCCTGACGGCAGCACAACAAAAGATCATCGAAATCGCGGCCGGCGAATGCCATCAGTGGAATCTGTCGCAATTCCTGGCCAACAACGGTGCCGCACTGCAGCGTCTGCAGTCGGGCGGTGTTAAGGTCATGGAATTCCCGGACAGCGTTTGGGATGCGTTTGGCGCAGCCAGCCAGGAAGTTCTGGACGAGAACATGGGCGACGAGCTGTTCAAGAAAATCCACGACAGTGCAGTTGCGTCCTCGACATCGTCGGCGGGTTGGCTGGACTTGTCGTCGGGTGTTTACACCGCTCAGCGCAACCGCGTTCGCGGCTAATAGTCTATATATCGATCAAACGGTTTCCCCGCGTTCGCGGGGGAACCTTTCCCGTTGCACATAAGCGGTTCGGACATGCCGCAATAATCAAACGTGCAACCGATACGACCTGGGGACAACATGCAGGACGAAAACGGTATCTCGTTCTTCGGCGCCCTGTGGAATGGACTGATATGGTTCATTCAGAACATTGCCGAAGCCTTCTATAATTTCGGATACGCCATCACGCATCCGCAGCTCTGGCTGGACTGGTCGAACAAAGAAGCAATCATGCGCTTTGTTTATTATGGCGGGTCTGTCGAGTTCTTCTTCGTGATCTTTGCGCTGTTTCTGGTGCTGACGGCTATTGGCCTCTACTACCGGAACTTCATGTGGGGAATGGTGCGCGGGCTTGAGGGCTTCGCCAACACCACTGGTCGGTTCTTTGCATGGGCAGGTCTTCTGATGGTGATTCAGCAGATCGTTATCGTATTCATGCAGCGGGTGTTCACGCGGCCAGATATGTCCTTTGGTCTGGGTATCCCTTTTCAGATGGATATCAGTTGGTTTGCCGAAGAACTTAAACTTTATAACGCCATGGTTGTCTGCCTTTGCTGCACCTACACGTTTGTGCAGGGCGGTCATGTACGCGTTGACCTGATCTATGCCGGGATCAGCCACAAGGCCAAGCGCGTCGTTGATATGTGCGGAGCGGTCCTGTTCATGATGCCCATGGCCGTGCTGACTTGGATGTATGGCTGGTATTTCATGTGGCGGCACCTGATTGTGCCAAAACCCTCGGCCAGCGACACGCTGGACAGGCTTGTGGCCAAGTCCCGCGCGCTACGCTGGAACGTGGAAACCATCGGGTTCAGCCCCAATGGGTTCAATGCCTACTTCCTGTTCAAAATCCTGCTGGTGGCCTTTGCCGCCATGGTGTTCCTGCACGCGATTGCGTTCCTGTATCGTTCGTATCTGGAATACGTGGAAGGGCCGGAAAGTGAAGGAAAATACCTCGACAAGGACAGCCTTGGCGAAGGTGAAGAAGCCTACGAAGGCGCGCATTAGGGACGGAGAACCAGACAATGCTATTCGGACTTGATGGCGTCGAGATAGGCCTCATTATCGTATTCTTCTGCCTCTTCGGAGGCATCCTTTCGGGCTTTCCCGTGGCCTTTGCCATCGGAGGGGCCGGGGTGATTTCGTTCGGGATCATCGCCGCATTGGACAGCGCGGGGCTGTTGATCCACCAAGCGATCGACACCGGTTCGCAAGCCTACCGCGACGTGGTGAATTCGGGCGTCAAACCTGACGTGATTTCCGTGTTCCGATACCCGGATTTGCCAAGGATCGCCGAGCCAGTCTTTGTACAAGGCTGGGAAACTGCGCTGGACCGCAACGTCTCCTTCATCGTGAACCGTATGAACGAGCGTGTACTGGCAGGGCAGTCCATTGAGACCCTGCTAGCGGTGCTGATGTTTGTTCTGATGGGCATCACGCTGGAGCGGTCGAAGATCGCAAACGACCTGCTGACCACGATGGCGCGCGTCTTCGGGCCCTTGCCCGGTGGCCTTGCGGTCTCGATTGTGGTCGTGGGTGCATTCCTTGCGGCTTCGACTGGTATCGTGGGCGCGACTGTGGTCACCATGGGCCTGCTGGCCCTGCCGACCATGTTGCGCAACAACTATTCGCCGGAACTGGCGACGGGCGTGATCGCGGCCTCGGGTACGTTGGGGCAGATCATTCCACCGTCCATCGTGATCGTTCTGCTGGGGACGCTGGCTGGTGACCTCTATTCGACCGCGCAGGAAACGCGAGCGGTCGAGGCCGGGTGTACCGACGCGCTGACCTATCTGGGCGAGCCTGCAGTCGTTTCGGTGGGCACATTGTTCCAGGCTGCGCTGCTGCCAGGGATCATGCTGGCGCTGCTATATGCGCTCTATGCCTTTGGTTATGCACTGCTGAACCCGGAAAAGGCCCCTGCGGTTGAGCTGTCGGGCGGTTCGGGTGAAACCATCACGCGCTCGGAAGGTCTGACTTGGCTGCTGGGTGCTCCGGTTGCTCTGATCGTTGGCGCTGTGCTGCTGGGCAGTGCGGGCGTGATCGGAAGCCAGAATGTCTCAGTCTCGGCATTCTCGGATATCGGGCAGGGCGCATCACTGCGCACAAACGTCTCGGAAGAGTGTCAGGCTTCGATGATCGAACTGCATGGTCAATCCGCCTGGGATCAGGCGGTGGCCGAGCAGGAAGCGATCGATGAGGCAGGAGGTGCAGCTGAATCCCAACGTCTGAGCGAAGAGGAACTTGCGGCTGCACAAGAGGCCAAGATCGCTGCCGCTGCACCGATAGGAAACGGTGTCGCCGTTATTGTGGTTCTGCTGGGGCTCACGTTGGTACTGGGACGCGGGATTGCTCCATCGCGGTCGCCGCAGCCTCTGATCGTTGGGGCTATCGGCTTGTTGCTGATGCTGCTGGTCGATGTGCTGCTGATTGCGCCGACAACGTCGTCCGGGGCGACGTTCCTGTTGCTGGCGATACCCTTCGCGTTTGTCATGTATGGCTGTAAAGAGGCGGCCGCACGATGCGCCACTAATGATCTGATCAGGGTGGTGTTCCCGCCGCTGGTCCTGATCATCGCGGTGCTGGGATCGATCCTTGGCGGTGTCACCAACCCCACGCCCGCAGCGGCACTGGGGGCAGGTGGGGCTATCATGCTGGCGGCCTATCGCAAGCTGCAGGATCAGGGTAGGTCGGGCAAGGTGATAATATGGTCGACCTTTGCAGTGATCATTGCGCTGCTGATGGGCGTGAACTTTGATCTGCGTATCAATCAGGGCGGTGTCACGGTCGAAAGCTGGATTGCCTTCATCATTGCCTATTCCGCTTATCTTTACGCGCTGTTCGGGCTGTTGTTCGCATGTTGGGTGCTGTTCTCGAGCGGGGTTCTGACACCTGTAGTGCGCGAGACGGCTAAGGTGACCTCGATGGTCTTTACCATCCTGATCGGATCGCAACTGCTGAACCTGGTGGTGATCTCGTTCGGAGGCGAGCACTATATCCAGCAATTCCTCAAGAGCTTCGACAACGAATTCACGGTCTTCCTGATCGTGATGCTTGTGTTGTTCTTCCTGGGCTTTGTGCTGGATTTCCTCGAGATCATCTACATCGTGATCCCGATCGTTGGGCCGGTGATCTACGGCGGGTCATTCGATCCGAAATGGGTGACGATCATGGTTGCGGTGAACCTTCAGACCTCGTTCCTGACGCCACCTTTCGGGTTTGCGCTGTTCTATCTACGCGGAGTTGCTCCCAAAGAGGTCACAACCGGCCACATCTATCGTGGCATCATACCGTTTGTGATCATTCAGGTGGTGGGTATCGCGATCTTGTGGTTCTTCCCCTCGATCGTCACCATTGTGCCCGATCTGATACCAAGCTGATTGGGGCGATTTATGTTCAAGGGAAAGGGGGCTTCGATGCCCCCTTTTTTATGCAAATGTGAAGGGGATCAGGTGAACTGGATCAGGTCCCAGCGATTGCCGAAGGGGTCACGCCAGACCGCTACGGTACCGTAGGGTTCGTAGCGAGGCGGTTCTTCAAAATGAACGCCGTTGACGCGCATGTTTTCGTAGTCCCGATTGAAATCATCTGTTTCAAGGAAGAAGCCGACACGGCCTCCTGTCTGGTTCCCGATGCACGAGCGCTGGATCTCATTCACAGCCCTGGCAAGCAACAGCGTACCCCCGGATGATCCCGGAGGCGCTACGCGCACCCAGCGTTTACCACCGCCTAGATCAATATCCTGGAGCAGCGAGAAGCTCAGCATATTGGTGTAGAACGCAATCGCATCATCGTAGTCCGGCACTACAAGAGTGACCGCGTGAAGGCTCTGCCTCATTGCAGGTTAGCCTTTCGTCGGATGTCTGTCAGGTAGTTGGATGTTGGCCACCTGCTCGGCAATGGGGGCCGATGACAGAGGATGATGCGCTGTCTGGGCGTATTGTTCCGGGTCTTCAATCTGCTTCCATTCGCCTCGAATATAGGCCTGAAGCCCCGAAAATTTGGCTTTATAGTCCATCTTCGGACTGCCTGGGACCCAATACCCCAGATAGGTGTAGGGCAATCCGGCCTCGCGCGCGATCTCAATATGGTCGAGGATCATATACGTACCCAGCGAGTGTTGCTGAAACAGTGGATCGTAGAACGAGTAGACCATGCTCAACCCGTCATCCAGCACATCGGTCAGGCTGACTGCGATCAATTCGTCTGTATCGGGATCGGCATATTCCACTACACGGCTGCGGATCGGAGTTTCCTCGATCATCGCAGCAAATTCAAACACATCCATATCGGCCATACCGCCATCAGCATGGCGAGCATCGAGATAGCGCCGGAATAGGTCGAATTGCTCATCTGTGGCCCACGGCGATGTGGCACGCCGAGTCAGGTAGGAATTGCGCCGATAGGCTCGTTTCTGGCTTTTGCTGGGGCGAAAGTTTGAAACATCGATGCGCGCTGACAGGCAGGCGGCGCAATCGGTGCAGGACGGTCGATAAAGCACATTCTGCGAACGGCGAAATCCTTGTTGCGACAAGCAATTATTCAGCTGGTCCGCGCCTTCTCCCTGAAGGGCGGTGAACAGTTTGCGTTCCATTCTACCCTCAAGATAAGGGCAGGGTTGGGGTGCCGTCACATAGAATTGTGGCGCGATTGGCAGCGTGTGTCGCATGAAGGTCCCGCATTTCCTCGGGACCGATGATAGCAACGGTTTTTGGTGCCGCCAAGTGTTTCACTCAGGTGTTTAGTCAGGCGCGTTGATTGATCATCACGGTACCGAGGAAGGCATCGGTAAGGCCCTGACACCGGGCGCTGGTCATCATCATGATAACCGAGATGATCTGCAGTACCGGAAACGCCATGCTAACGAAATAGCCTGCCGTGTGTGCGATGGCTTTGCCTGTATCCATCCGGGCACCAAACGCATCACGCAACTCGATCCCCATGAAGCGCATCCCCAACGTGGCCGAGCCATTCGCGATAGTGACAACGCGGTAGACGAAGCTAACCACGGCATAGATCAGGGCCAGGATGAAAAAACCCATGCCAAAGGTCAGCAGAATTGCAACTGTACACAGCAGTGAGATGAAGGCGATGTCGAACAGCCAGGCAAAGAAGCGTTTGGTCGCCACGGATTGATAAAATTCGGGTTGGCTGTCGGGATCAGGCAGGTGAGTCATAGAGTACGGTCCGGAAGTTTGTCAGAAACACCCTGTCCCGACAGGCGGGACAGGGCAAGTTCAGATCAGACGGGTTTATTTTCATCGTCTGCGTCGTCGCGATTGTCGCGGGCGCGTTCGTCCATGAACTCGTCGAATTCGGCCTTATCCTTGGCTTCGCGCAGGCGGTGCAGGAAGGCCTCAAAGTCCTTCTGTTCACGTTCGAGCCGCGCCAGCGTGTCAGCCTTATACGCGTCAAATGCGCTGTTGCCCGAAGGTTTCATGGCGCTCATGTGACTGTTCCAGGAAGAACGGCGGCTGCAGGATTTGCTGAACATGCGTTTGCTCCAGATCATATAGGCAAGGAAGGCAAGGCCGATCGGCCAGAAGAAGATAAAGCCAAGGACCATTGCGGCGATCCAGGCGCCTTTGCCTTTGCTGTCAAGCCAGGCTTCGCTTCGGTGCAGCCACCCCGGGTTTTGGGGAACGGCGTGGTCGGACAATGCGGTCATTTTGCTCTCTCCAGTTAGGATGTAAATACTTTTCACATTTCCTAGATGGGAGGGGCCGATCGGCAATGCAAGGGGTGTATGTGAAAAAGATTTACATTTAATGGATCATCGCTCTTGATTGGTTGACGCGGTCGCGGATCGGGCGCAATTTCAGCTCATGCAAGATATTGAAAATAAACCCGCCCCATCACTTGATCAGATTCTATCGTTGGAGAAACAAGTGTGGACTGCGCTTGTTGAAGGGAACGCCGAGGCGGACCGTGCCTTGCTGAGCTCAGATTTTCTGGGCGTCTACCCATCCGGGTTTGCAAATCGAGATGATCACGTGGGCCAGTTCGCGGATGCGCCGACGATGGCACAGTATGAACTCAGCGACACCAGACTGCGTGTTTTGTCGGCGGACATAGTTTTGCTCTCGTACCGCGCAGATTATCGGCGACCCGACAGAGAAGAGTGGGAAGCGATGCTGATCTCGTCACTTTGGGAGAGGCGGCATGACGTTTGGGTCAACAGCTTCAGCCAGGACACCCCTTTGGATAAAGCATGAGTGACGCTCTCGCCATAAACCGTCTACCGCGTGCATTTCATGCCGAACTAGGGCAGGAAACACGTGCTGCACTGCCCGATCTGACGGCCGAACAGGGTGAGTTGATCGCAGGAACTGCTGGCTCCAGCCCTTATCTTAAGGGATTGATCGACCAAGAACGGGACTGGCTGCCGCAAGCGCTGCAGCAACCAGACCAGGCATTGGCGGATGTGATGGAGGCGGCTCGGAAGCTGCCATTGGATCAATTGAAACCCGGTCTACGGCAGGCAAAACGACGCATGGCTTTGTTGACGGCCATCGCAGATCTGGCGGGTGCGTGGCCGTTGGAAAAGGTGACTGCTGCACTGACCGATTTCGGAGCGCTGGCCGCCGATGTAGCAGCGAAGGCCGAGATTGCCGCACTGATCCGGCGTGGAAAGCTGCCGGGCATGACTGAAGACGATGTCGAAACCGCTGCCGGTATGGTCATTCTGGCGATGGGCAAGATGGGTGCGCACGAGCTGAACTATAGCTCGGATATCGACCTGATCGTGATGTTCGATGAAACACGTTTCGACCCTGATGATTTTTACGAGGCCCGGCAGGGAATGGTGCGCGCCACACGAAACTTCTGTGCGACGCTCAGCGACAAAACGGCGGATGGTTATGTATTCCGAACTGATCTGCGCCTGCGCCCTGACCCGGCAGTCACGCCAGTGTGTCTGGCGATGGAAGCGGCTGAGCGGTACTACGAAAGCCTTGGACGCACGTGGGAGCGCGCGGCCTATATCAAGGCACGACCTTGTGCCGGAGATATCACGGCGGGGCAGAGATTTTTGGATGCGTTGCGCCCGTTCGTCTGGCGCCGGCACTTGGATTTTGCTGCGATTCAAGACGCTCATGACATGCGTCTGCGCATCCGCGAGAATAAGGGGACTGGTGGCAGCCTCTCGATTCCAGGTCATGATATGAAGCTGGGGCAGGGTGGTATTCGCGAGATTGAGTTCTTTACTCAGACCCGCCAACTGATCGCAGGAGGCCGCGACCCTGACCTGCGGGTGCGGGGAACCGTGCCTGGTTTGGCGGCGCTGGCGTCGAAAGGCTGGGTGCCCGAGGATGTCACCGAAAAACTGACGGATCATTACCGCGCCCATCGCGAGGTCGAGCATCGAATCCAGATGGTACATGATGCGCAAACCCACAAGGTTCCAAACTCAGAAGACGGGATCGAACGGGTTGCCTGCCTGATGGGCATCAGTAGTGACGAACTGACCGCCGAGCTGACCCGCCGCCTGACCGAAGTGCACGAATTGACTGAAGGGTTCTTTGCCCCCGGACCGGGCGCGCAGCCCGCGCCGTTACAAGAGGTCGAATTCGACAAGGGTGTTCTGGCCCGCTGGCCCACCTATCCGGCGCTTCGGTCTCAGCGGGGGGCTCGGATATTCGAGCGGCTAAGGCCCGAGCTTTTATCGCGACTGGCAAAGACCGCGAAACCCGAAGAAGCGTTGCTTGCGTTGGACGGGTTTCTTTCTGGACTGCCAGCCGGGGTGCAGCTGTTTTCACTGTTTGAGGCGAATCCGCAACTGATCGATCTGCTGGTCGATATCGTCGGTACATCTCACGCTCTTGCCACCCATCTTTCGCGCAATGCCTCTGTTTTTGACGCGGTGATAGGCGGAAGTTTCTTCAGCGATTGGCCGGGGCTGACTACGTTGCGGGCCGAGCTTACACAGGCCCTGACAGAAGAAGACGACTATGAAACGCAGCTGGATTTTGCGCGTCGCTGGTGCAAGGAATGGCACTTTCGCATAGGCGTGCATCATCTGCGCGGATTGATCAACGGGGCGCAGGCCGGGCGGCAATATGCTGAACTTGCGCAGGCCGTCATCGCGGCGGTGCTGCCTTGCGTTGTCGAGCAGTTTGCCAAGAAACACGGCCCTGCGCCGGGGCGTGGTGCCGCGGTTCTGGGCATGGGATCGCTTGGGGCAGGGCGCATCAACTCGCAATCCGATCTGGACATGATTGTCATCTACGACCCACAGGATCAGGACATGTCTGATGGCCCCCGCCCGCTGGCCACGCGGACATATTACGCTCGGTATACCCAAGCCCTGATCACAGCGCTCAGCGCGCCGATGTCGCAGGGGCGTCTTTATGAGGTCGACATGCGCCTTCGACCTTCGGGCAATCAGGGGCCAGTAGCCACCAGTTGGGGCAGCTTCACCAACTACCAGCAGAATGAAGCCTGGGTGTGGGAACACCTGGCGCTGACCCGAGCCCATGTTGTTGCGGGCGATGCTGAGCTGGCGGAGGATATCGAGACCTTTCGCGCTGAATTCCTGTCGCAACCACGCGATAGGGACATGGTTCTGAAAGAGGTTGCCGAAATGCGCGCCCGGCTTGCTGCCGCCAAAGCACCCGCCGGAGTGTGGGACGCCAAGAACGGGCCGGGCCGCATGATGGATATTGAACTGTTGGCTGAAACCGGAGCTTTGATGGCGGGGCTTCCTCAGCGCGATGTAGCCTCGGGTCTTGACGGCGCGGTCGCAGCCGCGTTGTTGGATGTCGCGCAGGCACAAACCCTCAAGGACTGTTACGACTTATGCTGGTCGGTGCAATGCGCAGCGCGGCTGCTGTCGGGGAAAGTGATTGAGGCCGATAAGATTGGCGAGGGAGGCACAGCCTTCCTGTGCCGGGCCACCGGGTTCGATCAGGTCGAGCAGCTGCAATCTGCCTTGAAGGACAGTTACAGTAGGGCCGCCCAGTTGATCAGCGGCGTGGTTGGGGAGATTGAAGATGGCACGCAATGATGATCCGAATGATCATAAAGGTCTGATCCGCGAAGCTTATCGGATTGAAGGCATCACCTTGCCTGAATGCCGCAGCATCTTTCTGGACTGGGCGCTGAGCCTGCCTGTAGACCGCGATCAGCAACAGGCAGTGAGCTCTCTGCATTCGATTTACTCGGCTCAGGCAGAAGACCATCCTATGACGCAGGTACTGGCCGAAGGGCTGGAAGCTGCCCAAGCACCCAAGCGGCGTGGCGGCTGGCGCAATCGCAACCGCTAACAGGGCTTTTACCGCTGCGTATTCGCGACTATGAGGGCGCCATGACAAATTCTTCCGAACGCCCCCGTATCCGTTTGAAACCCAAGGCCAACGCGCGTGGCCTTCGCCATGGGTTTCCATGGGTCTATGCTAATGACATCGTGACCGACCGCCGGACTCGAAAAATCGAAGCCGGAGCATTGGCTGTGCTCGAAGATGATAAACGCGCGCCCATCGCTCTGGTCGCAGTAAACCCGGCCTCGAAGATCATGTGCCGGGTGCTGGATCGCGATATCGGGACACAGCTGACCGCAGATTGGTTCGAAACGCGACTTCGCCATGCGCTTGAGATGCGCGAAAACTTGTTTGATGCCCCATACTACCGTCTGATCCATGCTGAGGCGGATGGGTTTCCGGGTGTCATCATCGACCGCTTCGGAGATGCCTGCGTGATCCAGCCAAACGCCGCATGGGCCGAGGCGCATCTCGATGCGCTGACGGATGCGCTGGTCAAAGTTACCGGGGTGTCCACTGTGTTGAAAAATGCCTCGGGCCGCACGCGCGGTTTGGAAGGGCTGGACGATCTCAGCCTGACCCTTCGCGGCACTGCGCCCGAGGCACCGCTGCCGGTGCCCATGAACGGTGCATCCTATATGGCCGACCTGACGGGGGGGCAGAAAACCGGCCTGTTTTATGACCAGCGCCCCAATCATGCGTTTGCCGCCAAGCTGGTTCACCCCGGCGCGCGTGTACTGGATGTTTTTAGTCATGTCGGTGGGTTCGGCTTGGCCATGCTGGCGGGCGGCGCGGCACACGCCGTGTCGGTTGATGGATCGGCGGCGGCTCTGGAATTGGCGGCAAAGGGCGCTGAGGTATCAGGGTTTGCCGACCGTTTTAAGACCCGTCAAGGGGATGCCTTCGATGTTCTGACCAAGCTGGGGGAAGAGGGTGCAGAATTCGACGTTGTAATCTGCGATCCTCCAGCCTTTGCACCCTCGAAACAGGCGCTGGACGCAGGCTTGCGCGCGTATGAGCGCATCGCACGTCTGGCAGCACCGCTTGTCAAGCCCGGCGGTTACCTTGGCCTCTGCTCCTGTTCTCATGCCGCTGATTTGGGACGCTTCCGTGATGCGTCTTCGCGCGGGATCGGACGCGCAGGGAGACGAGCCAAACTGATCCATACCGGATTTGCGGGCCCTGACCACCCGCAACTGCCGCAACTAGCCGAAAGCGGTTACCTCAAAGCTTTATTCTACCGGCTGTGAAAGCGGTTCTGGATACCTGCGTTATCTATCCAACGGTGATGCGAGAAATGTTGCTGGGCGCCGCCAAGCTTGGCCATTTTACACCTGTCTGGTCCGCGCGCATCTTGGAAGAATGGGCCCGCGCGGCGCGCAAACTCGGCCCGGAGGGCGAGGTACAGGCACGTGCCGAAATCGCACTGGTTCAGGCAAATTGGCCAGATGCCGAGCATCCTGCCGCACCCGGAGCAGAGCAACGTCTGTGGTTGCCGGATGCGGCAGATATCCACGTTCTGGCAACTGCAGTCACAAGCTCGTCGGATGCCATTGTCACCGTCAACGCCAAGGACTTTCCAAAAAACATCCTTGCCGAAGAAGGGCTTGATCGGCGCGACCCCGATGGGTTACTGCACGGTTTCTGGCTTTCGGATCCAGAAGGCATGTCGCAAATCGCTACCAGCGTTCTGTCAGTCGCCAACCGCCTATCGGGCGATAAATGGACATTACGCGCACTGATGAAGAAAGCACGGCTGCCAAGACTAGGCAAAGCGCTCGCCAACTAACGCGGGATCTTCTTCATCTGGCCTAAAATACTCCGGGGCGTGCGCGGGGTTGGCCCCTCGCTCTCAAACTAACCACCAACGCCCCACTTTTGTTCCAACACCTCCAACGCTGCAATCCGCTCATCCGTCTTCGGGTGGCTCATTAGCCAGGCTGGTGCTACGCCTGCACGCTGTTGTGTCAGATCTTCAAGCTTGTGGAACAATGACTTCTGCGGCCCAATCCCAATTCCGGCTTTTGTCAAAAGCGCCGCGGCATACTCATCTGCCTCATACTCGTCGCCACGCGACAATCGCGAGGCCAACAGATGTGTCAGCATATTCGCGATCCACGCACCGATGAACGGAATAAAGCGGTTCAACAGCATCATCAACGCCGCCCGCAGCGCATTCTGGCCGGAAAAATCGATCATGCGCCGCCGGGCGTGTCCCAGTGCTACATGCCCAAGCTCGTGCGCGATGACGCTCGCCATTTCTTCTGCCGAAACTTCGCCATTGTGAAACTTTCGATAGAATCCACGCGTAATGAAAATGCGTCCATCAGGTGCTGCCAGACCGTTCACCGGATCGATTTCGTAGATGTAGACCGGCACACGATCGATTTCCAAAGTTGCCGCCAATCGGTCGGTCATACGTTTGAGAGCGGGATCAGCCAACTCAGTCGATTTTGCATCAAGCTCGCGATGCGTGCGCCAAACAGAAATCCGATACATGACGACGGCATAGGCGATGGCCAGCAAGATGGGTGTTAATCGGAGCATATGTTAGATATGGGCGGCCCGCCCTGTAGAGGCAAGTCGCTATTCCAGATACAGGCCCGATTGGAGGGTGTTGCGTAGACGATTGCTACCGGCTTGGCGTTGGCAACTGAAGGTTCGAGTGGAACTCGGAGAGCGACTGCTTAGTCAAAACCGAGCCCTTTGAAGCTTCGAAAAACGCATGTTCGGCCTCTTTCTCTGCAACCAAGGTGTCAATTCTCAGGTCCCTCACATCCGCGCGCAGATCGTCGCGCGCCTCTTCATAGGCCTCAGCATCGCGCAGTTCATCCTCAAGCGCATTGAGATCGTCTTCGTAATTCGGGTCTGCAGGATCAAG
>NZ_JBXWNK010000012.1:0-193690 GCF_059610325.1 Ruegeria sp. YTSA064
GAACTCGACCGCATTTCCCCAAAATCACCACAAGATTCTGCTTGCGTTCCCGGAGGCGTCCACACATGCACGCTCGGTCCAGTTGGGCCGTATTGGGTAACCAAAGCCTTTCAGCATCTTGTTTATGGCTTTGATGCCGGCAGTGTTGGCCCCGCTTTTGTCGATGACGATTTTACGCGGCAGCCCGTTGGCTTCGAGCGCGCGGGCAAAAAACTTCGTTGCCGCAGCTTTGTTTCTGCGCTTGGAAAGCATGAAATCAAGCGTTTTGCCGAACTTGTCGATCGCGCGATAGAGATACACCCATTCGCCCTTCACTTTCACATAAGTCTCATCCATGCGCCAAGAATGATCCGCAGCACGCTTTCGATATCGCGCGGCTTCAGCCACAAGCACGGCATATTTACCTACCCAGCGGTTCAGCGTCGCATGGTCTAGGTCAACACCACGTTCGGCCATGATTTCTTCCAGATCCCGGTAAGACACGCCGTAGCGCAAGTAGAAGAAGACCGCGTTTAAGATCACGTCCTTTGGAAAATGCGCGCCTTTGAATGAAATCGTCACGGTTTGCCCCTGTCTTATCCGAGCGCGCGTTATCAAAACCGCAGTCGGAATGACAGTTGGGAGCAAAATTTGCGACAGAACCGGGTGACATTGTATTAGAAGCCATCTCGTAGTCCTTTCCGAGATACTTGCGCTGTCGCAACAAGAGTAACTCTTCACCCGTTCTTCTGGTATCCGGCACAAAATTGTGCTGTTCTGCAAAAATGAAGAACGGGTTCCGAAACTGGTCGGATATTCGTGTGTTCCTCTCGGTCTTCAGAGAAGGATCGACGCTTGCGGCCTCCAGAAAACTGCAGGTCTCCCAACCAACGGTTGCCCGACGCATTGCCATACCGGCTTTATCCCCTTTCGATTGCACACATGATGGCAGGTGATCAGCAACTCGCGCTTGAAGCAATTTCGGACGCGACTGAAATGCGCCCCTACTGTCGACACTTCTGGTTGGTGAAGGCGTGGATACTCAGAAAGTCGCGAATGCACTCCAAAGCGGAGGCTGCTGCAGAACGCGCGGAAACGCTGTCAGAAAAAGCGGATATCCTTGCACAAAACCTTCATCTGCCTGACCCCATCAGAGAGGATATAGCGTTGCCAGGTGATCCGATCCAAGCATAGAGGCCTAGATGGGTTATGAGAGCGTGGGCTGATAGCCGAACGGCAGACATGTAATACGTTCTTGCCTTTCGATATTCTATCAAGACCCAACCTAAAGTGCGTTATCTTCATTCACCGCGGGCGATGGGCAGCGTCATTTTTCATGGTCGATTTGTGCTCACAGCAGACATTCGAAAGTCAACAATAGGGAGCCAACGGCGGCTCTGCGGACAATTCCGCCGTTAGCTACAACAAATTCCGATGACCGCTTTCGGCGTACATTAACACTACCAAGATATGTTCTCTTGTGTTGGCGGTAAAACACACATTACGCAAATGTGCCTGTTTCCAGCCATGGCTCGAAAAGGAATATCTTAAAACCGCCATCCCGCATCTGTTAAGGCTGAAATCACTTCGTCCGATAGATTTGGACTGGAATAAAATGCTGCTAGAACAAGATCTGGCCTGAACTCTGGCCACGACTGTTTCAGTTGATTCAAGGTTGCATGTGCGTCTTTGGCTTCGCCCAACCTTTGATAGGAAGCCGCCAAAAATACCAAAGACAGTGCACTGACGGGGTCACCATTGTCACTCGCAAATTTCAAGGACGCGATTGCTTCCCTAAACTCACCGATGTGAAAACTGGCAACCGCGTGAATGTTCCTGTGGGCAAACCGATGACTTCCCATCTCTCTGGGGTGGCTTGGGTCGCTGACGTCATACGCTTCTTCAAAGCGACCCATAACCAGTAGTATCACGCCGCGAAAGTCCAGAACGTTTCCGTCATTGGGTCGAAGCGACTGGGCGAGTGCTGAATAGTCCAATGCGCTGTCATAGTCGCCAGAAACGTAAGACACCCATGCCATTGCCGATTGGCTCCAGCCGTTTGAGGGCGCAATATCCACAGCTTTCTGTGCCATTTTTCCTGAATTCAGTATCAGCGCGTCACGCTCTTCCTCGCCTCGCGTTAGTAGAGCCTGGGTTCCCAGACTATGGGCCAATCCGGCATATCCACAGTAAAAATCGGGAGCCTCATTTATTGCCATTCTAAAAATGTCGCTGGCCAGGATCTGGTTATCGATAGTTGCGATTGGAAAGAGCAGGCCCCGAGCTTGATCGCAGTAATTTGACGCCTGTACTGCAGCGGGTGATTTAGCGGATAGAGCCTTTCGCTCAAGTGAGCGCGCAGATGTCTTTGGGTTGAGATCAACAACCTGTTCCATGCGCCCGCCCAAGACGTAAGCAAGAGCAATGATCGCTATGGTGACAGCAGGGATGCCAATCCGCCAGGGTAATCCTGGCCTGAATGGCGTATGATCGACATTGCTCTGAATTGTACCAGAGCGGTCCTCGAACCAAGGTGCGTAGCCGCCGCTATCAATGTGAATGCGCAGATCGTCTCCAGCACCTGCCGTTTCATAGTACTGCTGAAGTTTCCGCCGTAACCGCCCCGCATCCACACGAACAACGTTGATGTGGCCGTCATCACTGGCAAAACTCTTGAAGTAAACATCCTGAGCGATTGTTTTGCCAAGAATAGCCTCGGATCTACCCGCAATGGCTTCTTCGACAACGTAGCTCAGAAAATTCCGAAGGCGTTCCGCCTTGCCAAATATGTCACTCGCCAATACCTGGTCCAGCGCGTACTTCACACGGGTCGCGTGACGTTCCGGATCAAGGGTCAATTCTCTGTCGGGCATCTGAAACTTCAAGTTTCTCTGTATTTTCAACTCTATACTGTCAAATGAATATTTGAATGTCACCCTAATTTCACGGTGTAACCCTTCCGCGTCGCGCGATGTGCCCTCAGCCTAGTGCCCAGAGATGGACTAGGCGCCAGGGCAATGACGGACATCAACTTACTAGAGCTCGCTTTTCCGGACCAAATCAGCCGCATCCGCGTCATGCGAAAGAACCATCGTGGATTCGAGGCACTTTGCGGTGACTTCGAGTTGCTCTCAACCGAGTTGGAGAGGGTCCGGAAGGTCAATGAGCAGACGTCACCATGTCTGATCGATCCTGTCACCGAAAGCCTAAACGGGCTGGCCGAGGAAATCGCCGAGCATCTCTCTCGATTCACTAATTCAGAGATTGTCCCGAAAGCCATTTCAGAAGTGGCTCCCATATTCACCCAGGCTCGAACAAAGGACTGAAAATATGCTGCAAGACAGACAGAGGAAGTCAATTAAGTCACTCAGCGCACTCGCCGTCGCAGCGACATTGTTCGCCACAAATGCGTTCGGTCAGGCTCCTCCGGTACAGGAGCCCTCATCCCAAGAAGATATTGAGGCTGCACTGACTGGCGGCGTCCCAATGGGACGTTGGAAAGAGGGTCTGACCTTTGAGGGCATCTCTCCTCAACCGTGGTTGAAAAGTGCGGCGAACTGGTTCCCACGCACAGAAGATGTACAGCCCAACGAGATGAGAATTATCTTCATGGGATCTGCCCCGTTCATTCGCCCTGGGCAAATGAACACAGCGATTCTTGTTGAGCTGGGTAACGGTAAGATTTTCATGTTTGACATTGGTGAGGGCTCACCAGCGAACATCATTGCCAGTGGATATGCACTGAATGAAATTACCGATGTATTCATCACGCACCTGCACGTGGACCACTTTGGTGGGCTGCCGTACCTGTGGATGTTCGGAACCTGGGCAGGTGGATGGCACGAGCAGTTGACGGTCCACGGCCCATCCGGCCGCACCAAGGAGTACGGCACCGCAACGATGGTAGAAGGCATGAAAATGATGACCGGCTGGCACCGGGATGCGTTCAGCGTCTTTCCCGTTGGCAAAGGTTGGGACATCGAAGTCAACGAATTTGATTTCCGTGACAATGGTGGCGTGATCTATGATGAAGACGGGGTCAAAGTCACACACTGGCAAAGAAGCCATGCCAAGGACGGTGCGTCCGGATACCGGATGGACTGGAATGGCATGTGCTTCATCTGGACAGGTGACGGTCGACCCAACATGATCGACATTCCTTTCGCCAAAGGCTGCGATGTCTTCGTAACGGAACAGCAACAGGAAATCATCGAAATCTCATCCGGAGTTCAAGGCGTGCCGCCTTTCCTCGGGCGGTATACCGTCGACACCCATCACACGCCCAGCTATGCGGCCGGCTACATTGCCAATCTGGTGCAACCCAGGCTTCTGATGAACACTCACATGAGCTATGACCCCTATCAGATCGAGGAAACCGTAGCGGAGATCCGAGAGCACTGGAAAGGCCCCTATCACTTTGGAGCGCCTGACGGGATCGTTGTGAACGTCACCAAAGATCAGATATGGGTTCGCGAAGGCATATTGCCCGAGTTTCCAAACTCACGAGCGCCGCAGTTTGACTTTAGCAATGGTCAGTTGATCGTGCCGAAGCCGCCCCACCGGCGCGAAGACATTCAAGAACCCTACGTGCGGGATATGGAGATCGATCCTAAGCTGTACTATCCCGAGGGATATCATCCTGAGCTGCTGACAGAGTGGCCAGTTGATGACGACCTTGTTGTTCCTCTGGAAGCGCTTCCCGAAAATCTGAAAGAGAGTATGGGCGCGGCATGGCGCCATCGTGAAGCCAACCGCAAAGTGTTGGAAGAGCAAGGTGACAACTAAGTCATCATGACAAACAGGGCGATCACTCGTAAGTTTGGGTGGTCGTTCGAACTTTCCGGAAACATCACGAAGGAATGAAGTCTTGTTAATCGTACTTGGCCTCTACTTTGGAATAGTCTGGCTGGTCTTTTCCAAGTTTCACCTTCTCCCCTGGAATGGATTCTGGAAAACTCTGGTTTACTGTGTAGCCGGTGTTATCGCTCTGGTGGTCATCGGTGCGCTGAACCACACAACTCCGACTGGCCCGGTATCCATTCAGGGTGTTTCGACGAATATTGCTCCGAACGTGGCGGGCACGGTTACAGAAGTCGTTGTGGAGCCAAACCAGGAAGTTGCAATTGGCGAGACCCTATTCCGGATAGATAATGAGGTTTTCAAAGCCGAGGTTTCCCGGCTCGAAGCTGTCTTGGAAACTGCAAAGTCATCTGCCGATCAACTGTTATCAGATTTATCAGCTGCCGAGGCCGAGATTGAATCCCTGACTGCTCAGCTGATTTTCGGAATTCAGCGTCGTGATGACATCATCCGTTTGGAAGAACGCGGGGCATCAACCACGTTCCAACTGCAAGAGGCTGTCTCAACCATCGACCAGTTGACCGCGAATATCCGCGCAGCAGAAGCCCGGAAGACAAGCCTTGAGCGGCGTATCGCCGCGAAGATCGACGGGCGTGACGCAGGTGTTGTGGAGGCCGAACAGACACTTGCGCAAGCTCTTTGGGATTTAGAGCAAACAGTTGTAAAAGCGCCGGGAAACGGCGTTGTCACGGCTGTATCACTACGACCAGGTAACCGCGCCACTCCGCTACAAGGGGCAATAACTTTTGTCGAACCCGGAGACTTTGCAGTAATTGCTACTCTGCCCCAATCCAGTCGTGCCAATGTTTCGGTCGGTGACGAAATCCGGCTTGCATTTAGAACGGAACCCGGCGGAGAAATTACCGGCCGTATTTCCGATTTTCCGGTCGGAACTGTCGAAGGTACTGTTGATCTAAGGTCAGGCCTTCCCTCATTGCGCGAACTAACCGGGATATCCAGCTACATCGTATTGGTTGAACTACCTGCAGATGCAGACATAAATTACTTGCAATTTGGAACGTCAGGAACAGCTTTGGTCAAGACAGACGAGGCCGGAGCCATTGGTGTTTTGGCAGAGATCCTTTTCTGGGTCACCAAGAAGCTCAATTATCTTTGAAAAACCAAGCCAAAGCATCTGTGTCATCAATGAAAACTGTAGAGCTCAAATCCTTGGTGTTTCGGTGGCCCGGTCAACCTGACCCGGTTCTCTCAGTCGCTAGCTTCGATCTTGAGGCCGGGGAAAGTGTGTTTATGAAAGGCCCCAGTGGCAGCGGAAAGACCACATTGCTTTCGGCAATTGCTGGCGTGATCGATGTACCGCAAAGCGCGGTTCGCGTTGCAGGCACGGATGTCGGGGCTTTGGCCGGAGGTGATCGTGACCGTTTTCGTGTGGATCATTTGGGGATTGTTTTCCAGGTCTTCAATCTCTTGCCTTGGCTCAGTGCGCTTGAAAACACGTTGCTGCCCTGCCGGTTTTCAGCGCGACGTCGCAATCGGTCGGGGCCAGACCCCAAGGCTACCGCCACACGGTTGCTAAGTGAGCTGGGTCTTGAGGATACTGAGCTCATCAATCGACCTGCCAGCGCACTGAGTGTTGGGCAGCAACAACGCGTTGCGGCGGCGCGTGCTCTGATAGGGGCGCCTGAAGTAGTTTTGGCGGATGAACCCACCTCGGCTTTGGATGAGGAAGCGAAAGACACGTTTGTCCAGTTGTTGTTGAAGGAATGCAAAGCATCAGGGGCAAGTTTGTTATTTGTCAGCCATGATCGCAGCCTGGAAAAACACTTCGATCGGAGCGTTGACTTGCCGATGCTGAACGCGGGCAAAACGTGATGTTCAATCTTTGTTATAAAAGCCTTCTCAATCGCCGCTTTATCGCTGCGTTGACTGTTCTTAGCATTGCCTTGAGCGTGGCTTTGATTGTTGGGGTTGAACGACTGCGAACAGAGGCACGAGCGGGTTTTGCCAATTCTGCATCAGGGATCGACCTGATCATTGCGGCACGCGGAAACGATGTGCAGATCCTGATGGCAACGGTTTTTGGTGTCGGCACAACTGGCGCTGGTATCAGCTGGGACAGCTACGAGATGATCGAAGATCTGCCCCAGATAAGCTGGACAGTGCCAATCATGATGGGTGACAACCACCGAGGATATCCCGTGATAGGAACGTCCGAGCAATATTTTGACCACTTTCGTCATAGTGGCGGCCGGCAACTGATATTTGCTGAAGGTGTTCCGTTTAAATCTCCAGATGGCGCAGTGATTGGAGCAAAAGTTGCTCAGGCTTTCGGGTACACGTCAGGTACTGAAATCGTGAATGCCCATGGCTCAGGGGAAGTCGCCTTTGATGTGCACGACGAAGCGCCATTCACAGTGACCGGCGTGCTGGGGCATACCGGGACGGCCGTCGACAGAATGGTTTTTGTCTCACTCGAGGGTTTTGACGCCTTGCACGAAGAACCTGCATCAGAGGTTGCGGACCCATTCGTTTTGATCGAAGCACCAGAAGTCGCCGGAGAACACGAAGACCATGACCATGTGGAGTTAGACGAGCCTGACGAGCACGAAGAAGGGCATCAGGAACATGACGACCGTCATGCTCACGGAAGCGGCCATGAAGACGAGGGGCAAACTGTCACGACCTCTGACGGGCACGATCACGATGGCCATGATCATGAACCGGGGACCATCAACGCGATTTTTGCCGGGCTGGAGGAAAAAACGGCGGTGCTTTCAGTTCAACGGCAACTGGCAGACCATCGCGACGAGGCACTGACCGCTGTTCTTCCTAATGTTGCGCTGTTGCAGCTTTGGTCGATTACCAGTACGGCCGAGACTGCGCTGCGTCTGATGGCAGGCGCTGTGGCAGTGGCTGGAATGATCGGCATGGTGGTCATGTTGTCTGCTTCACTCGACAACCGGCGGCGTGAATTTGCGATCCTTCGATCCGTGGGCGCAACACCTGCCGGCGTCTTTTCCCTGATCTTGCTTGAAGCCGTTTTATTGTTGTCGGCCGGTATCGTGCTTGGAGTAATCGCGCTCAGCGCTCTCACGCGCGTGATAGATCCGATTCTTGCCGCAAATTTTGGGCTTCGCATCGGTGTTGGCCTGCCGAGTTTTCGCGAGGTTCTTCTCATAGCCATCGTTTTCTGCTCTGGTCTTCTTGCCAGTATTATACCTGCGTTAAGGGTGTACCGTATGACGCTATCAGACGGACTGTTGGTGCGGCTTTGAATAAGAGGATCCGCTGAAATGAAAACCATTGCGCATTTTCTGAATATCTTATTCGCCCTTGCGATTGCGGGGCCTCTTCTAGCAGCGGATCCGCGCAACATAAGTTGGCAGGATCTCCTTCCTGAAGAGCGGCCCTACCACGATCCTTTTGCCACCCTAGAATATTCTCAGGTCAATGCGTTGGCCATGCTTTATCGGATTGAGGTTCTGCATGCGGACACTGCGGATGACGAGAAGCGCGCAGAAGCGTTTCAGATCCGCGAAGGACTCGTATCTCAAGGCCTTGACCCAGATTGGTTGTTTGAACAACGCGAAATTGTGATGAACCAACGGTTGATTGCCGCGCGCGAACCGAACCTTGACCTTTTGGGAGAGAACGTGCGCCTTCCCGGCTATCTCCTTCCCCTGGATATTGTCGACCAGAAGGCGGTCGAATTCCTTCTGGTTCCGACAGTTGGAGCCTGCATTCACACACCAGCACCTCCAGCCAATCAGATGGTTTACGTGCGATACGAACAAGGCTTCGAAATCGATGAGTTATATAAGCCGGTTTGGATAAGCGGGGAAATGCGGGCACTGAGCAGGTCCCAGTCACTCAATTACGTGGACGGCCAGGCAAATATCGAAACCTCATATGCGATGGATGCGCTGTCGGTAGAAATCTATGACTGATCAGTCAGACTAGAGGTCTGTTCTATGGCTTCACCGGGATAAATCTTTGCACCGCACCCCTGTATCAGGATCTTTGGTTCGTGCAGATGTGACGCTGCAAATCTCCTCTGAAGCTCCTTGATGATCAATAGAGCGATTTTTTTTCACGATCCGCCATTTCGTGACCACACCATTCCACGCGTACGGGTTTTACAAGTACACCCGGCAACCCTCGCTGGTTAATCAGCTTATTATAAGTAGCAAGAACTCTTTTTCATTGCTCTTGATCGATCATGTTGTCTCTTTGACCTATTGATCAGTGTTCTTAATCGCATCGCATACCGCGCTTGTAAGCCGCCTTTCGTGCGTGTCGCAGCATCCGTTAGTTTGGGCTCAGTGTTGCCGTTCTCCGTAGTCACCATTATTGGCGGTTCCAGCCCACAGCCGACATTGGTAGTCATCCCGGCGAAGGGCTGGTCCAAAGCCACTACAGACAGAATACCCCAAAGCGTCCGGGACAAACCCCTTGATCTGTGAGAAACTCAGTCGCAGCATGATATTAGAGGTGTTCTAATCTGGAGGGTACAGTTGGAAATACTGAAATTCGTGCTGCTGAACCAATGGTGGGACCAGCCGAGATGATCCTTCCGTCCCCAGAGCTTCTCGCAGTTTCAAGACGCTGGTATCAGGGTATTTTTAACGGAAATACTAAGATTTTGCGGGACTACCTTTCGACCGTAGAAGAGTTGCGGTTCATAGGAACGGGTGAAGGTGAATACTGGAGGGGCTCCGCGGTGCGCGACGGCGTCGGTGATTTTTTTGAAGAAATACCGGTTTTCGACGAAGTCGAGGAATTGGAGGCGGAAGCGTACGAAAACGGAGAAACCGGCTGGTCGTCCTTTGTCCATAGAATACGATTCGTCGGTGTTGCCAGTGAAAGCGTTCATCGCACAACACTGATATTCGCTCTAGATGGCGCCGCGTGGAAAATCGTGCATCGCCATGCCTCGGTTCCGACACCCAACATCGACATCGTGGGCGCAGAACAGATGGCAATCCAAAGACTGGTAGACGCCGCGCGGGACGAAGGACCAGAGTTGAACCAGACCGAGGGGCTAGCCTCGGTGCTGTTTACCGATCTGGAGGGCAGCACGACGTTAGCGGCGACACTGGGCGACAAACGTTGGTCAACATTGATAGATCAACATTTTCAGACTGTTGAAGGGATTGTTACGGCGCACCGTGGACAGTTCGTAAAGTCGCTCGGAGATGGAACGCTATCCAGTTTTCAATCCGCAAACGAGGCGCTTCTCGCAGCGATCAATATGCAGGAAGCCGTAAATTTGACCGATTTGGAACCGCGGTTGGGTTTGCGGGTTGGTATTCACACAGGCGACGTCGTGTTGGCGCGAGGCGACTTCTTCGGAACTGTGGTTAACAAGGCAGCTCGCATCATGTCATCAGCCAATGCGGGTGAAATTCTAGTCTCAGACGAAACACGAGTCATGGTTAGTGGAAACCACGAGTTCAACTTTGTGGACGCTAAATCAGTGACCCTCAAAGGGTTGCCAGAAGATCATACCATTTATCGTTTGGAATGGACGCGATAACTGTTTCGCTGGGCGACACCTTGAAAGTCAACTCTGCAACCGGTGTGTCTGTTCAGCCACTTGGTTTTCTATTCGGTATCCCCTTGCAGAGCGGACATACCCACTCAGCCGTTCCATCAATTGGGCGTCCCTTGCTCTTTAAATCCCGCTGAGAAACAACCTGCTGATCGCGACAAAATGGACATGTTGCAAGCGCAAAGAAATCTGGAATATGCGTAACTTTCTTAGGAACAGGATTGCAAACCATCACTAACTCCGTTTGAGAAAAGATGTGTTATCTAAAATCTTGACGACAAGGTTACGGATGTCTTCACAATCTTAGCATAGATCGACGACTCAAGTATTTCCGTCACAAATGTTCTGCTTTGGGCTCAAAGCAGTCATCTGACGACCTCTAGAAATCACAAGGCGGTTCAGCCGTGCCGAGCGTCCGGTGTGCGGGACAAAACTGCCATTGCCACGTTGGATCAGATTAAAAAGTTTACAGTGCCGATCTCTAATCAGAACAGATGCCCATACGTGCGAATTGCATGCTGCCTGTTCTGCAGTTCAAGTTTGGCGTAGATTTTACTTGTGTGGTTTCGAACGGTTTTTTCACTCATTTGGAGACTGTTAGCAATTTCTTTACTGCTCATTGCCTGACAGATAAGTCTCAGCACGTCCTGCTCGCGCTTTGTCAAATCGTTAAAGTCCGTCGTTTGACCGGAAGATGTAAATTCAAGCAAGCTCTTGGAAAAAGCGCGCCAGGCAGGTTCATCGCGTTGGATAATGTGATTTTTTCCCTCTAAAGCAGACATTGTCGCTCCGGGAATTTTCTGAGCGAGACGTTGTCCTTCTTCAAACGGAATAACCTGATCGTTCCTTGAATGGATCACCAGTGTTGGAACTGAAACCTTTGGCAGAAGGCTCTCAACATTTACGTCAGCGCGCGCCATAAGCAGGTCGGCCCCTGTCTCAGGCAAAACGGTCTTTTGGCAAAGATCTGTGAACCATGAGCGCTGTTCGACTGCCGCGCCAGGAAGAAATCTTGATGTGAATACATCTTGGAATGCTGGGTTGTCATTCTCCCAACCCAAGCGAAATATATCGATTACAGTCTTGTAGTTCTTGGCGGCAACCGGTCCACGGTGGTTACTGCCCCTTGCATAGCCGCCAACAAGTATCATCCCAGCGACCCTGTCGGGATACATGAGCGAATACGCGATAGAAGTCGCCGCACCCTGAGAAACACCCAGAAGATAGAATGGTTCATTTATTTCAGCGGCGTCGATTACAGCTTCGAGATCATCAACCCAGTAATCAATACCTAGATTCTCAACTCGCTTGTCAGATAATCCGCAGCCTCGCTCATCATAGCGAACAAGGGTGAATTGACTTTCTAACATTTCGATCCAGTGAGACCAAATTGGACTGTCGAGATCATAACTGAGATGCGTAAGCCAATTAGCCGCCTTTACCATGGGCAGGCCGTTTCCGGATTTGCTCCACGCCAGCGACGTACCATCGCTTGAGGAAGTGTATCTAACGGTTCGCATGTCCTTTTTTAGTCAATTTGGGGCAAATGTCCCAACAATTTCCCGTCGTTTTGAGTCTAGCCGGGACATGTGTCCGATAGGTTGAAGGACAGATGAGTGACACCATTGTGAAATTCAGATTGGAGGTCATCACATGAATAAACAATTTGACGCATCACTACACGCTTCGCCGTCCCGGTCCCAATTTTCGCCCGCTCCCTGCGTGGGGCTACATTGTTCCGGTGCTGACGGAAGCCAGTGGCGCACTCTGTTTGCCCGGATGAGCGATGAAACCAAAACAATAGCGCCCGACCTAATTGGAACCCTGTCTCGGGGTCATAAAATCCCCGACGGGCCGTTCACATTGGAACACGAAGCTGCTTCGATTATAACTGAGATAGAGAAGTTTGGCAGGCCCGCTCATTTGATTGGACACTCCTATGGAGGAGCGCTGGCTTTGCATATCGCCAGAGCTCGACCCGACCTTGTTCGATCACTTTGTCTCTATGAACCAACTTTGTTCAGCCTACTGAAAGCCGGAGAGTTGACTGATGGTTTATTGTATTCCGAGATTGTTAGCCTCACAAACGCAATACGAACGGGCATAGAAGAGGGATGCGAAGAGTTTAGCGCACAGGTTTTCACTGATTTTTGGGGAGGACTTGGCTCTTGGCAAGCCCTGAGTCGTGAACGCAGGTGCGCTATGATTGATTGGGTTCACAAAGCCCCAAGCGATTTCGATGCGCTTCTGAAAGAACCTGACCCAGAATACATTCTTTCTGAGGGTGTTCCCTCTACGATCATTCGCGGATCGCAGACGCATGTGCACACAAAGCGCATCGCAGAAATTCTGGCAACCCAAGGTAAGCTTGTTGAGCTAAAGGTTCTGAAAGGTGCCGGCCATTTGGGGCCCTTTACCTTCAAGGAAAGTTTCGAGATGGAGGTGCTGTCACATATTGGAACTGTGGACCGTCGCTACATGGCTTCAATGGAAATCTAGCCGATCAGAAGATCGTGAGCCGGGGACACTGGGACTCTAGGACAAACGACCGACCGCTAAGGGCTCGGTGCGGCCGTTCATAACAACATGTCTGTATGTAAGCTTTGCGGATAAAACTGACGCCCTCCAACTGAGGAACACACATTTGCTTACGATCCATCTTATGGTTCGTGTCACACTCAGGATCTACGGTCTAATCCGAATTTGGCTTCTGCTTCAATCAAGCCGACTTGCGGAGAATCCGTTGCCAAGATCGAGCTAAGCGCCGGAATTTGCTTTTTAGTTTCGACATGTGTTTGTCTTTCCACAGGACGCAAACGATCGTAAATCATGTGGAAAAAATATGTGTAAATCGAATAGGTTAACGTCAAGCCCAGATTGAATGCTAATGCGGCTGACAGTGTATGCCCGCCGATCCACATGAGTAGCGGACAAGTTATCAAAATCGCTGTAACTTCATGCAGTGTGGCGTGTAAAACTCTAAGTCTGTGTGGGCGTTTGCAGGCCAGTCGGTTGGTGAAATGTCTATCAATCACGTCAAAGAAGGTATTAAAGATCGGCGACCAGACCATTACTGCTATAGATAATACGGCAATTGTTGCAAACCCATGTACCATTGATGACCCGGCCAGTTGGGCATAAATGGGGGCAACAAAAAAAATACCTACTAACTCAAAACTTGAAGTCTGAATGACGCGTTCTTTAAATGACCTAAGTGTAATTTTTCTGCTCCAATACAGTAGTTCTTGCCACATCAAAAAAGGCATCTGCTCACTCAGGAAAATGACCCATCCGGATGCAGAGTACGTTTCCCGAGCAGCCTGCTTTCGCCGCTTCAATGATTATAATTGGCCAGTGAAGATGATTTAGCTGTGAAGTTAGTCACACTGGACAAGTTTAACGAAAAACTGGACATCTGCTCTCAACAATACGGTTTGCTGTAGTGCGGTTTTGTTTGACCATCAATTCGCGAACTTCCTAAACAAGTTCGCTTTTAACGTCTGCTTTGGGCTGATATTGTTGAAAAACTCACAATTGGTGTAAACTCGAGTCAGAATTTGGCCCGACAAGGCCGACGGGAATTTTCAGCTGAGGGGTCGGCCAAAAACTGACACTGGCCACCAGTGGGCACCGAAACGCCCGTCATCGGTATCAGAAGTGGACTTTTCGGATTGACTGCCAGTTCGCAGACTATCAGGGCCTCCCAGATTTATAAGTTTTTCAACACAATCGGCTCAATATTGCAGTTCTCTGCGGTTTGCATGGTTGGCGGTTCGCAGCCCAAAGCATGCGTAATTGGGCTGACCGTGAACTGAGGTCGAGCTCCCGATAGGCTCACAGGGAAACTGTGAACATGGGAGATTTCGAATGGAGTATTTTGCAGGTTTGGACGTGTCGCTGCGTTCGTGCGCGATTTGTGTCGTTGATGGCAAAGGCGCGGTTCTGCACGAGCGAGACCTGCCTTGCGAAATCGAGGAGATCGCGGGCTATCTGGCCGCGCTTCCTGTTTCGGTCGAGCGCATCGGGTTTGAGTCTGGCACTTTGAGCCAGCACTTGTTCTACGGATTGAAGGCAGAAGGTTTCGACGTCGTTTGCATGGAGGCGCGCTAGGTAAGTGCGGCGTTGTCAGCGATGCGTAACTAGACGGATCGCAACGAAGCACGTGGCATTGCCCAAATCTTGCGGACAGGGCGGTTCAGTCCTGTTCACATGAAGAGCCGGGAGGCACATGGGATCCGGGCCCTCCTGAGCACGCGCAAGGCATTGTTGAGTAAGACCAATGATCTGGCCAACGAAGTGCGGGGATTGCTGAAGATCTTCGGCATCCGTCTGCCCAAGACGGTTTAGCATGGCAGCTTCGACGACGTCGTCCGACCGATGATCGAAATGGACGAGGTGTTGGCTCATGCCATGCTCCCGCTGCTCGACGCCCGGCTGGTGCTGTATCAACACTTCCTTGAATTGGATCGGAGGGTAAAACGCGCCGCCAGTCGGGATGCGGTCTGCATCGTATGATGACGGTTCCTGGTGTCGGCCCCATAGCGGCCTTAACCTTCAAGGCCGCTGTTGACGATCCTACGCGGTTCAAACGGTTTCGTACCGTAGCCGCCCACTTTGGCTTGACGCCTCGAAGATATCAGTCAGGTGAGCAAGACAATCCCGGTCGAATATCCAAAGCCGGGGATCGCGATGTGAGGGCGACACTCTATGCTGCCGCCAACGCTTTGCTGATGCGAACCATGGCAGGATCGCAGATCTAGTCATGGGGGATGAGATTGATGCGCACGAAGGGGCGCCGCCGCGCGGTCGTTGCCGTTGCACGCAAACTGGCCGTTCAAGTTTTCACCCGCCGTCTGTTCTACGGGCAACGCAGCCATTCGCAAATAATTGTCGTCGATGCGGCGCGAGCATGATCCGAGACCAATAAATTCCAATTTGATTATACATAATGTTGAAGTATCCTCCGACGAAGAAACGACATATAGATTGAAGGTGACGGAGCGGATGGTAAAAGGTCTTAAATCAGTAGTTGCAACTGCACTAACTGCAACGTTGATGACATGCCCCAATTTAGGCGCAGCAGACCAAGTCTCGGAACAGATAGAAGCGCTTCTAAGGTCAAATACGAATGCGAGTAGTACACTTTCAAACAGCAAGAGTTTGGACGCAGAAATCCTTGTACCTCGTTTCTATACGGCTAGAGAATTTACGCCAGCTTGGACCAGTATTGAATTGGTTGACGAGCTTTTTGAGGAGTTGGGTGGAGCAATTGATCAGGGCTTTACGCCGAGTGACTTCAAACTAGAGGAGCTTCGATCCGCGTTCAAAGCTTCACAGGGTGGCGATGCCTCCAGTCGAGCATTATTCGATATTCTGGCGACTGACGCGGCCGTGATACTCGTACACCATTTGGTGTTTGGAAAAGTCGATCCAAATGCGCTAGACGACGATTGGAATTTCTCAAAGCCAGTAATTCAACAAGACCCTTCCGTTGTATTGAGCCAATTTCTTCAAGGTGAAGGCTTCAGCGCTTTGATTGAACGCATCGATATCGACAATGCGCAATATACGATGCTCGTTGATGCATTGCGTAAATATAGAGCTATTGCATCAAAGGGAGGCTGGAACAAAGTTCCCGAAGAAACGGTTCTGAAGCCGGAAATGGTGGACCCTGCCGTCGCCGAACTGCGCAAAAGGCTAGCGACAGAAGGCTACGAGGGAACAAATGAATTTCAAGAAATCAGCCAAAACGGCATAAACCCAACTTGGGTTTATGACGATTACTTGGTGCAACTGGTAAAAACCTTTCAAAATCGTCATGGCTTGGAAGCAGATGGCGTCGTTGGTGGTAAGACTTTCGCGTCTCTCAACAAACCTGTCGAAGATCGCATAAATAAGTTGCGCCTCAGCCTGGAGCGAGGCCGCTGGCTCATGCGGGAAATCGACGAAGAATTCGTGCTAGTAAACATTGCAGGAGCCCGTACTTACTTAGTCAAGTCCGATGGGACGGTTTGGACCACCCGGTCGATCACAGGATCAGCCTACCGAAAAACCCCAGTGTTCCGAGATGAAATTGAATACATGGAATTCAATCCGACTTGGACCGTTCCCGCCTCGATTTTTCGGAAAGACAAGCTTTCGCGGATCCGCAAGGATCCAGCCTATCTGGCGCGCAACAATTACGTAGTTCGGAACAAAGACGGGCAGACAATTCCTGCCAACGCTGTCAACTGGGGGGCAAAGAACCCCGCCGTGACTTTGGTTCAGCAGCCGGGCCCAGACAATGCGTTAGGTTTAGTCAAGTTCATGTTTCCCAATAAATATGCAGTGTACTTGCATGATACCAACGACCGCAGTCTTTTCGACCGAAATGAGCGGAACCTAAGTTCCGGCTGCGTTCGTCTTGAGTATCCGTTCGAATTTGCCAGCCTTTTGATGGAGGGAGAGCCCGACTGGAGTCGGCAAAAGATGCAATCCATATTGGATAGCGGGAAGACAACGCGCGTTAACCTACCCGAGCCCATGCCGGTCCTTTTGACCTATTGGACTGCTTGGGTCGAAGATGGGGCCGTTCATTTCCGTGAGGATCCATACGAACGAGATGCTCGAATCCTCGCAGCTTTGGATCGATGAACACGTCATCCTCAAAGAGATGCGCAGTTCCATGTTCAAACTGCAATAGTTGTCGTCACCAAAATGAACCAGCGCAGCTGCGTTCAGGACTCACAAGCGCTCGACGCGCGGTGCAGCGCCGAGTGGCCGCTCTGGGCGGTCTAATAGTCTTTGCAATGTCCGGTTTCTGCGGATTGTGTTGAAAAACTTATAAATCTGGGAGGCCCTGATAGTTTGCGAACTGGCAGTCAATCCGAAAAGTCCACTTCTGATACCGATGACGGGCGTTTCGGTGCCCACTGGTGGCCAGTGTCAGTTTTTGGCCGACCCCTCAGCTGAAAATTCCCGTCGGCCTTGTCGGGCCAAATTCTGACTCGAGTTTACACCAATTGTGAGTTTTTCAACAATATCTGCGCATTGCTGTCATTGGGGAATCGCGCAGCATCGGTCAAAGTGGACTCCGAAGTAGACAGTCGCCGCACTCGGTGTGAGCGACTGCTATACGGGACGAAACAGCCGTTCGCTGCGTTTGCACCAATGTCCGTTCATCATGGCTCAACGGCTCAAAGTAGCATGGACATCTCGTGCCAAGTCATTCCTCCATGATCAGAGGTTGATGGATGAAGATAGCTGTAGCCAAATCTCTGATAAAGCGGGACGTGATGCTCTTTGCACATGAGGTAGATCGCGGATTTGTCCATATTCCTCATGCAGTCGACGAATTCAGTCATCAATGCCCGCGACAGGCCTGTTCCCTGATGCTCAGGATCAACAACGACGGACATAATAACAACATTTGGCGCGTCGGGGTCATGCCCCACAAGCTCCTTGAACTCCTCGTCTGACATTTCGACTTCATGGGCACATCCGCAATTGATAAAGCCAGCGATCTCGCCTCGTTCCTCAAGAATCAGGAAACCATCGGGATAGACCTCGATCCTCTTGGATATCTTTTCGAGGGTTGCTGCTTCGTCGCCTTCATAGGCAGCAGTTTCGATCTCAAAGCAACGCTGTGCGTCGGATTGTCGGGCATTTCGGAACTTGCTCATGCATTTACAATATGCGCGTTGGGTCAAGTTGCATAGCCGCCCTTGGTTGCGCTGACAGCATCCGGCAATTTGGGCTCTCACCGGCCCAATGCTTACGCGGCGATGCCGTTGCGGCGGGCTGACCGAGACCAGTCATCTGTGATTTTCGCCAGCCACATGAATTTTCTATGGCAAAACAGAGTAGCGAACCTTGGACAGCATTGAGCCGACCTTTGTGCGGCTGGCGGCGAATCTTGAAGGTGATCCCAAAGCGGAACTGGAAGTTTTCAGTGTCAACTTGAAGGGAGTGATCCTCCCCCTCTGAAGTGGTCCGCCGTTATGGTTAAGAAAACGGAGGAACCACATGGCGCGCAAGCGACCGAAGCCGGAAGAGATTGTCTCGAAGTTGCGGCAGGTTGAGATATTGATGGGGCAAGGCATGTCCCGTCTGGATGCGATCCGGCAGATTGGTGTTGTTGAACAGACCTATTATCGCTGGAGGAAGAAGTACGGCGGAATGGGTGCGGATCAATTGAAGGAACTTAAGCGCCTTCAAAAAGAGAATGAGCGTCTTCGAAAGGCCGTCTCGGATCTTACCCTGGACAAACTGATCCTGACGGAGGCGGCCAAGGGAAACTACTGAGCCCCGCCCGTCGCCGTGCCTGCATCAACCATGTGCGCCACAAACTGCGTGTCTCAGAACGCCGGGCGTGTCGCGTCCTGAAACAGCACCGATCCACACAGCGAAAGCTGCCGAAAGGTCGAGCTGACGAGAAGCGCCTGGTGGCGGACATGATAGAATTGGCCCGCCAGTATGGCCGCTACGGTTATCGCCGGATCGCGGCTTTGCTGAGAGATGCGGGCTGGCAGGTGAATGACAAGCGCGTCGAGAGGCTTTGGCGTCGGGAGGGGCTGAAAGTGCCAATGAAACAACCAAAGAAGGGGCGGCTCTGGTTAAATGATGGATCGTGTGTTCGGCTGCGGCCGGAGCATCGAAACCACGTCTGGAGCTATGACTTCGTGCATTGTCGAACGGATGACGGAAAGGCATTCCGCACGCTCAACGTCATTGATGAGTACAGCCGGGAGTGCTTGGCGATCCGTGTGGACCGCAAGCTGAACTCCAGCGATGTCATCGACGTGCTGAGTGACCTGTTCATCATGCGCGGTGTGCCAAGCTACATTCGCTCCGACAATGGCCCTGAGTTCATTGCCGTGGCGGTGCAAGACTGGATCAATGCAGTTGGAGCAAAGACCGCATACATCGAGCCAGGCAGCCCATGGGAGAACGGTTACTGTGAGAGTTTCTATGCGCGGTTCAGAGATGAGTTCCTGAATGGAGAAGTCTTCTACAGCCTAAAAGAAGCGCAGATATTGATCGAAGAATGGAGGAAACACTACAACACTAAACGCCCGCACAGTGCTCTGGGATATAAACCACCGGCCCCGGAAACCATCGTTCAGATGGACCAAAGGCCAATCATGCACTAACAATCAAATTGGACCACACAAGTGGGGCTGATCAATCAATTCACCAAGATCTAAGCGATTGTCAGCGTTGCTTTTTTGTGTTCGGCCGATACAAAAAAGCCAAGTTTTTCTCAAAGCAATATGGGGTTATGCCGAAGAAATGTTGCTTTTTCACAATGGCTTGATGATTTGAAGCTACCTTGAAAAACAAAGCCTCTGTGCCGACGGCAACGACAATCCAGACGAAATATCCCTTATCCGGTGTGCTTTCTCCCGCCCTGTACGTCATCTGAATAGAACCATTCGTCGGGATATGGATACCACCAGCCCGCCTCCTTCGCCTTCGGGTCAATCACGACCATCTTGGGCCGTCTGAAAGCCTCGAGGCCTTGAAGGCCTAGCGTGCGCCCAAGTCCGGAATTCTTGACGCCGCCAAAAGGCAAGGCATCGTTGTCCACTAGCGGGTTGTTGACCCAGACCATCCCCACCTGTAGTTCGTTCACCCCCTGAAATGCCTCGTCCAGGTCGCCGGTAAACAGGCATCCGCCAAGACCGAACTGTGACGCGTTGGCCAATTCAAGCGCTTGGTCAAAGTCGCTCACCCGAATGACCGAGGCGACTGGCCCAAAGACCTCTTCCTGAGTTAGCGCCATGTCCGTCGTCACGCCGGTTAGGATCGTTGGTGCGAAGAACCAACCCGGCCCGGCGTCATCCGGAATACCGCCTCCTACCTCGACCACCGCGCCTTTCTCAGTTGCATCGCGCACCAGACGCTCGACCTTGTTGCGCGCCTCCTTGGAGGCCAAAGGTCCGATTTCCGCCACCCCCATGCCGTCGCCGATGCGTAGTTTCCGGGTTCGGGCCACGAATTCATCGACAAAATCGTCGTACACGTCATCCACCACAAAAATCCGTTCAGACGATGTACAAACCTGGCCCGACTGCAAAAAAGCAGCGGTAACTGCCCCGGCAGCAGCGACCGCGATATCGGCATGTTTACTGACGATCAGTGGATCGCTTCCCCCAGCCTCGATCACTGCGGGTTTCAAGTTCTCTGCTGCGGCCACTGCGACTGCACGACCTGTCGGCACGGACCCTGTAAAGGCGACCACATGGGTTTTGGGGCTGGCAATCAGCTGTTTGCCCACGTCTGCCCCACCCGGCAGGCAAGCAATCAGGTCTTGGGGCAACGCCCGAAAAAACTCCATGAACGCCATCGTGCACAAAGTTCCTGCGGGTGAGGCTTTCAACACTACACCGTTACCTGCCGCAAGTGATGCGGCCATCGACCAGCTGCCAAGAATGAGGGGGAAATTGTACGGAACCACATGCACGGACACCCCGTAGGGCTCGTATGTCTGATACTGAAAAGATCCGGTTTGCATCGTGCCGGCGATCTTGCCCGCGTCATTGCGCGCCATCTCGGCATAGTAGCGGAAAACCGGCGGGATGTTCGCAATCTCGCCAATCGATTCAGGGTAAGGTTTGCCCGTTTCCAATGTCATCAAGCGGGCGATCTCAGTCATATCGCCGCTTTCGATGTCGTTGGCGATCTGGTGCAATACCCGCGCGCGAGATTTGCAGTCCATCGCAGACCACCTCCTTTGCGCCGCATTGACCCGGTCCAGAACCTGGTTCACGATCTGCGGCGACGGCTCACCAAAAACCCCGACGGGCTGCAAGGTAGACGGGTTGACCAGAGTGGTCCCACCACCCTCCAATGGCACATGCTTGGGGTTGAGGTAGTAGGTAGATTTGAACGGGTCACGCATTGGGCAGCCCCCTTGTTTGACAGGCATTGCGCCGTTAGCGGATCATGTACACTTTCTTGACCGTCTCGTGGACAGTGCAAACGCCTTTCCAGTCCTGCGGAAAAAAGGCCGCCGTATCGGGCGTAATCTCAATTACCTCGCCGCTTTCATGGACATAGGTACAGCGGCCTTCCAGAAAGTGGCAGAACTCGTCCTTGGTGACGTGACATTCCCACTTACCGGGAGTGCAGACCCAAAGGCCGCATTCGGACTGGCCGTCAGGCCCCTTGTGGATCAGCTTTCCCGAGGTGCGGGATTGCCCTTCAATCATCGTCGGGATTACCCCCCAATCGACAAGATCAGTCTGCTGGAGCGGGTTTTGCATACGTGGCGTGGTCATGATTCAGGTTCGCGATCCGTTAGGTAGTAGGTGTTGCGCAGTGTTTCCTCGACCGTGCATTCCCCTACCCAACCGGCGGGGAATAGTACGGCCGTTCCGGGCGTAACTTCGATGCTTTCGCCTGCATCCGACCGATAGACCGCGCGGCCCTGCACAAAATAGCAGAACTCGTCACGCGGAATCGTTAGGCGCCAGCGCCCTGGAGTACAGACCCATGCGCCGATCTCCGGTCGGTTGTCAGGACCCTTGTGAACCAGCATACCCGATGAATGAGACTGGCCTTCGATCATGTCCGGCTGTAGCCCCCAGTCCGTGAGGTCGGTGCGAGTCGAGATTTCGGAAAGATGCGGGGCGCTGCTCATTCCGCGGCTTTCAGGATGTCGTCGAGAATGCCGGCTGCCTTGGTCGGGCCATGCCGTGACTGCATATGAGCAGAGGTTGCCGCCATCTTCGCCTGCATTCCTGGATCGTTGATACATTTGTCGAGGGCAATAGCCAATTCATCATCGGTCCAGTCGTATCGGTGAAACCCGAACCCGTGGCCAGTTTCCTGAACACGAGTGGCGTTATCGTGGCCGTCCCAGACATAGGGCATAATGATTGCCGCTTTGCCGAAATACAGGCACTCGGTGAACGAGTTGTTACCGCCATGATGTATCACCGCGTCAACCTGCGGAATTACCGAAGGCTGGGGATACCAACTTTGTATGTGCACGTTGTCAGGAATTTCTGTGTATTCATCCATGTAATCCCCGACATTTACGAGCGCCCGGTAGGGCAGCCTGGAAATGGTCGAAATGATCCTTTTTAGCAGGTCGGTGTCGCCTGCACCAAGTGACCCGAAAGATACATAGAGAAGTGGTTTGTCATTGTTGGACTTAAACGTTGGCACCTCAAAGGATTCTTCTTCGCGTACGCAACCTTCAAGATACTGGAACCGGTTTGGGTCCAGCGGGTTCTGTCGTTCGTACTTTGCAGGCTCGGGATAAAGCAGAAGGTTCATTGTGGGCGACGCTTCGAAAAACTCTCCGATCGGATAGGCCTCTTCGTTGCATCTGGCCAGGAACGCATTGTAGTCGTCGTGGATCGGCTTGATCACCTCGTGGAATTTAGCCTCATAGGCCGCCATGCCCTCGCGGTCATCCACCCGGCAGCCTGACAAGTGCGGCGGCACAATCGGGTCAGGGATTTCGTTTTCGGAACATGAGATGATCCGCACCCACGGTACGCCGAACTGCTTGATAGCCGGGAACATAATGACATTATCCACGCAGATCATATCTGGTTTGATTTTTGCCAGTACATCGGGCAGATCTTTTTGCGCCCATTTTGCGCTGTCGACGATCGCCTCCCAGCAATCCTTGACGTAGTTATCGATCTGGTCAATCGGGGCTTTGCGAAAATTTGGGATGTGACCGTTGATGAAATCCTCCCAGAACTTTGCCATCGCCTCGGGTTCCATCGGCTCGGACAGGGCAACAGGATGCGCCTCAAACCCATAACCTTCATATACCTCGACAAAGCCGGGATCGCTTAGAAATACAGCCTTATGGCCCAGTTTCTCGCAGGCCTGCGCGATGCCAACCGAATTCAGCGCAGGGCCAAAGGCAGCTTCGGGGAAGAAGGCGATGGTTTTCTGTGACATTGTAGGTCTCCCGTTAGATATGGCTTAGCAGTTGGGTAGGATGCGGGAATGTTTCGCGTCCCATACGCAGTAGACATCCTGACCCGGCTGGATACTTTCACGGTCGGCTTGGCCGGCTGGAACGCGGGCGGACAGGGTGCTCCTCCCGCCGCGAACACGCACATGCACACCCAGGTCTGACCCGTGATAGGCGACTTCTTCGACAGTGCCGGGAAGGCAGTTGCGCCCATCTTGAGGGGCGGTCTGCATCAGGCTGACCCGTTCCGGGCGCACAGCAATCGTGGCGGCACCGCGCAGCTCGGAAACGCCCCTCAGCATTCCCGCCCCGTCGACATCGACACCGCCATCCACGGCGTTACCATTCAGGAAGTTCATCACGCCGATAAAATCTGCAACAAAGCGCGATCCGGGGTGTTCGTAGAGCTCGTGAGGAGTACCGACCTGCGCC
This sequence comes from Ruegeria sp. YTSA064, assembly GCF_059610325.1. Taxonomy (NCBI): domain Bacteria; kingdom Pseudomonadati; phylum Pseudomonadota; class Alphaproteobacteria; order Rhodobacterales; family Roseobacteraceae; genus Ruegeria; species Ruegeria sp. YTSA064. The sequence goes on from NZ_JBXWNK010000012.1 coordinate 23,706, forward strand.
AGCTTACCATCATGCAAGACCGCGATCCGGTCGGCCATGACCAAGGCCTCTTCCTGGTCATGGGTCACAATTAGAAATGTAATCCCCACCTCGTGTTGCAACCGTTTGAGCTCCAGCTGCATCTCTTCTCGTAGTTTCTTGTCAAGAGCTGAAAGGGGCTCATCCAGCAACAGGACTTTTGGCCTTTTGACCAGCGCGCGCGCCAAAGCAACCCGCTGTCGCTGCCCACCAGAAAGCTGATCCGGCTTGCGCCCGGCAAACCCCGAAAGTTTCGCACTTTCCAGAACCTCAGCTACTCTCGTGGCAATTTCGTCCTTAGGCAATTTCTCCATTTCTAACCCATAGGCGATGTTTTTTTCGACGCTCATGTGCGGAAACAAGGCATAGGATTGGAACATCAGATTCAGGGGCCGCCTGCTGGGACGTATGTTTGTCACGTTCTGCCCGGCAACGATAACCTGTCCTTCCTGTGGCGTTTCGAAGCCCGCCAGCGTCCGCAATAGTGTGGTCTTGCCGCAGCCCGATGGGCCCAAAAGTGCAAAGAACTCGTTATCGCGAATATCCAGTGAAACATTGTCGATCGCGGTCACCAAACCGTATCGCTTGGTTATATTCCTGAGTTGAACCCCTTGGTTCATCGGCTGAAAACCTCTTTGTCGGTACGCTGTGCGAAGAAGACCAGCGTGAATGAAACGAACATGACGATGGTAGCCATCGCATTGATTTCCGGCGTGACGCCAAATCGGATCATTGCGTAAATCTGCATCGGCAACGTGGTCGAGGATTGCCCAGCACCGGCGGTAAAGAAGGCAATAATGAATTCGTCCACAGACAGGGTGAAAGACAACAGCGCCCCGGCGATAACCCCCGGCGCGATGGCGGGCAGCAGGATGCGGCGAAAGGTGGTGAATTCGCTGGCCCCAAGGTCGGCACTGGCCTCAAGTATCGAATGGTCGAAATTGCGCATCCGCGTACGCACCACGGCGACAACAAAGGCTATGTTAAATACGACATGGCTGAGGATGATCGAATGAAGCCCCAGCGTCATGTTGAGTAGGGTGAAAAAGGACAAGAGCGCGATGGCCAGAACTATGTCGGGGATGATCATCGGTGCGAACAGAACCGCGTCTAGAACTGAAGAATTATGCCGTGTCTCGACACCGACCGCCAAAAGCGTGCCGAATATTGTCGCCAGAACGGTCGAGATTAAGGCCACGATTAGCGTGTTGCGCGCCGCCGACAGTATTGGATCCGCGGTAAACAACTTGCCGTACCATTCCAACGAAAACCCGGTCCATACAGTTGGAAGTCCGGCCCGGTTAAAGCTTAACGCCATGAGCACAAGGATCGGCACATAGAGAAAGGTGTAAAACAAAACCAGGTGCAGCTTCAGGCCCATGTTGGATCGGTCCCGCATCAGTCCTGCCCTCTCTGTCCCGCTGCGCGATTGGCCAATACCGCCTGTGCGAACAAAAGCCCCATCATAATCGCAATCAGGAACATCGACAGCGTTGCTCCGAACGGCCAGTCGCGGGCGCTCAGGAACTGGTCATAGATCAGGTTTCCAACCATCTGAAGTCGCCCGCCACCAAGCAAATCGGGCGTAATGAAATTGCCGATCGACAATACAAAAACAAAGACACCACCTGCCGCAATGCCGGGAACGGTCTGTGGCAGTATCACCCGGTGGAAAGTGGTCCAAGCGGGAGCTCCAAGATCTTCCGAGGCTTCTATGGTTTCGACATTTATGCGGTTCAGCGACGAATAGATCGCCAGAACCACAAAGGGGGTGTAGTTGTAGACAAGCCCAACGATCACCGCGAAATTGTTATAAAGTAGAGACAGCGGCTCATCGATCAAGCCTGCCCCCTGGAGAGTATTATTGATCAAGCCCTCGCGGTTAAGCATCACGATCCAGGCGTAAGTGCGGATTAGGTAGTTGGACCAGAACGGCAGGATCACCAAGATCAGCAAACCGGTCTGCCAACGGCGCGGCGCCAGCGTGATGGCATAGGCCGCCGGATAGGCGATCAGGATCGCGATTATCGTGGTCAGAAATGCGATCTTGGCTGAGCGTAAGAAGATCCCGAGGTAAAGAGGATCGGTGGCCCGCACAAAATTCTCAAACGTAAAGACGTGGTCGATACCGCCATAGATACCGCGTTCAAAGAACGCATAGGTAAAAATAAGGCCACACGGCACCACCATAAGAAGCGCAAGCCAGCCCAGGCCCGGCCCCAGCAAGATCACCGATTTCAGTCGATTGGTCATATACTTGGCAATCTGTGGAGTGAGGTCGTACAGGCCCGACCCTTTGTTCGGGTCGGGTTTTGCTCAGGGTTTGATCACTTACTGTGCGGCCATGATTTCGGTCACGGTCCGTGCAAAGGGTTTCTGGCCATTGCCGAGATCGCGCAACTGCTCGTACTTGGTAAGGTCTGCAGGCGACATTCCCATATTCGGGAAGGTTTCGATTAAGGACGGGTCCAGCGCCTCCATCGCAGCCTTGTTCGGCGTTTTGTAAAGGATATTGCTGGCAACCCAGACACCGACGTCCGCGCCCAAGACATAGTTCACAAAGGCATGCGCCGCATCTTTGTTTTCAGATGCATCCGCGATGACTAGCGCATCCACCCACAGATCCGATCCTTCTGATGGTATCGTGTACTTGATGTCCGCGTTTTCACCGATGCCGTAGTTGCACCAGCCATCCCAGGCGTGAACCATCGTTGCCTCGCCCGATACCAACTTCAGATAAAAAGTTGCGTCGTCGTAGGCCAGCAGATCCTGCTTCGCCGCAACCAGCAGGTCCTTTGCAGCCGCCAACGTCTCATCCGACGTATCGTTCAGCGACTTTCCGAGGGCTAGCGCAGCAGCCCCCATCAGCCAGCGATCCGTCGAGAGCATTGTCACTTTGCCTTTGAGGTCGTCAGAGGGTTTGAGCAGATCGTTCCACGAAGTTGGCTCTGGCATCAGGTCTGACCGGTAGCATAAGCCCGTCGTGCCCCAAGCGTATGGCATTGAATAGTTGTTGCCCGGATCATGGGCTAGTTCTTTAGCTTCGTCATACAGGTTAGAGGCATTCGGAACCTTGTCGTGGTCGATTGCAGCCACCAGCCCCAGGTTGTTTAACGCCTCGGCAAAAGGCGACGAGACGAAAAGAACGTCGTAGCCCTTTCCTCCACCGGCTACGACCTTGCCCATGATTTCTTCGTTAGTGCCATGCACCGAGAGCTCGGCCTCGATACCGGTTTCCATGGTGAAATTCTCCAGCAGGTCCGGCGGCATGTAGCCGTCCCAGTTCGAGATCACGATTTTTTCTGCTTGGGCCGCTCCGGCGAATGCGCTGAGTGCGCAGGCCGCCCCGGCGGTGAGCCAAGCAAATGGCAAACGGAACGAATTGGTGAACTTGTTGGTCATGTCTTCCTCCCTTGACATCCGCGCTCGCTTCTGGGGCGAGATATATGATGCAATCACGGTATTTTTTGATGAAATAAAACTCAACAATTTTTTGAATCATTTTTGTATGGCCCGGAGAAGCCATTTAAGATACCGTTTTTATTGTATATTAACTGAGTATGACGAAAGCCGTCTTCTTATGTCACCAAGCAAATACTTGAAACTTGCTCAAAAAATACTGGATGTTGCGATGGATCTCGATTTGCATCAGGGCGACAGACTGGTGGAAAAAACCCTTGCTGATTCGTGCAGCGTCTCTCGCACTCCGATTAGATCCGCATTGAGGCTGCTGGAAAAGGAGGGGATGGCACGCAAAGCGGCAGAAGGCGGGTTTGTCCTAGAATGCGAACCCGAAAAGGGGCATTCGATACTCAACCAGCATGCGGTCGGAGCAGGTGTGGATCTCGCTGGTGCCATCCTACGAGATCGCGGCGCCCGACGCCTGGACGGTGCCATCAATGTCACAGACCTGATCCGCAGATATTCGGTTTCCCGCAGCGCTGCACAGCGTGCGCTCGAAGCCCTCCTGGCCCAAGGCGTGATTCAGAAAGCCGAAGGTCAATCCTGGGTTTTTACGCGCATGCCGGGAGACCGCTCCGGACGAATAGAGAGCTACGAATTTCGTCTGATACTGGAACCGCAGGCCATTCTGTCCGACGGTTTCAAGTTGGACACCAAGCGCGCCGATCTGGTCCGCAGCCAGACCGAAGCGCTTCTGGCGCAGTCGGAAAACTCTTTCAATAGCCAGGATTTCCAGGACGCGGATCTTGCCTTTCACAAGCTCATCGCTCGATCGTCCGGAAACCAGTATCTAGCTTCTGTTCTCATGGCCCATCATGGGTTGCGCCACCTGCCAGGCGGATCATTCGGTATGATCGACTTTCGGATGAGGCAGGCGCTCGATGAACATCTGCGTATCCTTGATTTCATCGAACAGGATCATTTCGATCTTGCGGCGGATCAGATGAGGTTGCACTTGCGGCTTTCAATGCACCAAAGGCCCAGCGTCGCCAATCGTGGTGCTCCGGCGCTAGTCCAAGCAACCCGCGGGTCAATCCGGTGATTGAATGATGAACCGCAAGGAAGCACCCGTAATCGCGTTTTTCCCCGAAGCTAGTTTTGGGGCTGCACTGAATTGTGTGGGGATCGCCCAGGAACTGCGCGCAATGGGTGCACACCCCGTTTTCCTCACCCACGGTGGCTTTGGTGGCGTATTCGCAGATTACGGTTTTGACGAGTTCGCCGTCCCTGTTCAGTCAGAGTTGACAGAAGAGGAAACCCAGACCTACTGGCAGGAATTCCTGAGCCATCATCTGCCGCATTTTAACATGCATCCAACTGACCAACTGACCACCTATGTAGAGCCCGTTTGGAACGCAATCGTCGAGACAGCGGAATCGGTCGAACAGGGTTTGGAAACGGCGCTAGAGCGGATCAACCCAGATGTCGTCGTCCTCGACAACGTCATCATGTTCCCGGCCATCGTACGATCCGAGTGCCCATGGGTCAGGGTTATTTCTTGCGCGGAAACCGAGTTGCCAGACAACTGCCTACCGCCGTACCTGTCCGGTCTGCCGGCATCTGACGCTGCCGGGTGTGCGGCATTTCGAGACCAGTACTTGGAGACCCTTGACCCAATTCATGCGCGCTACAACAAATTTCGCCAGGATAAGGGGCTTGAGCTATTGCCTGAAGGTGAGTTCGTAGAAACATCACCGCATCAAAACCTTCTTTTAGCGCCATCTATCATTCGCCATGATCGTGATCAGGTGCTGGACTCTGGACAATTCACCTTTCTCGAAGGCTGCGTTCGCCAGGAAGGTCCTTACCGTGTACCTCAAATGCCCCGTAACAACGGGCCTCTGGTGTACGTGAGTTTTGGCAGCCTCGGTGCAATGGATGTCTCATTCTTTGAAAGCCTGTTCGACGTATTCAAGACATTGGACATGCGTTTTCTGATCAATGTCGGCGCACAGATCGATGCCTATTCCAGAGTGCCGGACAATGTTCATCTGCAGGAATGGTTCCCGCAGCCTTCCGTGGTTGAACAATGCGATCTTTTTATTCACCACGGCGGCAACAACAGCTTTTGCGAAGCGCTGTATTTCGGGGTCCCGTCGCTAATCCTCCCCTATTGCTGGGACGGACATGACAACGCCCAGCGGGCAGTCGAAACCAGTGTCGGACTCAGGCTAAATCGATGGGATTGGACAACGGAGCAGTTGGAGAATGCGATTAACCAACTACTTGGGGATGCGGAGATGAAGTCCCGGCTGGCTGCGAACTCCGAGGTCATGCAGTTGAGAAAGTCGGTTCAGTTAGCTGCTCAGAAAATACTGGATTGTGTAAATCCTAATCGAATCTAGGATATTCCCGTCGGTCATCCGTTTTGTCATGAAGGATGGAAGGGTGCATCGCAATGATCTCTAAATCACTGAACCTAAAGTGTCGGTTTGGGCTCGAGACAGACGCTCGCTGAAATGTCGCGAGCGGCAGCAATGCGGGACGTTGCAGCCATCCGCATTTTTACTCCAAAGAACCGCAGTCAGCCCAAAGTGGGTGTTCAAGGAACCTTTTAAAGTGCCTTTTCAATGAACTTTGAAAAAAGCTCACCCTGCGAATTGATCCTAAGTTTCGCGTAAATGTTGCGTCTGTGGATGCGGACTGTGCCTGGAGAGATGCCGAGAATTGTGCCGACAGCTTCTGCCGAATGACCCTTCAACGTGAACTCAACGACTTCTCTTTCTCGTGGCGTCAGAACGCCATCGCCAAATGCCTGGAAAGCAAGATCGACGCGACGACTAACGCCATTCGCTGCGGCGCCGCGGGTCATCGTTGGAAAGTCACTCCAATGTTTGCAACAGGCTGCCCGAACGAGCGGCCATAGAGCGTGCAAATGACGAATTTCCTTGGCTGAAAAAGGCTTCACTGATCGCATGAGCGAGACCACAACCATCCCAGTGCTTGGGATATCGATAAAGTAGCCAATCTCCTCTGCTAACCCAGTCCTTTTGTAATAGCTGCGATAGTATTCGCCCTGATAGAACCTGTCCGGTGCGATATCGCGCATGCGGTACAGACCCGGTGTTATCGGTTTTGTCGCGGCCAAAAAAAATGGATCAAGTACGTAGGGCCCTGCTTGGTAATCCTGAACAAAAATACGCCGTTTGCTTTTGGGAAAATCGTCGTGAAGGTCTATAGGTGCTTCGGTTCCGACATGGCCAAACACCACTGTAAAATCGAATGGTGCGACCTGCCGCAAGCCATCTGCTAAAGCACATGGAAATTCTGGGGTTCCGATCTTCTCCACGACCCTGCCGGCCTCTTCCATCCAATCGAACACACGCTGCTCCAGATTTTCGAAAAGCGGCTTTATACCCCAATTGTGGTATATACAGCTAATCGGGGTTATTGTTACTTTTTCCCTGTTTGAGTGGTATGCCAGTAAATGCCAAAAAATCAAGCAAAAGGAAAAAGGCAGTATATGAGCTTTGACATGAGCGTCACCATGCAGACGATTGCGGAACTCCGCGGAGTGACTAAGACCTTTGGGAATGTGGTCGCTGCCAAAGACCTGAATCTTTCCATTGGGAAAGGAGAGTTCCTGTCGTTCTTAGGCCCATCTGGTTGCGGCAAAACCACTGCGCTTAGAATGTTGGCAGGTTTCGAGAAGCCAACCGAAGGTCAGGTGTTGCTCGATGGAGAAGTCGTCAACGACTTGGATGCGCACCATCGCCCAGTCAACATGGTGTTTCAGCACTATGCTCTTTTTCCTCACCTAAGCGTGTTCGACAACATCGCGTACGGCCTGCGCCAACAACGACCACATGTAGACAAACAAACAATCGCGACAAAGGTTGAGCAAGCGCTGGAAACTGTCCGTCTTGGTGGGTTTGGCCCACGTCGCATCTGGGAGATGTCTGGTGGTCAGCAGCAACGCGTCGCTTTGGCGCGTGCGATCGTAAACGAGCCCAAGCTTTTGCTGCTTGATGAACCAATGGCTGCTCTGGATCGAAAGCTTCGAAAAGAAATGCAGTTTGAACTGCAGAACCTGCAACGACAACTGGGAATAACTTTTGTCCTCGTCACGCACGACCAAGAAGAAGCGCTTTCAATGTCCGACCGAATTTGTGTGATGGAAGGCGGCAGTATTGTGCAGGTTGGCAGCCCACGCGAACTCTATGACATGCCCCGCAGCCGCTACGTGGCTGGATTTGTAGGCACCTCAAATTTCTTTGATGCAACTGTGACTGACTCAGCAGCCGACCAAATTACTGTGCGTTTAGCGAGTGGCCAAAAGGTGCACGGAACTCCGGAGATTCCAATAGATGCCGGGCAGGAAGTGTGCGTTAGTATCCGTCCTGAACAGATCACGCTGACCCGCGCGCTACCCACAGCTGAAATCGCTCTGCCAGTTACCATTCAAAATCGGATCTTCCTTGGGGAGCACACAGAATACCTTGCGCGCAACGAAGCACTGGGTGATTTCCATGTACTTGTGCCAAGGCAAGCGGAATTGAACGAGGGGACGTTCAATGCAGGAGAGCAGGCCTTTGTTTCATGGGGCGAAGGCGCACTGCTGATCCTGGAAAAATAACAAATCCCGCAATCCAACAACAGAGAGGTTCACAATGACCAAGGATAATGGGACTATTTCCAAGCAAAAGTTCATGGAAGAGCTTCGCCGGTACCAAAAGGGTTCGGTTACACGGCGACATTTCTTAGGCGTGACAGGTCTTGGGATGGCAACGGCCGTTCTGGGCACGGCCATTCCTGGGTTGCGTCCACGCCCGGCATTTGCTGCCGGGGACATTGGCGACCGAGTGATCCTCGCCACATGGCCGAACTACCATGACGAGATGAACTTCGAAGCCTTCACGGAAGCCACTGGCGCCCATGTTCAGGTCAATGTTTTTGGCTCGAACGAAGAGATGTTGGCAAAACTACAGGCTGGAGGGTCTGGCTGGGACGTTTTTGTTCCAACCAACTACACAATCACTACGTATGTGGGTGAAGATCTGATCATCCCGCTCGATACGTCCAAACTGCCAAACTACGACGCAGGTTCATTCGAACAGCGCTTTTCCGATGCCGGTTCTGTCGATGGCCAGCTTTACGCGGTCCCAAAAAACTGGGGCACGACTGGCTTTGCAGTGAACACCAGCAAGCTTGACGGCGCTCCGACTCCAACCACATGGAAAGAGTTCTGGGACCTTACTATGGAAGGTTACTCAGGCCGGACAATGGTGCATGATTACCAACTCACCACCATCGGTAATGCCCTGAAATACTTCGGCTACTCCTTCAACTCGGTCGATGAGAAGGAACTGGCGGATGCCGAGAAATTGTTGCTGGATGCCAAACCGCATCTGTTTGCAATCTCGTCGGATTATCAGCCACCGATGCGTAACGGTGACGCCTGGATGACGATGTGCTGGACAGGTGACGGCAAGCAGATGAATGTCGACATGCCTGAAATCGCCTACGTTCTGGGAGCCGAGGGCGGTGAACTCTGGTCCGACTACTACGCTATTCCTAAGGGCGCACCCCATATGGATGCCGCTTATGCCTTGATCGACTTCCTGCTGAACCCGGAAGTTAATGCGAAAGAAGTCCTCGCTCACGGCTATCCATCGGCTGATGCTCGCACCAATGCGTTGCTGCCGAAGGAACTACTGGAAGATCCGATCCTTTATCCGGCAGCTGACCTTCTGAATGCACTCGAGTTCGGCGCGGCAGCTACACTAACAGATCCAAACCGTGCCGAGTTGCTCGCCCGCTTCAAGTCGGCCTAAGCGCCAAGGTCGCCAATATCGGAAAAGACGAGGACAAAATGACCGAACGAGGCAGAAAAGCACTGTTGCTGGCTCCAGCAGGAATATGGCTTTTGGTAATGCTAGCCCTTCCTCTGCTGGTCGTCTTCGTCTTTTCCTTTGGCGAACGGGGTGCCGCCGGAGGCTACGTTCCAGCGTTCACGTTGGAACAATATGCCAACCTTCCTGCGCGATGGACGGCGTTTAAGAACACTTTGATCCTTGCACCACTGGGGACTATCGCTGCGTTGGTAATTGCCTACCCGCTCGCCTACTTTCTTGCAGTGCGTTGTTCACCAAAGTGGAGAACTTCGCTGTTGATCCTAGTGATCGTGCCGTTCTGGACATCGATCCTGATCCGGTCATACGCTTGGATTTTCATCCTTGGGGGGCGTGGCTTGCCCGCTTTACTGGAGTCGATCGGCATCGATGATATCCGCCTGATAAATACGCCGTTCGCTGTGCTTGTCGGGATTGTCTATGGGTATCTACCTCTGATGGTTTTCCCGATTTTTGTAAGCTTAGACAAACTGGATAAACGCCTTCTGGAAGCATCGGCTGATCTCGGCTCTACCCCATGGCGTACGTTCCGTCAGGTGACACTTCCTTTGTCGGTACCTGGTATCGCAACTGGCTGCATGCTGGTCTTCATCTTGCTGATGGGCGAGTTTCTGATCCCAGCGATCTTGGGCGGCGGAAAGGTCTTTTTCGTCGGAAATGCGCTGGTGGACCTGTTCCTGCAGTCTCGGAACTGGGCGTACGGATCGGCGGTCGCAATGACTTTGGTTGTCGTAATGCTTGTCACTGTCTCAATTTACATGAAATTCATCTCGCGCCTGGGTGGCCAGCGCCAAGATGTCTCGCTGATGTGAGGGTCCGATGCGCTTATACGCGATTTGCGTCTACCTTTTTCTCTATATTCCAATCGGCATCATCGCGCTTTTCAGCTTTAATGCCGGACGACACGCAAGCCAGTTCATGGGGTTCTCGACCCAATGGTATGGTAAAGCGCTGAACAACCCATTTGTAATGGACGCGCTCGAGACCAGTCTGCTTGCGGCATTCATAACTGCTTGCCTCGCATCCACTCTCGGAACCATGGCGGCCATCGCTTTACAAGGGGTTAAGGGATGGCTCCGAACTTTGTTTGATGCGATGATTTATATTGCGATAATGATACCCGGTATCGTCATCGGCATCGCGACACTCATTGCCCTGGTCACTGTATTCGGCTGGCTAAACCCGCTTCTTGCAAGCCTATGGCCCGATGGAGCAAATCCCCCGCAACTTTCCATGGGGATGCCCACGCTTGTCGCCGCACACACCATGTTCACAATGGCGCTGGTCATAATCATCGTACGTGCAAGGCTATCGGGTATGGACCGCGCGCTCATGGAAGCTTCGGCTGACCTCTTTGCGACGCCCTGGGGCACCTTTCGACAGGTGACCCTGCCGTTGATAGCACCGGCAATTTTGGCAGGCTTCCTGCTCAGCTTCACTTTCTCATTTGATGATTTCATCATCGCGTTCTTCGTAGCTGGCTCAGAAACAACCCTGCCAATCTACATATTCTCATCCATCCGGCGCGGCGTAACACCCGAGATCAATGCCATCGGCACTATGGTTATGGGCGCGTCGCTCTTGTTGCTCGTAGCAGCGCAGCTGCTTTTGCGCCGAGGCGCCTCAAAATCGAATAATTAAATAAAGGAGCCAAGTGACATGCGGCTTGCAGGTAAGGTCGCGCTCGTTACGGGCGCGGGATCAGGAATTGGTCGGGCGGGTTCAATGGCAATGGCACAAGAGGGTGCGAATGTTGTGGTAACCGATCGCGATGCAACACTTGCTGAAGCCACTGTGGCCGCGATCGTTGCGCAGGGAAATCAAGCATCTGCCATACAGCTTGATGTGACCGATGACGATGCGCTTACCAAAGCCATAGACGAAGCAGTAAAAAACTTCGGTCGGCTTGACGTGTTGCACTCTCATGCTGGGTTGCAGATCGAAGGAACGCTGGAAGAAGTGGAACCAGATGGAATGGATGCTTCTTGGGCATTGAATGTCCGCGCTCACTTCATTGCCGCGCGCGCAGCCGTCCCCCATATGAAATCACAAGGTGGAGGCAGCGTGATCGTCACGGCCTCCAATTCGGGGGTTCAATACGACCGGGGTATGATCGCCTATGCGACTACAAAGCACGCAGCTGTTGCGATGGTCCGGCAGATGGCAGCCGACTACGCTGTCCATGCAATCCGTTTCAATGCCCTTTGTCCAGGATTTGTAGACACCCCCTTCAATGCAGGCTTCGAAAAGCAGATGGGTGGCCGTGCCAAACTGGAAAGCTACATCGAGCAGGCGATCCCTATGAGTCGGTGGGCGACAGTTGAAGAGATTGGCCATGGGATCGTCTATTTAGCTTCAGATGAATCCGCTTTTATGACGGGGCAAGCCTTGGTTATCGATGGCGGTGAATGCATTTAGTGATGGGTTAGACCGGATCTGTTGCAAACTTTTGACCGTTGACGCTCATAAGTGCTTCGAGTGAATGGATATCGAAATATTGAAGTCGAAAGTCAGTTTTTATGATCTCTTTCAAAGGCGCGCAGTATCCGAAGGATGTGATCCTCTTCGCTGTGTTCTTCTATGTCCGATACGGTGTGTCATATCGCGATCTAGAAGAGATCATGCATGAGCGAGGCGTTGCAGTGGATCACACGACGCTGAATCGCTGGGTGACGCGGTATGCAGGCGCAATCGGTGAAGCGGCGCGTCGTCGAAAGGGACCGTGCGACCGCTCCTGGAGAATGGATGAGACTTACATCAAGGTGAAAGGCAATTGGGTCTATCTCTATCGAGCTGTCGACAAGCACGGCAAGACGCTTGATTTTATGCTTTCCCAGCGTCGAAACAAACTCGCGGCCACCATGTTCTTCGCCCGAATGCTGGAGGTCAACGGCCTTCCGAGAAAGATAGTCATCGACAAAAGTGGAGCTAACACCGCTGGCCTCAAGGCCATCAACAAGATGCTGAAAGGTTTTGGTTGCCCGGTCCCAATTGAAATGGTGAGGCGGAAATACTTGAACAACATCATGGAACAGGACCATCGTTTCATCAAAAGACGAACCCGCCCGATGCTCGGCTTCAAGTCTCTTGCTTCGGCATCAGCGACTCTGGCGGGCATCGAGGTGACGCACATGATCCGTAAAGGCCATTTCACGCCCGGAATCTGCCCGTTTCGTCAATTCTCCGAGTTGGCAACCTGAACTGAAGCGATCGCAGAACTATTTGGCTGACCTAAAACTTTGCAACGAAACCCTTGCGACCTGAGATTTTCACGACAACTTCATCCAGATGCCAGACATTGCCTGGACGCCCTTGTCTCTCCCGCAAGCTTCGCGCAATCACTGGTCCGAACTTGATGACCCAACGCCGGACAGTTTCGTAAGACACGTCGATCCCACGTTGCAGCAACATCTCTTCAACTTCCCGAAAGCTGAGATTGAACCGGCAATACAGCCACACCGCATGCGCGATGATTTGAGGTGGAAAGCGGTGGCGCTTGTAGCTGGCGGGAGGCGATTTCATCGATGCCAACTACGTTCAAATCTGGGCGCGAGCAACCGAACGACGGTTAATGTGACAACACCAGCGCAGCAGCTTCAGAATGTCTTCGTCCGAGTATCGCTTCCGAGCCATCCCTTGTTCCCCTTTCTCGGCCAAAGTAGTGGTCCAATTTCAGGGGGCAAAGACAAGCCTAGAATCTAAGGTAAATAAAATGTTGTGACCTTTTCTGATGACCCAACGTGGACGCTATCCTCATTACCGACCTGTTGATCTTTGGGTTTCGATTCGTTTCCAGAATCGTGGCATGACCGAGTGTCTCTATGGTCGTACATAACCACGCCTTTTTTGAGTCGTTCTTGGCATACTTTATAAATAGATCGGGGCCAACTCAGGATGTTCTGACGCGTACGTTCAAACATAGCTTTTCCAAACTTTGGACTATCATTTTTCTCTACCCAGAGTACTTGGGCAATCTCTTGAGTCAAACAAACTTCCAAATAACATTACCTTTTGACTTGAGATTTTGCGAGCGTTCTTGATCTCAGTAACTAGTTGGCAATTTCGTTGATCAACCTAGTCTCCAGCAACTGACCGTTTCGATACAGGACCGGGTAGGCGATTGAAGCGATGTGGCTGTTAAACTCGCGGAACGCCCGCAAGGTTTCCAGATGAATGTCGCTGGTCTCGAAGCTTTCCGTTGTGCCGTGCTGCAACCGGCGCAGGTGCCGCTTGCGGCTATCTCGTTCCACGCGTTTGATCTCGGTTTTTTCAAGGCTGAGAAGCCGGGCGCTTTCCAGATCGTCCGAAATCAGCACATTCGATGCCAGTTTCATATTGGCCAGAATTCCCTCGTGCATCTGAACCAGTTCCGACCAGCCTTCCTGCGAGAAGCTTGATCCCTTGGCGCGCATTTCGCTGGCCAACACTGTCAAGCGTTTGGCGACAACATCTCCTGCTGTTTCCAGCCGGATCGCAAATTCCATTAAATCGCGCGCGGTTTTTGCATCCCGTTTTTCATATATCTCTGAGGGCATCGCAGCAACAAAGGCTCTAATACCCGAAAGGCATCTGTTTACGTCCTCGTCAATGGCTTGAACCGAGCGGATCTGTTCTTTTTCTCCGCTCCGGTACAGTTCCAGGACAGGACGGAACATGGTTTCGAGAAAGTCACTCATCCGCAGAAGCTCACGCTTGAGGCTCGGCATGGCCTGGCTCGGGTTAGCCACATTTTCCATGTCCAGTGCGCTGGTCGGGCGCGCTGGTCGGGGTTCTTTTTCTTTCTTTTGGTCGGGCAAGAGCCTTTCGAACAAGCCCTCCACGCGTCCGCAAAACGGAAGAGCCAGAACCAGAAGCGACAGGTTAAATGCTAGATGTACGTTGACCAGCATCTGGCCCCCTTGGGGGTCGCCCAACAGCCCGGTCCGCAAGGCGAAGTTAGCCGCGAACAATGTCACTAATGCCCAACTGCCCCGTAGCGCCAGATTGGCAAAGGGTATACGCCGGGCAGTCACGGGCATCCCTCGCGTCAGCCAGATCGGAATGAAGGCAGAGCCGAAATTCGAACCAAAAACCAATGACATGCCAGCGGTAAACGGGATTGCGCCAATCTGCACAAGCGTCACGCACATAAGGATGGCCGCGACCGAAGAATGCATGACAAAGGCCAGCGCACCGCCGACAAGGAAGGCGGTAATATAGTCGCGGGCCAAATAGTCCGCTACCGCGGGTAGAAATGCGCTGTCGCGAATGGGATCCATCGCTTCGCGCAGGAACCTGAGAGAGATCAGGATAAAGGCAACACCCATCAGGATGCGCCCCAGTTGTCGGGCTTTTTTAGCCTCGGTCTTAACGAACAGATAGCCGCCAACGGCCAGCAGCAACGGAACAAGCCAGTCCAGTTTGAACGACAGGATCTGAATGATCAGTGCCGAGCCCAGATCGCCGCCCAGCACAATTGCCAGCCCGGCCGGAAAGCTCAGCAATCCGCTGGCAGCAAAACCCGAGCTCAACAGAGCGACCGCCGCCGAGCTTTGCAGCACCATCGCCATCACCACACCCACTAGCGAAGCTTGCAGGTAACTGCGTTGTTGCGTCATCACCCGCTGGAACGACGCGCCGTAGCTGCGTTCTATCCCGGTACGCACCATGCGGACCGCGTACAGCAACAGCATGGTGGCCCCTGCGAGGCTGATCAGGAAGGTGACAATCGCCATACTTCACTCCGACTTCAATATAGGCTCAGTTCACCGCAGCTCTTGTGCGATAATCTGCAAGTAGCTTTTACTTTTTTGACCACGGCGCCAGAAACGTCGGGTTCAATCAACTTCGCGATGAGCGTCCGCGCCGTGTCATCCGCGTCAGGCTTTGATCGGTTTGGAAGGTGCTCCTCCGCGCTAAAGTTTTGCAGGGCGTACGCGGACCGACCGGTCAGACCTCGTTTTCAATCGCTGCAACTACAATATCGATTGCCCGGTCTAGTTCACCTTTCGAAATGGTCAGTGGCGGCGATAACGTAAGAACGCATCCCTGGCTGATCTTGTAGCTCAGCCCCGCTTCGAGACAGGCATAATAAATCCGTTCCGCGCAGGCATTTCCAGGTGTCTTGGTAACGCGGTCCTCGACGATCTCGATCCCGAACATAAGGCCACGGCCCCGGATGTCGCCAACGATGGGAACGTTTTGCAATGCGTCCATCAGGCGGTTTATTGCATGTTCCCCTAGTTCTGATGCGCGCTCAACCAATCCCTCATCCTCAATGATCTGCAGTGTAGTCAATGCTGTGCGGGCGGTAACGGGGTTCTTTTCGTGCGTGTAGTGTCCGATGGCAAAATCGCCGCAAACATCCAGATTCTTGCGGGCGATACAGGCGGCGATGGGGAGGATACCTCCGCCCAGCGACTTGCCGATGGTGACAATATCGGGAACGATCTCGTCATGTTGGAACGAGAACATTTGTCCGGTCTTGCCCAAGCCGGTCGGAATTTCGTCCAAAATGAGCAATGCGCCATGACGGTCGCAGATCTCGCGCACTCGTTTCCAGAAACCCGGAGGCGGCACGATGGGAACCGCACGCATCGCTTCGGCCACCACGGCACAGATGTCACCTTCACGTTCGAGCACATAGTCGATCATGTTTGCGCAGGCTTCTGCGCTGGCCTCAAGCGTCGTGTGACCATATGGACAACGAGTGGGGTGGAAGGGGGCCACGTGCTCGGTCCCCGGCAAAAGCGGACCGGCGATATGACTGCGGAAAGTGGCCTCGCCGCCAACGCTCGCTGCTCCAAAGCCCGCTCCATGGAAGGCGTCCCAGAAGCTGAGCGTCTTGAAGCGACCCGTAGCCGCGCGAGCGATTTTAAGGGCCACTTCATTGGCGTCCGAGCCGCCGGTGGTAAACAATACCTTGCCCAGATCATCAGGGGTGATGGCGACCAGCTTTTCGGCCAGTTCCACCGCCGGGTCATTGGTGAAACGGCGCGGGGCAAATGGCAGGTCGTCCAGTTGATCCTTGATCGCCTGCACTAACCGAGGATGGCCATAGCCGATGTGATGCACCGAGTTGCCATGGAAATCCATGTAGCGGCGGCCATCCATGTCCTCGATCCAGATCCCTTCCGCTTTGGCAATCGTGCTGACGCAGGGGCTGGACAAGGATTGATGCAGGAACACATCCGCGTCGCGTTTTAGCAGTGGCGACGATTTGGGTCCGATAGACTTCTTCAGCCAAGAACTGCGGGCTTCCGAAGTATTCGATTCCCCTTCGGTATGAACAATCTGTGGCATATCCGTTCCTCGCGGTCGCTTCGTAAAAGACGCGGACCCCGAAAGGTCCGCCAGTAGGGGAGGAATTTTGAAGCCCCGCCCGCTAACGGGAAGGGCAGGATTGTCAGCCGGGCCAGGGCAATGAATAGGTTTTGACGTTGGTAAAGAACTTCATCGCTTCAATGACGCCTTCTTTGACGCCATTGCCGCTGTCCTTGATGCCGCCAAACGGAGACATCTCGATACGATAGCCGGGCTGTTCCCAAATGTTGCAGGTGCCGACGTCCAACCCGTTGATATAAGAAATTGCGCGGTTCAGATCGTTGGTGCAGACGCCCGAAGACAGACCAAACTCGGTCGAGTTTGAAATCGCCATCACCTCTTCATCATTGTCGGGCACACGCACAATGGGGACGATCGGGCCAAAAGTTTCCTCCATGACCAATTCACTGTCATGAGGTACCTTGTCGACCACGATAGGTGGCAGCAGCGCGCCCTGACGACCTGGGTGATAGAGGATTTCGGCACCCTCTTTCTCTGCCTGATAAACGCGGTTTTCAAAGACCTCTGCTGCCTTGTCATGGATCACGCAGCCTAGTTCGGTTTCCGGGTCTTGCGGATCTCCAAACTTGATCTTCTTGGCTTTTTCCAAGACCAGCGGTACGAATTTGTCCGCCACGCATTCCTGCACCAAAATGCGTTTGACCGCCGTGCAGCGCTGGCCGGAGTTGCCGGTCGCGCCCGCAACCGCAATTGTTGCCGCCTTGTCCAGATCCACATCGCTGAGATCATTCAAAACAATTAGGGGGTCGTTGCCGCCGAGTTCCAGCGCTTGTCGCTTATATACACCCTTTTCAGCAATCATCTTGCCGACCGGTACACCACCGGTGAAGGTGATGATATCGATATGATCGTTGGTGATCATTTCATCCCCGATGTCAGCGGGCCAGCCGGTGACGACCTGGAACATCTCATGAGGTAATCCCGCCTCATAGAGAATGTCAGCTAAAGTCAGCGCTGTCAGCGGCGTCAGTTCCGTCGGTTTGCAGACCATGCAGTTGTTGGTCGCGATAGACGGAGCAATTTTGTGGCTGACCATGTTCAGCGGGTGGTTGAACGGCGTGATAGCACTGATCGCGTTTACGGGTTCTCGCGTCGTGAAAATCTTGCGGGCTTTGCCATTGTGGGTCAGATCGCACGAAAATATCTCGCCGTCGTCTTTCAGCGCTTCGGCGGCGGCAAACTGATAGACGTCCTGCGCGCGTTTGGTTTCATAGATTGCGTGCTGATGGCAGATGCCAAGTTCCAGCGTCAGCCATTTGGCCAGATACTCACGCTTTTCTCCGATCAGTTCTCCCGCGCGCTGCAGGATCTGGCTGCGTTCATACCGGGTAAGTTTCGGCTTGTAGTTCGCCGCAATCTCGAAGGCCTTGCGCGCATGTTCAGCGGTTCCGGCCGGGACATAACCCACCACCTCGTTGGTATAGGGATAGAGCACCGGAACGGTTTCGTCAGTGAAGACAACTTCACCACCGATCCGCATCCCCTCGTTTCGTATTTCGATGTTCGACATGGTTTGATCTTTCATGACTTACTGTGCCGCCGCTGTGGTTGCGTAGAAAAAGGCGTCGAAGTTGCGTAAAACCGGCTGGTTCGGCAGGTCGATGACACGGTTCACGATGAACGGAACCTCCTGCTCGGTCAAACCGCCATGGCTGCGCAGCGGTTCCTTCAGGGCCGCGAGATCATGGCGGTGCTCGGATGTGCCAATGCAGATGTTCTCACCAGAAACCATCACGATGTCGCCAATCCGGTCGCCCGGCAGCTCGAATTGCTCAATGGCTTCGGCCTTGGTCAGTACATGGGTTATTCCCTCGGTCGCCCTGAGTTTGGCAATGATGTCGTTCTGATCTGCGCCCTCGGGCAGATAGGCCGTTGCGAACGAGCCCAATGCACCGTGATGCACCACATACGGGTCGGTAATCGGCAAGATGACGCGCGCCGCGTCCCTACCAAGCCATTCGTCCATCAGATCCTGTGCGTAGACAACGGCGGGGGACCCATCAGCCAGGTGCTTTGGCTTCATGCCATGATCGGCGGTCACAACGATGGCCGCACCCAGCTCGTCAAGCTCGCCCAGATAGCGGTCAAACATGGCATAGAAATCAAGTGCACCCTGCTGTTCGGGGGCGAACTTGTGCTGAATATAGTCCGTAGTCGAAAGATACATCACGTCGGGCTTGAACTCTTTCAGCAGCTTGACGCCAGCGGCGAATACAAACTCAGACAATTCGGCTGAATAGACCTCGGGGACGTCCATGCCCAGCCATTTGCTTGCATTGTCGATCCCGTGTTCGGCTAAAGTCGTCTCGCCCGAGCGTTCCGAAGAAAAGGCAACGGCCCGACCTTCGTCAAATTTTAACCCAGCGCCGAGCAAGGCGCGCAGCTTGTCCTTGGCGGTAACCATGGCGACGCGGAAACCAGCATCGTAGAATTGCGAGAAAATGGTCGGCGCGCGCAGGAACCGCACGTCGTTCATCATGACCTCTTCACCGCTGTCAGGGTCGATCAAATAGTTGCCGCAGATACCATGCACGATAGGCGGCCGGCCGGTGGCGATCGACAGGTTGTTGGGGTTGGTGAAGGACGGGATCACGGAATGGGCCAACCGGTCGGTACCGGTCTCGCGCATCCGCTTAAGGTTGGGCATCAGACCCTTGGCTATTGCGACTTCCAGGTATTCCGGCTCGCACCCATCAAGGCAGATGGCGATTGCGGGCACTTTCGGCGTCGGATAGACGCGTTCGTTTGCTTCAACGGGTGTTTGGATGGTCATCTTATTATGTTCCTTGATAGTTAAGCTGCCAGTTTGGCGCGTTCTTCCAATGCCCGGAGGGGGGGTGCAGCACTTGTGACACCCATCTCCTCCAATGATTCTTTTGCTGCGTTTACAACTTTGCACATGACGTGTTCGTCCATTTGACCGATACATCCGACGCGAAAGCTGTCGACCACCGTCAGCTTGCCTGGGTAGATGATGAAACCCTTGGATTTCATAAGGGTGTAGAACTGATCGAATACGAAATTCTCGTCCGCCGGGCAGAAAAAGGTGACGATAATTGGGCTGAGCCAGCGATTGTCCAGCAGTGTTTCAAAGCCCAGCTCGCGCATGCCGGCGACCATGACATCACGGTTGCGTGTATAGCGCTCGCCGCGGCCCGGTACGCCCCCTTCGGCGGAGTGCGCCCTGAGTGCCTCGATGAACGCCGCGACCACATGGGTAGGAGGGGTGAACCGCCACTGACCGGTCTTGTTCATATGCGCCCATTGCGCGTGCACGTCCAGGCTCAGCGAATGGCTGTTGCCCTCCGCGGCCTCAAGCTCGGATTTTCGGGCGACGATAAAACCGAAACCGGGCACGCCCTCGATACATTTGTTGGCCGAGGATACCATGGCCTCGTACCGGATCTCGCTTGGTTTCAACTCGATCGCTCCGAAGGCAGACATCGAGTCGACCAGGAGCTTGCGCCCGGCGGCATAGGTGACCTCGGAAATCTCTTCGACGGGGTTCAAGATGCCTGAACTGGTTTCACAGTGAATCGCAACCACATGCGTGATGTCGGGGTCATCGGCAAGAATGTCGGCAACTTCGTCGCCGCGCGGCGGCAGGTAATCGCCCTTGTCCAGAACTACGTGTGCGCGGCCCAGGTATTCCAGAGTCTTTGCGGAGCGTTGCCCATAGGCACCATTAGCCAATACCAGCGCCTTGCCATTGCGCGGAATGAATGATGCAAGCATCGCTTCGACCGAAAACGAACCACTGCCCTGCATCGGGACGCAGTCGAAATCATCAGCTCCCTCGCCAAGCAACGCCAGCAGGCTGGATCGCACCTCTTGCGTCATGGCGCGAAAATCGTCATCCCAACTGCCCCAATCCTTTAACATGGCCTCTTTCACGGCATACGATGTCGTCAAAGGGCCGGGTGTCAGAAGGTAAGGTTCACCGAGGCGCGGTTGTTCGATTTTGGGATTGGAAGGCGTCATAACCAGGCTCCAGAAAGGTATTTTCAAGAACACAATTGCAGCAATTGTTGCCATATGTGAAATTGCAAATATCAATCTAATTATAAGCACAGCCTATGAGCTGACTTCGGAGGACCGCCATGCGACACAGCCAGCTCAAAGCCTTTCATTTTGTAGCCAAGCATGGGGGATTTTCGCGTGCTGCAGAGGCTCTTTTTCTGACGCAGCCGGCAATTTCGGAGCAGGTGCGAAAGCTGGAACAGGATCACGATTTGTTGTTGTTCCAGCGCGATCGCAAACGTGTGACCTTGACCCCCGACGGCGAGCAGCTTTACCGATATACCAAGCAATACTTCGAGATCGAAAGTCAGATCGAGGACTACCTCTCTGAGACCAAGGCTGTGGTCGATGGAGAGTTACGCATCATCGCCGACTCCGCGCACCACATGACGGCCTTTCTGGGTCCATTTCAGAAAAAAAACCCAAATGTCACGATCACCGTACGCTCGGGGAATAGCGAAGAGATTCTGGAAGAGCTCAGGGCTTATAACGCGGAAATTGGTGTAGTGGGCAGCCTGTCTCCCGGCAAAGATATGGATGTCTTAAGTCTTGGCTCCACCGAAATCGTGGCCTTTGCCGCACAGGGTATTCTTTTGGCGTCGAAGCCGACACTGTCTCTGGAAGAGCTGTCAAATCTACCGTTAATTTTCCGCGAGACGGGATCAAAAACGCGCCAGAAACTTGAAGACGAGGCCAAAAAACAAGGGATAACGTTGAAACCCGCGATAGTAGCTGAGGGGCGCGAAGCGATACGGGAACTTGTGGCTTCGGGCGCAGGTATCGGTTTTGTCTCGCAGGCGGAATATGGTCATGATGACCGTCTCCGGCAAATCAAACTTAAAGGCATCAACCTGCAGATGGGCGAGAGCATTATATCGCTGTCTCAGAGGCGCGAAGTGAAGATTATCCGCGCCTTCACAGAGTTTGCGCAACGTACCATGGAAGAAAACCCCGCCAATGATTGATTGGCGGGGTTTGGTATCAGCAGGAATGGCCGTCAGCGACTGCGCCAGGCCTGCGTGCGTTTTAATATCCCTTTAGACGCAATCAGGTGAATGATCCGGGCCGCAGCATTGGTGTAAAAGATCATCATCCCCATCGCCGCAGCAGGTGCAATATCCCCGGCATCATCCATGTTCAGCACTGCGATGGACGCGAGCGTCGTTTTGGGCGAGTAGAGGAACACGACCGCCGACACAGTCGTCATTGCATTGACGAACAGATAAATGGATATGTCCAAAACCGCTGGCAAGCAGACTGGAACCGTAACACGCGCAAACAGTTTCATCGTCGGTTGTTTGAGCGATGCCGAAACGGACTCGAATTCGCGGTCCATTTGCTTCAAAGCCGTCACCGCCGTCAGATGCGATACAGTGTAAAAGTGCGTCACTGTACAGATCACCAATATCGCCATTGTGCCGTAGATGCCGTTCATTGGGTTTGAAGGGTTGTTGAAGAAGAAAATGTAGGACAACCCTAGCACCATGCCCGGAATGGCCATCGGCAACATCGCAAACATCTGAAAGATCGATCTGCCGGTGCGGAACCCTTTCGACTTTTCAACCAGATATGCCCCGAAGAACACAACGGTGGTTCCGATCACTGCGGTCAACAGGGCCAGCCGGATCGAATTGAAATACGATCCCCATCCGCCGCCATCCATCTTGTCGAACTGATAGTTCTTCAGGCTCAAGCTCAGGTCATAGGGCCAGAACTTGATCAGCGCCGCAAATTGGCACACCGCCAGAAGACCGACAATGAACAGGCCAACAAGGCTGCAATAAATCAGGAACAGCCGATCCGCTTTTGGGTTTGGGGTTGCCTGGTACGGCACCGACCGAGCGGACAGCAGCGCAACCTGTTTGGACTGAACCATACGGTCAATGGCAAAGGCCAGGATTGCCGGGATCACCAGAACCACGGACACAACCGCGCCCATCTCAAAGTTCTGCTGGCCGATCACCTGTTTGTAGATATCCACCGCCAGCACGTTGAACTGTCCGCCGATGACTTTAGGCAACCCAAAATCGGTAATCACCAGATTGAACACCACAAAGGCGGCTGAGATCAGGCCATAGCGCGCACCCGGGACCGTGACCGTCCAGAACGTGCGCCATGGGGTTGACCGCAGACTTGCCGCAGCCTCGTACAGCCGCGCATCCGAGATTGCGAGTGCCGTTGAAATAATCAGGAAGGCGTGCGGGAAAGTAAAAAACACTGATCCGATCACAATGCCGATCGGGCCATAGATACTTGCACCGAACAACAGTTCCTTGATCATGCCCTGATTGCCGAACAGGTACACCAAAGCGATACCTGGCAAGAGCGAGGGGACAAGGATCGGTGCCATCGCGATCAGGCGAAAGACCCCCTTGAACCGCATACAGCTGCGATTGAGCGCATAGGCGAACCAGAAGGCCAGCGTTACTGTAACGATGGTGCTGACAATGGAAATCCAGAGTGAGTTCTTGATCGAATTGAACAGCGCAGGTGTCGAGAAGTAATTTACAAAGTTATCCAGACCTCGCGACTGAACGGGCCGCAACTGAACCCGGCGGAACGTGTTGGAATCAAGCTCGACCCAATCAGTGCCGTCCTGCAGGGTCGATCCGACCAGAAAGCGTCCGGTGTCGCTTGTGTTGCGGATCTGGTACATGATCGGGCTGCGGAAGCTGAAATCCGGGAACAAACCTGTCACAGGCAGGCGCCCGTCGGAACCGGTAACAAGATCGGTATTGGTGAATACCTCGGTCTGCCGGTTCAGCGCATCGCCTGTCAGAAATGTGCCGTCGAAAACGCCCGCCTCGTCGCTAACCTGAAACTCGTATTGCGACAGTTCCACTCGATAAGTGGAAAACGACTTGGAAAGCATTGTGTAAAGCGGCAGCGCCAGGGTCACGATCAGGTAGAGCACGATGACCATCATGCTGCCACGCATCAGTAAATCGTCACGGCTGAGCTTGGGCTTGATATCCGGTCCGGGGGGCAAGGTGCCAGTATTTGTGGAAATCGTGCTCATGCCTCGGTCTCCGGAACATCAAAAGCCATCAGACGGTTCTCAGGAAGCTCAATCACCATGCTGCGCCCCTCGTCCAGTTCAAGACGGCGCACAGCATTGATCGAGAAATCAGCAATCAGTTCTGAAGACCCGAACCGCTCGTTGCTTAGACGGCAGCGCCAGAACGAGCCCAGAAACTCCATCTCATCAAGTGTCACTTCGATGCAGTTGCGGTTTCCGCCGGTATCCAGATATCCAGCTTCATGGGGAATTACGTCTTCCGGCCTGATTGCTGCAACAACCGGTGTTCCATCGTTGAACTGATGACCCAGGCAGGCAAAGGTTTTTTCACCCACGCTCAACCGCCCGCCCTTGGTAACTTGAGACTTAATCTGATTCATTTCGCCAATAAAATCGGCCACAAACAGGTTGGCCGGTTCCCGGTAGATTTCTGTGGGTGAACCCACCTGCTCAATTACTCCGTGATTCATGACCACGATGCGATCAGCCATTGCCAGCGCCTCTTCCTGATCATGGGTCACCATCACGGTGGTTACGCCTAGCTTGCGCTGCAGTTCCTTGATTTCGTGCCGCAAATGGACGCGTACCTTGGCATCCAGTGCCGAAAGGGGTTCATCCAGCAGCAATAGGCCGGGCTTGGACGCGATGGCGCGTGCCAGTGCAATCCTTTGTTGTTGCCCGCCCGACAACTGCGCCGGGTATTTCTTACCCTGATCAGGAAGTCCGACCAGATGCAGCAACTCGTTCACACGGACAGCGATTTCAGACTTGCTGCGGCCCGAGTTTTCCAGACCAAAAGCGATATTCTTCTCAATCGTGAGGTTGGGAAACAGTGCATAGGATTGAAACACAATCCCGAAATCACGCTCGGACGGGGGTAAGTTGGACACGTCCATACCGTCCTGCATGACCGTACCCTTGGTTTGCAGGTCCAAACCTGCAATGGCACGCAGCAGAGTTGTTTTTCCACAGCCTGACGGGCCCAGAAAGCAGACAAACTCGCCTTCGTTGATTTCCAGCGAAATATCCTTGAGTGCAAGAAAGCTGCCAAAGGCTTTCCACAGGTTTTGGATACTGAGATACAGTTCACCGGGTGGCGTTTTCTGAAGCACGGGAGAAGTCCTCATATCTGCACCTCGGGCACGGCCGTACCTGGCCGGTCTGAACCGGGTGAGTAGGTTGTATTGTTGGGAACAAGAGTGTGGTGCGCAGGAGAGGCATGATCGCCCCTCCCGCGAATGGGATTACTTCGCTTCCGACTTTCCGTCATAGCGAGACTGCCATTCCTTCAGGATTGCCGCGCGATTGTTGGCGGCAAACTCAAAATCATTGTCAATCATGGCATCCAAAAGGCCCTCTGGGAAGTGCTCGACCGGCTTTGCGACGCCGGGATAGGCCACAACCGCATAACCGCTGTTGTACATCTCATTGGCTTCTTTGGTGACCGTGAAATCAACCAGTTTCTGAGCAGCTTCCAGATTCCCAGTGCCGGCAACAATTGCGGTTGCTTCCATGTCCCAACCGACGCCCTCAGAAGGCACGATGATTTCAAGCGGGGCGCCGTCCGCCTTGGACTTGGCACCGCGGAAGGCAAACGAGATACCGATTGGGATTTCGCCCGCAGCCGCCAGCTTGCAAGGCTTCGATCCCGAATGGGTATATCGCGCAATGTTTTCGTGCAGCGCATCCATGTATTCCCAGCCGCCGTCTTCACCAAACATCTGCAGCCAGCTTGAAACATCAAGGAAACCAGTACCTGATGAGTTTGGGTTGGGCATGATTACCTGATCCTTGTACATTGGATCGGTAAGGTCCTGCCATGACGTTGGCGGCGTCAGCCCAGCCTTTTCGGCCTCGACTGTATTGTAGCAAACCGACGCAACCCAGGCATCCATGCCAACCCAGGCTGGAGGATTGTCGCCGTCAACAAACTTGACATCAAGTTCTTCAACGCCAACCGGTGCGTAGGGTTCCAGCATGCCTTCGGATTTCAGCAGCAGCAGCGACGTGGCCGCCAGCCCCCAGACGACGTCTGCCTGAGGGTTGTCCCGCTCCGCCAGCAATTTGGCGGTAATGATCCCGGTCGAGTCACGAACCCAGTTAATTTTGATATCAGGGTTGCTTTGGTTAAACGTCTCGGCATATCGGGCCAGGTCTTCGGCCTCGACGGCTGTGTAAACGGTCAGTTCTGTCTCTGATGCCGCTGCCGTTGCAGTTAGTGTGCCGATGGCGAAAGCGGTTAGAAGTGATGTTGTGTGTCTCATTGTCATCCTCTGTTGGTGATTTATTAGACAGGTCGCCATTCTCATGCGGCGTTCTCATTCAGATTAGTACCGACAGTTTGACAGATTAATTCCTCAAGAAAAATCGATTATACCTTCAATGTTATAAGTTTGTCCTATGGATAATATTGCCGTTTGCCGCAGGGCGTTTACGATAGATTTTGGTATCGCAGCGGCAGGTCTTCAACGTTTAAAATCGCGGCTTTGCATGCACTTAGTACGACCCGGTCTTAACGCCTCCAGAGCGTACAATCGTTTGAGCAAAGGTGGGATCGGCATTTTTCATGCGGTGTTCCAGCATCTTGCGGGTCAGGTGAAGCAGCGTTGGTGTGATTTCAGTTTGCGTTGCGATAGACTCTGCTTCCCCACGCTCGTCCATGTCAAAGAGTACTTGCGGCAGCCCTGCGCCAAACTCGACCAAGCGGTGATCTTTTGTGCGCAAAATGCCCAGATTTGCCTGCCGCGAGGTCAGATCTAACTCAGCCATCCATGGAGTCGGCTTTACCGGATTGCCAAAATCGAACTCGGAAAAGCTGTAATCTGCCCCTTCCGTTTCCGTATCGCCCAAAATGCCAAGCAAACTTCGCCCGTTCATCGAAGAGGGGGGTCTCGAGCCGACTCTTTCGAGAATGGTGACGGGTATATCGATGGACTCCGTGAACCCGGAATGCACTCGACCGTGCATATCAGGACGCGCGGGATCACGCACAATCAGGGGCACATGATAGGCAGCATCATGGAAGGCACCTTTTCCCCATAGCCCGTAGTCGCCCAACATCTCACCGTGATCTGCGGTAACGATCAGAACAGTATTGTCCCACTGGCCGGACGTCCTTAGCCAGTCCACCACACGCCCAATATGATGATCGACTTCCGTTGCTAATGCCAGATAAGTTGCCCGCAGTTGGGCGATGGTTTCCAGATCATTCATCAGATCGGGGAGCCAACAACCATGCTTGATATCGGTTGCTTATCCTGTGCAGGGGCAAGAAACGGGTGCCAGTGCCGGTCTCCTAAGGGATTGCGGGTTGAACGTGGCGCAGGCATATCCCTTGGGTCATAAAGCGTATTGTAAGGTGCAGGTGCCACAAGCGGAGGGTGAGGCCGGATATAGGTCAGCGTGGCAAACCATCCCGGCTCAGCATCCTGCATTTTGGATAGAAACTGATCCGACAGAAACGCCGTATCGCTCATATCCGCCGGATACAAAGCCGGATCACCGACGATCGGGCCGTTGGGGCGGTAGGTGTCGGGGTAGGGGGGCAGGTCAATGCCCTGCTGCGACAGATGCGAAAGCCAGGCTCCAACATCTGATTCCATGCGCATTCTCACCGCCTCCTCAAAGCCAGGAAGTAATTCCTCATAGCTTTGAAGCCTTGGGTCATCGGGGGGTAGAACCGTGGGATCGCGGGTCGTGTCGGTATAGCCGAACAAACGTGGATTGTACCCGGCCTGTCGCATCGCCCGCGCCAGGTTCGGGGTATCGTGCTGGAGCGGAGTGCCGTTTCGGACCGACCGGTGGTTGAAAGCATATTGCCCGGTGAACAGGGATGCCCGGCTGGGTCCGCAAGGCACTGTGACGGCAAAGTGATTGGCAAAGCTGACGGCGTTTTCTTGAAGTCGCCGAAGGTTGGGCAATTGCGCTATTCGTCCGAGGCCATCCTGACCCAGAAGATCGAAACGGAACTGATCGATGACGAACAGCAAGACATTCGGGCGTGTTTCTGTGTTTTCTGTCTGCAAGTTTCCCCCCAATCCCTTCAACTTGCCATCGCCAGAGCCACTATCCCAATCACCACGATGGTCGCAGCCAGAAGCCTGTTGGATTTCGGCCCTTCGCCGAACCACATGACACCAATTATCGACGCAAAAATAACGGAACTTTCTCTAAGCGCGGATACCATGCCCAACGGCGCGATTGTCTTTGCATAAAGTACTAATCCATAGGCCATGCCCGAGATGACACCGCCTGCGAGGCCTGCCCAGACATAACGTCGAGGCAGAGTCACCACGCGCTGCCACCGGGTTGTAAAGATGAATCCGGCCACAAAAATCTCGGCCACAAACAATGCCGCGATATACCCCAGCGTGTTCTCGGACAGCCGGACGCCAATACCGTCTACAAGCGAATAGGACGCAATCATCATGCCGGTGCCAAAAGCAGCCGCGATGGCTATCCAGTTCGTGTGTCTGCCCAATCCGGCAAGGGACAGGCACCCAATACCGAGAGAGATACAGGTAATGCCGATCCATGCCGCGGGTGGCAGAACTTCACCCGCGAACAAGATCGCGCCCATGGCAACCAACATCGGCGTCATACCGCGTGAGATTGGATAGACCACCGACAGGTCGCCATGTTTGTAAGCGGTGTTCAGAAACCAATAATACCCCCAATGGATCAGGGTCGAGCCTATGATAAAGGGAAAGGCCGCCCATACCGGCAAGCCAGTGAATGGCAATACAAACATCGCTGGTATCGCATGGCCGAGCGAGACCAACCCCAAAACGACGGCTTTGTCCGGCGCGCCTTTAACTACGGCATTCCATAGCGCGTGCAGAAAGGCTGCGGTCAAAACGATGAGAAACGCGTGGATTGTCATACGAACATGATGTCCCGAGGTAATTTGTTGAACACTAGCAGCGCATCAAGTTTCGAACCTTGAGGCGTTCATCCGGGCGCGTTCGCATGCTGGAGTTTGCCCGAACCTTTGTTTGTACTTCTGCGACAGCGTGGCATTGGACCCAAACCCGCAGGCCAAGGCAACCTCGGTCAGCATCAGATTGCTGAACCTGACGATTGCCTGGGCCTTTTCCAACCGTTCCTCCAGGTAGTAGGCTTTTGGGGTAAGCCCTGTTGCTGCTACAAATTTCCTTTCAAGTTGGCGCACCGAAATCCCTACTTCCTCAGCAATGTTCTTAATCTGGAGGGGCTCTTCCAGATTATTCCGAAACAGTTCTATGGCCTTGTCAACAACGATGTCGCCGGTAAAGCCGTTGTCGACTCGAGCGATGTCGTGTGCACAGGTTGTGCACGTGCCGAAATTCGGTCTGTAGCTCAGGAATTTCCGGTTTAACCGGGGTTGTTCCTGCGGAGTAAGGGTGTCGCTTGTAGTCTTGGACAGCAGGTTGAGCAGAGAGAACCTTGACCCTGCAGACCATATCGCTCCACGGGCGTGGCTATCGTTGGATGCGGGCGAGATATTTGGGAACTGTTCCTCCAACGCGTTCAGTACTGGGGCTGTTGCGGCGACCGTCAGACCACTAAGAAGCCCGGTATGCGCCAGCGGGATCAAGGCCGCTTCAACCGCGCCCAGAACCCGACCTGCCCTGAGTTGTGCGCGTGCCACGCGGCCGAGGATATTCTGCAGATCAGGAGGAAGGACTGGTCCGCCGACCAGAAACAGATAGCCGCATCGCGCCGTGTGGTCATTGATGCGGCTGGTGCTCAAGTTTACTCCGCATTCGCTCTGCACGTCAGTGCCTTCAAGCGACAAGACCGAGACTCTGAATTGTATGTCAGCGGCCAGCTGGTTCGCCGCCTTCAAATAGGCCAGCCCCACCGAGAGCTGATCCAAGGGCAGGCCATCCCAGCACAAAAAGCCAATCTCTGTGGCATGACCCGTGTCGGAACCGATGACCGAACAGTGTTTCATTCCGGGTTACGCCGTCTGAGTTTCATCGGGCCTAGCCGTCCGCTTTGGGCCGTTCGCTTTTTGCATCATAGGGGGTTCGGATATGCGCGGTTGCAGACAGTCGGCTTCCAGCAAGATCGATCTCGAACCGACCCTTAGTAATGTAGTCAGCTGTCACGCGTTCGGGTGCATCCAACTGACACAGGGCAACTGACGCGCCCAGCGTGTGACCATAGGCGGCCGAGCGGACCTCGCCGATTTCGACGCCGTCATACAGCACAGCCTCGCCACCCCACAGCTGTGGGGCATCATCGTCCAATACCAGCTGTACGATACGGGTTTTCAGGTGATCGGGGTTCGCTTTTGCGACCAGCAGCGCCTCTTTCCCGATGAAACCGCCGGGTTTGTCATAGTCCACGGCAAAGTTCAGACCAGCCTGGATCGGCGTAATGTCTGGGGTCAACTCGCGGCTCCAGGCGCGGAAGCCTTTCTCGATCCGCAGACCTTCCAGCGCATAGTAGCCGGCGTCGATCATACCGAACGGGGCCCCTTCGCGCATCAGGTCATCGTAGACGCCTGCCGAAAATTCGACCGGCACGATCAGTTCCCAGCCCAATTCGCCGACATAGGTCATGCGGTTAGCCAGAACGGTGGCATAGCCCAGATCGATTTCCTGAACGGTGGCAAACGGGAAGGCTGCGTTCGAAAGGTCCGCCTTCGTCAGCTTTTTCAGAACATCGCGCGAGTTTGGACCCATCACCGACAGCACTGACCATGCAGCCGTCACATCCGTCAGGAAGACATGGGCGTCTGCGCTGAAATTCTTGCGGACCCAGTCCGCGTCATGAATGGTTTGGGCCGATCCTGTGATCAGCATGAATTCCTGCTCTTTCAGTCGCAGAACCGTCAGGTCGGATTCATATCCCCCGCGTTCGTTCAGCAAGCCGGTGTACACTGTCTGCCCCACGGGCACGTCAACATTTGCGGCGCAGATTCTGTTCAACTCGCGGCAAGCATCGCGCCCTTGCACCAGCAATTTCGAGAACGAGCTTTGGTCAAACAGCGTGACCGCTTCGCGTGTGGCCTTGTGTTCTTTGCCCACATTCTGGTGCCAGTTCTGACGACCAAAGCTGTAGTCGATCTCGGCCTTTTCACCATCCTCAGCAAAATAGTTCGCCCTCTCCCACCCCATTTTCGATCCAAACACGGCGTTCTTGGCCGCCAGCCGATCATAGAGAGCCGAGCGGCGAAACGGCCGCGCCGTGTCCAATTCCCGGTTAGGCCAAGGCATCGCATAGTGCAGGCCGAGCGTTTCCTTGACGCGGTCATGCAGCCATGTGGGGTTGTTGTTAAAATCTGCAAACCGCCGGATATCCACCGCAAACAGATCCGAGGTTGGCGCCCCTTCGACAATCCATTCGGCAAGCGCGCGTCCGGCCCCACCTGCACTGGCAATCCCCATCGAGTTGAAGCCCGCGCCAACAAAGAAATTCTTCAACTCGGGCGCTTCGCCCAGCAGATAGTTATTGTCGGGGGTAAAGCTCTCAGGCCCGTTATAGAACTGACGTACGCCAGTCTCGGCCATGCTGGGCACGCGGATCAGTGCATTTTCCATCAGAATTTCGAACTGATCCCAGTCATCTTCGAGAAGCTGGAAGAAGAAGTTTTCGGGTATGCCATCCATGCCCCATGGCTTGGCGTCCGGTTCAAAGCCGCCCATTACCAGACCGCCTGTCTCTTCCTTGAAATAGATATAGCCATCTGGGTCGCGCAGAACGGGCAAGTCGGGCTTCACACCTTCGATCTGCTCGGTCACGATGTAGTAGTGTTCAGCAGAGTGCAGAGGCACATTGACGCCGCACATCTTGCCCAGTTGTCGTGCCCACTGTCCACCGCAGTTCACCACGATCTCGGCATTGATCGTGCCCTGATCGGTGATCACACCGGTGGCAGTGCCATCTTTGGTTAGAATGTTAGTGACCTTGATCCCTTCGATCACTTTCGCGCCACCCATGCGCGCGCCTTTGGCCAGAGACTGGGTCAGATCAGTCGGGTTGGCCTTACCGTCGCCAGGCATCCACAGCCCGCCTTTGACGTCATCCACCTGCATCACTGGCCATTTGTCCTGCGCCTCCTGCGGGGTGACGACCTGGACCTCGACCCCCTGCGCCCGCGCAGCAGCAGCGGTGCGCATCAGCATGGTCATTCGGTCCTCAGTCCGTGCCACTGTGACCGATCCGCATTCCATCCAGCCGGTGGCAAGCCCGGTCTCGGCCTCAAGCTGTGAATACAGCTCGGTCGAATAGCGGATCAGGTTGGTCATCGCGGGCTGGCTACGCAGCTGACCGACCAAACCCGCGGCGTGCCATGTGGTGCCGCAGCTCAGCTGCCCCTGTTCCAGCAGCACAACATCTCGATGCCCCATCTTCGTCAGGTGATATGCCACCGAGCAGCCAATGATACCGCCCCCCACGATGACATATTGCGCGCTTTGCGGAAGTTGGATGTCGGCCATTGCCTTGCTCCGTACAGAAGGAATCGGGTTTGTGCCCACCTTATCTGTACTTTGCAAAATTTGGCAATATTTTTCTTTTATTGGCGTTAGACGCTGACAACATCAACGGGTTGGTCTCTAATCACTTCCGAAATGTCTTTGGGCAAATCGCCGTCAACCACAAGAGTCACATCCATTGAAAATGGCTTCATCGCAACTTGCCCAACTACGTTGAATTTGCTGCTGTCCGCCAATAGGAATGGGCGCTGCGACCGCTCAATCATCATGTGTCGCAGTTTTGCGCCTTCCAGTGAAAAATCGGTGAATAAGGTCCGCGCACTGATCCCACCAACGCCGATCAGCGCATATTCTGCGTTGTATCGGGAAAGGTGGTCCAGCGTGTCCAAACCCATTGTTGCATTCTCCGAAAAATCTAACCGCCCGCCCAACAACGTGACCTCTTCTGCAGCTGGCGCAAGAACCGAAGCTATGGTTAAGTCATTGGTATAAATTGTTAAATATTGTCGACTGGTCGCCAAAGCTTGCGCTGCCGCGAGTGTTGTCGAGCCGCTGTCAATGATCACACTCGCTCCATCCGGGATAATACTGGCTACGTAATTGCCAATCCGCTCTTTGCCTTCTCGATTTGTTTGAGTGCGATCAACCATGGGAGGTTCGTGCGTACGCACACTGGTCGCTCCGCCGCGTACCTGGTTGAGCTTGTTTTCCTGCGCCAGTTGCTCAATATCCTTGCGAACAGTTTCCCGCGATACGCCGAGCCGTTCGGTCAAGGCTCGGATTGAAACCGCAGGTTGACGCGAAACTTCTTCGAGGATTATTGCATGTCGTTCTGATGGTAGCATCGATTTATCTTCAGGCTCAAGGATACCCAAGTTTGCCAAGTTTCGCAAACAGCGTCCAGCCCGTTTCAATACAGATGAGTGTGTTTCGGTGCCCGTTCCACGAAACAAGCCGTATTGCGGAAGGCTTGGCTGCTCGACAGGGAAGTGGAAACTCTTACTTTACAAATGTGGGACATTTTAACTTTGCTGCTACACACGATGCAGCGGCGTAAGGTAAACTATGTTAAAAGTGGAAGCATGATCTGCTGATCATACCGCATGAAAGGCAGCCGCCCGACGTCGACCGCCATCGCAAGACGCATCTGATTTTGGCGAAATTGACCGTCATCTACGGCTTTCTGGGCGCTTAGCACATCATAGAGCGGGGTCATGCGGAATCCGCCTGGATGCAAAGCAACGCTGAAATTCTTGGCGTGCCTGTCTGTCGCTCCTAAGAGCCAAAACAGCACCAGTGTGCGGAAGAACGCGCGCTGACCTGCCTCAGGGTCATCACTACCCGCTAGCAACCCCACGCCTTCTTTGATCCTCGGCCCACTGTCTAGTTGGTATTTCTGGCTAGGCGGGAATGTGAGCGCTTGGCAAAAGTCTTCCTGCGGGAGGCGGATCAATCGACCATCCTTGGCCCAACGCCGATCAAACCGTGTCACAACAAGGCTCCGCACGTCCTCTAAGTCGGCAATCGCGATCTCCGCCACCTCCATTCCCATGACGCGACAAAAGCTCATGCAGAAATACTCGTTCTCGACGCTGTCGGATAAATCGATCCCTGCGGGCAGAACACCAAGCTGGGTTTTGAGGATATGGGTTGTAGGGTTGGGCCCAGACGGGCGGATCCACGCGCCATCGTAGCGCAGCAGCGCCGTTTTCTCCTGCGCCCCTACTATGGAAATGCGGAATTCGTCGTCTGCGTCCAAGCCAAGGGGCGCGCTCGCAAGGTTGCGCAGGGTTCTGTTGCAATCTTTTGGGAACGATGAACTGTCTAAGCGATTGCAGGGGAGCTAAGCGGCCAGTGCTGCGAATTGACGAAACGGACAGATTCCGGGCGTGAACTGACCCTTGCGGATCATGTTCGCGACTTCGATTCCGTCCAGCGTCCCGGACGCGGATGCGAAGGCTTTGAGCCCCATCAGCGGGCGCGTTCGCCTCTTGATGAAACGGTGGCCCTGCTCAACGATATTGTTCAAGTATTTCCGTCTGACCATCTCAATGGGGATCGGAGAGCCAAAGCTCTTAAGCATCTTGTTGATGGTCTTAATGCCTGCGGTGTTGGCGCCGCTTTTGTCGTTGACGATCTTTCGAGGCAGGCCATTGGCTTCCAGCATTCGGGCGAAGAACTTGGAGGTAGGTTATTTGTTGCGACGCCCGGATAACATGAAATCTAGTGTCTTGCCGTGTTTGTCGACGGCTCGGTAGAGATAGACCCACGCGCTTTTCACTTTGATGTAGGTCTCGTCCATTCTCCAGGAACGTTCGCACGGCCTTTTTCGTCGACGCGCTGCTTCTGCGGCTGCAGCGGTATACTGTCTGACCCAACGGTTCAGTGTGGTGTGATCAACCGATTTGCCTCGTTCGCGCATGATCTCTTCAAGATCTCGGTAAAACACGCCGTGTCGAACATAGAAGTACACAGCAAAGAGGATCACATCCTTCGGATATTGTGCGCCTTTAAAGGAGATTATGAATAGACTTTCGATTTGATAATTCTGAAGGTCATTCACCTGTTGGTGGCGCGAGCGTAGATGGCTAAAAGCTTGCAACAGATCCCCGAGATGGGCTCGGTGCAATCGTTCGTCGAATTGTGGTGAGTAACCGCACTGCCGACAAAGTCGCCTTCAAAGGCAAAACACTAAACGCGTGTCGCTAATCAACCAGTCGCGTAAATCTAGAATGCGATGGCAAAAGCCGGAATAGTAGAGTGACCCGAAGACAGATGACTGCGGATGCCATTCATTGAATAATCAGTTCATTTTGAAAGCCTATTCTTGATTAGTATCGCGTATCTCAGCATGATCCTTAGATGTCGGCTGGAATAGACAAATGGTTAAACGATCTCGATCTGAGTCAGTACGCGGATGTATTTGCGGAAAACGATATTGATGCGCGCGTTCTGCCATTACTATCTGGCGACGACTTAAAAGAGCTCGGAGTTAGCCTTGGTCACCGCAAAATCATCCTTGCTGCAATTCACCAGCTAGACGGCCAAAGACCCGCAACCTCACCGTTACCAGCAGCTCGTGTTCAAGCGCCTGAAGACGAACAAGCGCTGACCTTAGACGATTCACAAAGTGATGATCTGCGCAAACAGAAGTATGTTGAACCGCCTACTGCAGAAAGGCGTCACGTAACAGTTTTGTTTGCCGATCTTGTCGGCTCGACTGAACTCACCAATCGCTTTGATCCCGAAGACATGCGGGACTTGCTACAGAACTACCAAGATGCCGTTGCAGGAGCCGTAAGCCGATACGGTGGCTACGTTGCAAAGTACTTGGGCGATGGTCTTCTTGTGTTTTTCGGATGGCCGCGGGCTTATGAGGATCACGCAATTCGGGCGGTAAAAGCCGGCCTTGAATCTGTTCGCCGTGTCAAAGAACTCAAAACGCCTGACGGAGAACCTTTGTCCGTCAGACTGGGAGTTGCGAGCGGTGATGTTGTGGTCGGCGATACCATTGGCGAAAACACATATGAGGAGGGGGCCATGACTGGTCCGGTCGTCAACCTTGCAGCACGGCTTCAAGAGCATGCAGAGCCAAACTCAGTCGTTTTGTCAGTTGAGGAAACCGAGACAACTTTGCATCGAGTATTCGAGTTCAAATCTCTTGGGCAGGCAGAGCTAAAGGGGTTTGCTGAACCACGTAATCTGCAAAAAGTGGTGTCGGAACGTAGTGCGGAAAGCCGGTTTCGGGCCTCATATCGAGACGATGTCGACAGCGTCATGGTTGGCCGGGACTACGAAAAGGGCATTTTACTGCAATCATGGCAACGTGCTCAGAATGGCCACGGAGACGTTGTTCTGCTCTCCGGTGAAGCCGGAATAGGAAAGTCGCGGCTTACCGAGGAATTCCTTGCAGAAATCACCGAAAACGACGAAGTCGATGTCATAAGGCTGAACTGTTCCCCCTATCTCAGCAGCAGCCCCTTTCATCCGGTAGCCCAACGAATATCCCAGGATGCGGGTGTTGAACCGGACTTTGATGACAATCTGATCCTTGAGCATGTCAGAAAAATGCTTGAAGGACGACCAGGGTTGGACTGGCAACAAGTTCTGCCTTTCTTTGCAGCGTTGGTCGCGCCTCGTAGTGTGCTTGCCCAAAAGGTGCTCGAGATGTCACCGCAGGAGCAGCGCGACACAACAATCCAAACATTGATTCACACGGTGCAGGTGCGGTCAAGTGTACGTCCGGTTATGCTTTGCGTAGAAGATGCTCATTGGATCGATCCCTCCACACAAGCCTTGTTGGAGCGGTTTAAGTCGATATGCACGGATCTTCCTCTGATGATCTTAATAACCCATAGACCCGGGTGGGAAATGGCCCGTGATGATGGGGACACACACGTACAGTCTCTAGTTTTGCGCCGGTTCGATTCTGCGCATGTCTCAGACCTTGTCGAGAACATTACAGGCAAGAGACCGGACGAAGCACTGATCTCTACGATAACTGAAAAAACCGATGGGGTTCCATTGTTCGTGGAAGAAGTGACCCGAGCCATCGTCGATTCCGGCGAGCAGGGGCAAGGCCACATACCTTCATCATTGAAAGGCGCATTGATGGCGCGGCTCGACGCTGTTTCGCCAGAGGCAAAACAAGTCGCCCTTACAGGATCGGTAATTGGCCGAGAATTTGAGCCGAGCATATTATGTGCCGCGAAAGGCCTTGAAGAATCTGATATCAACAAATGCCTCGAAGAACTATCTCGAACAGGCTTGATCTTTGAAAGCGGGCACAATCGCGGGCACTTCGTTTTCCGCCATGCCCTTATTCGCGATACCGCTTATCAATCCATGTTGAGTTCAACCCGGAGACAACAGCACGCAGACGTGGCGCGTGCTTTGATGCGGATAAGGTCATCTGAGATCGAGCGTCGCCCTGAACTAGTCGCGCGCCACCTTTCAGAGGCTGAGGACTGGAGTGCCGCGTTTGAAAAATGGCAGATTGCGACAGAAATGGCATTGGTGCGATCTGCCAGCCAAGAAGCGATGACGAACGCCAAGGAAACTTTAAGAGCCGCAGAAAAACTTGGTTCAGACTCCAATACAGAATTGATCAAAGGCAAAATCTTGGTTGGCCGCAGCCATGACAGCTTGGGCCAATTGCCTGAAGGTATAGCTGTTCTGAAGGACGCATCCAACGCGGCCCGGGCGGTGCACAACGTGGAGCTGGCCGCAGACGCGGCCAACCACTTCGCTGACTCATGCATGATGTCCAGCGAAAGGCACAGCGAGGCGATCGAACTCTGCGATAATGCACTGAAAGATTTGCCCGATGGTGATGATGTCCGTCGGTGCAGATTGATGAGTCAACTTGCGCGCGCCCATATATTCGTAGGTCAGTTTTCCGAAGGTGCGCGTTTCGGGCAGCAATCTATGGAACTAGCAGCAAAACTGGGAGATTATAAATCCAAGTTTTCGGTCATGATGATGCATTTTGGGGCCCCATTCATAGCGAGGAAGGGAAGAGACGCTCATCAATGGCGCGAAAATCTGGAGGCTATGCATGGTGTGGCCGAGAAACTTGGCAGTATCGATCAAGGGCGAGACCGAACTCTCAGCCTGTTTGTAGGTGCCGAGATGGCCGACCGCGAGTTGATGGACCATTCTCTGGGTTTGCTCACCGAGATCTCGGAAAAAGACAATCATCTGCAACTCTATTGGGTTCAGAAGCACGCACGCGCCATGGTTGCAATTATGGACGGCGATTTTGCGCAAGCAGAAAGACACGCCACCGAGGCAGTGAAGATCGGTCGAAAGACCCATTGGGAACATGTTGAGGGCGTCTTTGGGGTTCAGATGTTTACCATCCGCCGCGAGCAAAACCGACTGCACGAGGTCGCACCTGTGATCAAGAAATTGATGACGGACAGCCCCGAAGACATTTCGTGGAAACCAGGTTTTGGCCTTATCGCGGCCGAGCTCGGATACAAGGAACCTGCTGAACGTATACTGAATGAAATGGCCGACAATGGCTTCGATCTTCCACTCGACGCTATGTATTCAACGACCTTATCTTATCTGGCTGACATATGCGTCACCATTGAACATCAGGGACATGCCAAGACGCTCTATGATTTACTGGCTCCATACGAAGAACTGACGATCACTGCAGGGGCAACGACGGTGTGCGCAGGTGCGGCAGCGCGACGCCTTGGCGGTCTGGGCACGGTGTTGAAAGACTGGGATGCCGTAGACACAATGTTCCAGAAGGCTATTGAAATTGACACGCGCATGAAATGCCCACCTTGGATTGCGCACAGCAAAGCGGCTTTTGCATCCGCATTGAGGCGACGGGGACGCCCCAAGGATGTGGAACAGGCGTTTCAACTGGAAGGGGAAGCGTTGGCAATTTCGCAGAAATTGGGTATGGTTTCCCTAAGGTCAAAGCTCGAAGGAGTAGCGAGTTAAGGTACTTAAACTGTTTGGGGGACTTAATGCCTAGATACATAATTGAAAGAAATTTTGCCGAGCAGCTAAACGTCAGTGAAGATGACAAAATTCACATCAAAGAAATCAATGACGAAGTCGGCGTCGAATGGATTTTTTCGTTCCTCAGCGCAGATAAGCGCAAAACATACTGCTTGTACGAAGCCCCTGATGAGGAGAGCCTCAGAAAGGCGGCTGAGCGACTGAATATTCCTGCCGATGTCATAACACCTGTGGATCGGATTGATCCGGCAATATTTGCCTGATCAGCAGCCATTTTTACCCACCTCAATGAAACGACTTCGCGAGACAACGCGACGGAAATAGCAATTAGCTGAGGCAGCCTTGCAAGAAGCCCAACCAGACTATTGGGAGGCCTACGCATGTTTGACCTGAAAACACTCGACGGAAGTACAGCTATTGTAAATCAAGACACTTTGGACGCGCTTGATGCATCACTTCGCGGCGGGGTCTACCAGAAAGGCACCTCGGAGTACGAAGACGCAAGAACAACGTGGAACAGCATGTTCGAACGTTACCCGGGGTTCGTGATCCGCGCTCTGGGAGCAAGCGATGTGCAGAGGGCCGTGAATTTCGTACGAGACACTGGCCTCGTAATGTCGGTTCGGTCAGGTGGGCATCAGATTGCAGGGCACGCTGTCGCAGATGAAACAGTCATGCTCGACCTGTCCCAAATGCGGTCGGTTCACGTAGATCCTGTCAACAAGACTGCTCGGGTTGAACCGGGTGCACTGCTAGGAGATGTGGATCGTGAAACCCAGGCGCATGGGCTTACCGTTCCTGTTGGCATCAACTCGACCACGGGCATTGCGGGCCTTACCCTTGGCGGCGGTTTTGGATGGACCACCCGGAAATTTGGCATGACGATCGACAACCTGCTCTCAGCGGAAGTCGTGACTGCGGACGGAGCCATTGTAACCGCATCCCCTACAAGCCACCCGGAACTTTTCTGGGCAATCCGCGGTGGGGGTGGAAACTTTGGTGTCGTAACCTCATTTGAGTTCCAACTGCATGAGCTAGGACCCGATGTCCTGTCTGGCCTCATTGTTCATCCGATAGAAAATGCGCCAGAGCTCCTCGCTGAATTTGCTACGATTGCTGACAATTCCCCGGATGAGCTGACCGTCTGGAGCGTGATGCGAAAAGCGCCTCCTCTACCGTTCCTGCCAGTTGAGTGGCAAGGGCGAGAGGTGTTGATCTTTGCCGCCTGCTATAGCGGGTCGATGGAGGAAGGTGAAAAAGCTATGGCGGCATTGCGCGCGCTAGGTGAACCAATCGCCGATGTGATATCTCCCCACAAGTTCGTAGACTGGCAGGCC
Organism: Ruegeria sp. YTSA064; assembly: GCF_059610325.1. Classification (NCBI taxonomy): domain Bacteria; kingdom Pseudomonadati; phylum Pseudomonadota; class Alphaproteobacteria; order Rhodobacterales; family Roseobacteraceae; genus Ruegeria; species Ruegeria sp. YTSA064. The sequence continues at coordinate 63,646 of NZ_JBXWNK010000012.1, forward strand.
GCCTTTGATCCTTTGTTGACGCCAGGCGCCAGGAACTACTGGAAGAGCCATGATTTCGATGCACTTTCTTCGGATGCAATCTCAGGACTCTTGGAAGCGATTTCCAGCCTTCCTGACCCGGCGTGTGAAGTTTTTATTGCCCATGTGGGCGGAGCAATGGCGCGCGTCGAGGCCGGTTCTACCGCTTATCCCCAGAGATCTGCTCACTTCATCATGAATGTACACACGCGTTGGGAGGATCCCAGCAAGGATGCCGAGTGCATTGCTTGGGCGCGAGATCTTTACGACCAGATGCGACCGCACGCGACCGGTAGTGCGTATGTCAACTTTATGCCCGAAGACGAAGCGGATCACATGGCAGGAGCATATGGTGACAACGGTGAGAAGCTTTCTAAGATCAAGGGCACATATGACCCGGTCAATTTGTTCAGAGTAAACCACAATATTTTGCCTGCGTGATGGAATCCAGAACTGTATAATTTGATCCAGATTGATGTTGAGTGTTTTGCTTTGTCGTCACGCCGCATTTCTCGTTCCTGTCGTTCATCCAACCGGATCCAGGTTGCGGTGCGCCCGTAAAAGCCGCCATCCGTTGTGTTCGCAGTAGTGGGGTCACGTGATCCGCGAAAGCAGCTGAAACACTGGCATCAGTTTGGCGAACTCGGCGGCTGTTAGTTCCGTCAGATTCGACTTCAAAACAAAGGCTGGAGTCTCGGTATCCATCCAAACTGCAAAGCCCTTGCGCCGCAACACTTCCTCATGGGGGTGGTCTTTGTCAAAACCGGGCGGGATGCGCTTCAACTCCGGGTCACTGATCCTGAAACCCCGTTTTCGCATCTCTAATGTGATCTGGGTTAACTCTGCGCCCAGAGGACCCGCCATCGCCTCGCGGAAAGTGTCCAAAGCCCATTTGTCGTACTGGAACACCCCACATCCGAGTGACAGCTTTTCTGGGGAAAGGCCAAAGAACCACATTGGCGGCTGAACCGCCTGTCCTGTCGGTAGGAACGCAAGGTGCAGATGCGCGTTATAGGGTGTGTTGTCTTTGGAAAACCGAACATCGCGATGAATCCGAAAGATTTTGCCGCTATGATCCTGCCCAGTCAAGTCGCGTAGCGCCAACTCCATATCTTCGGCGAACAGCTTGCTGGGTGCCTTTATATGGGTATCATACGTCGCCTTGTTCGCCGCAAACCAGTCCTTGGTATTGTTGGCCTTCAGTTCTTGCAGGAAGCCCACTGCCTCGGCATCAAAACAATCGAATTGGGCCATAAGATCCTCCGTTCAGTCTTTCTTGGGCAACGCCGCGGCATGTTCGAGGCATAGCTGCAGCCACCGTAGCAAGGCTGCGTCATCGCAATCTGATGCGTCAACGCGAACAAAACCGCCCAGCTTGCGGGTTCCGTGAATCACAGCGCGGGCTTTGGGGTCCTGCAATGCCGTGGGCTCGTTCACCTTACCCACCCTAAACATGAACCGACCCACGCCATCCTGATGTCTGCGCGCACCACAAAGCATGTTGCCATTCAAAAAGAAGCACAGGCCGCCCATCATCCGCTTTTCGGAAATGCCCACATGCGCGGCCAGAGCGTCTCGCATGCGGGCGTTGAGTGTTTCATCCACTGGCATCAGCTGTAGATCCAAAGCTGCCAGAGGATTGCCAGCGCAAGCACCAACATGGCCAAGGTCGTCAGCGCCGCCCCTACCGCACGCCCCTTGCCATTCACCGAAGTGCTGAGGCTGAAATAGTGGACAAGGCGGGCAAACAGCAGCACACCACCGCAGGCGGCGACCAGCCAGGATGGGGTTCCTGCGATTTCTGCCCCCGCCAGGGCAAGCAATGCAAGCGGCACGTATTCGATGAAGTTCCCATGCGCCCGCATCAGCCGCAGCAAGTTTTCATCTTCACCGTGAAGCAAAGAGATCCCGGTCTTGGTGCGACGCACACCAACGGCGATCGCCATCGGAATACTCATCAAAACAAAAATAGCAGTGACGACCAGCGCGATCTGCGGAAACTGTTCCATGTTATGCCTCCTCTTTGATTGCGCTTAGGACGCCATGCTCTCATATGTGATTAGCGCAAACCGTGCCCCTTGCGGGTCAGTCAGAGTGGCCATGCGACCGACCCCCGGCATATCCATAGCAGGCTGGACAATCGCGGCACCTTTGGCCTCAGCCTTGGCGACGCTGGCGTCCACGTCGGCCACGGTAAAGAAGATCGTCCAGCTACCGTTATCCTCTGGCATTGGGGAAAAGCCACCAATTGCGGTTTCGCCAACAACGGCGGCTGAATAGCTTGATCCGTCCTGCATGGGCATGTCATTGATCGTCCAGCCCAGCACCTCTTGATAAAAGGCTTTGGCTTTGCCCTGATCGGGGCCGGAATGTCCGATCCAGCCGGAGTTTCCGACAGTGGTCATCTCAAGAATACTCATGTGCTTCTCCCTTGGTTACGCCCGCCACATACGGGTCTGATCCAAGGACGCGCGATATTCAGTGATCCCTACACGCCGCGTAATTTATTTTGGCTAATCTCTATTTTTTCCGTGATTGCAACACGTTCGGGCGCGGTTGGGCCAAGATTCATTACCGTTTCAAAGGCGGCAATCGCCGCGTTGTGATCGCCGGTTTCCTGCAAAAGCCCTCCGCGCATTGCGTGGAACCAGCGATAGGTGGACAAATCCTGCGCCAGAGTCTCCATCGCCTTTAACGCATAATACGGGCCGTGCAGCTTGGCCTGAGCCGCTATCTGATTGAGACGGATGACAGGTGTTGGCAGTAATGCGTAGAGAGCAGCGTAGTGACTTTCGATCGACGCCCAGTCCGTGTCATCTACCGAATCTGCATGGGCATGTGTTGCGGCGATTGCAGCCTGTACGATGTAAACACCATGATGACCAGTCCGCTGAGCCTTCTGCAAAAGACCCGTCGCCTCGGCGATGTCCGAGCGATCCCAAAGGCTGCGATCCTGATCGTCCAACGCGACAAGCTTTCCGTCCGTATCAATTCGCGCATGACGCCTAGCGTGCTGGAACAGCAACAATGCCAGCAAGGCGGCCTGTTCCCCCATCGCCGGAAACAGTGCCGCAAGCAGACGGGCCAAACGGATCGCCTCTTCACACAAGGTAAGCTTGATTTGATTTTGACCCGCTGAGGTTGACCATCCTTCGCTGAACATCAGGTAGACCATCAAGGAAACTTCACCCAAGCGTGCACCCCGCTCAGCCGGGCTGGGTGTTTCGAAGGCAACCGGATTGCTCGCAATCTTCTTTTTTGTACGGGTGATCCGCTGTTCCATAGTTTTTGGCCTGATCAGAAATCCGCTCGCGATTTCGTCTACGCTCAGCCCCAAAACCACGCGCAAGGCAATGGCAATCTGGTCCCGCCGGTCGAGTTCCGGATGGCAGCAAATGAAAAGCAGTCGCAATACATCATCGCGCATTTCGTCAGGGTCCGGTGTTTCGGCGGGCATCAACTGAAACTCCTCACTGTGACGCGCGAGAATTGCCGCACGACGCTGTGATTTGCGCACATGATCCAAGCCCGAGTTACGTGCGGTCGTCAGCAACCACGCCAACGGATCACGCGGCGTACCGTCTTTGGGCCAGACCGTCAGCGCCTTCAGGCAAGCTTCGGCAAATGCCTCTTCCGCCGTGTCGATATCCCGGAACAATCGGGTCAGGGCCGCAAGCGCGCGCGGTCGGTGCAAAGTAATTGTAGCCTCAAGCCAGTCCGACATGACCTATTCAGACGAGATTGCGCCACCCGCCCAGGCAACCGGGCGCACCTCTAGCCGTGCGACAGGGGATGAGATCATCTTTGCGTATTCCAACGCTTCATCCAGGTCTTTGAAATCAGCGGCATAGAACCCAAGGAAATTCTCTTTTGTCTCCGCAAACGGACCGTCGGTGATCAGGGGAGCCGTGCCTTCGGTCGTAGCTGGCTCGACCATAACAGCAGAGGTTGGCGGCATCAGTTTCATCGACACAAACTCGCCCCGGTCCGTTAATGCCGATTGCAGCGCGCCGTGTCCCGACATCACTTCCTCCTGGCGATCTTTGGGCAGCGCTTCGAACACGCCCGGCTCCCCATAAATCGTGATTGCGTATATCATATTCGCCTCCATGCTTCATTCACATGGTGCAAGGACGCGCGAGGACATGCAAATCCGACAACCGATCCCAAGATAGCCAGTTGGAACACCGAGAGGCTAATCGAATGCTTGGCCGGTTCCCAAAGCTCTGTTGGATTACCTTCAGGATCATTGAGCCACGCGAATTTGCCATTCGGATATGGCGATACCGGATCTCGGCGGACGTCAACACCCTTAGATTCGAGTTGTGCGAAATTTTCTCAATGTCGCAAACACGAAAATTCAGCATAGATGCCTTTTCTTGGTCCCCGAAATACTCTGTCACTCTTTCAAACAGGGCGAATACGGTCTCGCCTGCTTCCTGCGTCCAGCACGGTGTTTCATAGTCGTTTGGTACAAGGTTAATGCCCAATTTGTCACGGTACCATGCCGCCAAATTAGCAGGCTCGTCTGCCCTGAAGAAAAACCCGCCAAAGCCCAGTACTTTTTCCATCTTCGATTTCAAACCCGGAGACGCTATCGGAAAAGACTACTCTAATATGTGGGATTTGATAAGCGCGGCTCCTAAGAGACATTCGTCGCCCACGCGCGATGCTGCGGGCGCCAGTAGAACTGTCACAACAAGCACAGAGCCTATGATCAAAGGATGTGACCACTCAGTTATGGATGGTCTATTACCACACCGGTCGTTATGCAGAGGAAGGGAGGTAAATTTGGAGCGACAGCTTGCAGCAATTCTGGTCGCCGATATGGTCGGCTTTACTCGTCGCATGGAGCGAGACGAAGCTGGAACGCTTGATGCGTTGACCGCTCACTTAGAAGGTACAGTTGCACCTCTGATCAATCGTCACCACGGACGGATTGTCAAACTTATGGGTGATGGCCTTTTGGCGAGCTTCACTAGTGCTGCAGACGCGGTTTCTTGCGCCGTTGAATGGCAACAATCACCCTTGGAAGAGCCAGACCCGTTGCTTTTCCGCATTGGCATCAATCTTGGTGACATCCTCATGCAAGAGGATGATGTCTTCGGCTCAGGTGTTAACCTTGCCTCGCGTTTAGAGCAACTTGCCCCACCAGGAGGTGTGCTCGTCTCGGACGCTGTCTATCGCGTGGTTGGCAACCGCATTTCGGTCGTGTGGGAGGATGCGGGCACACATACCATCAAGAACATCACTGAGCCTGTTAGGGCCTGGCGCATTGGAGGTGCGGAGCAAGCACAGCCTGACGCGAAGCCAGCAGCTACACCCCGCAAAGCTACCATCGCAGTCTTACCACTGCACAGTTTGAGTGACGACCCGGAGCAGGCATTCTTCAGCGATGGCATCGCAGAAGACATTATCACCGGGTTGTCTCGATTTCGTACTCTTCAGGTTGTCTCCAGAAACGCATCTTTCCGTTTTAGAACACAGGAAGCCGATCCGGCAGAGATCGCAGCAGAATTGGGAGCCGATTATCTCGTAACAGGCAGCGTTCGAAAGGCCGGTAGTCGGGTAAGAATTTCCGTACAGCTCGCGGAAGCAAGTACGGGCTCGCAACTATGGTCAGAACGATATGATCGCGAGTTGGAAGACATCCTGTCCGTTCAGGACGAGGTGGCCCGCAACATCGTTGCGGTCCTTCCGGGACGTGTTCAACACAACGTTGCCGACCGATCATCGCAAAAACCAGCAGATGAGATGAAGGCCTACGAGCTGATGCTTCGAAGCAAAGCTCTTCGAGATGGCCTAAATGCCAGGGATACGGCTAAAGCAAGAGCTTTGTTGGAACGGGCCATTGCGCTCGATCCGTCCATCGCTCGGTCTTACATGTACCTCTCAGACACCTATGTTATCGATCTTTGGCTGGGATTGGCGGGCTCTGACGCTTCCGGTCACATCCTGCATATCGCGCGCAAGGGTGCTGCACTGGACAACCGGGACGTCTACATTCAAGACCAACTGGGTTTTGCTTATCTCTGCGCAGGCCTTTGGGACGAAGCAAATGCACAGTTCGAAAAGACGTTATCGCAGATCGAAAACGAAGCGGAGTCCATGGCGTGGTGCGGTTATGCTTTTCTGTTGCTGGGGAGGCACGAAAAAGCGAGAGAGGTCGTATCGCGAGCGATGCGGTTAGATCCGTTGCATCCCCCTTCGATCGATTGGATCATGGGGCAGATAGAATTCTTCTGCGGAAACTACGAGGAAGCAATCGGCTTTTTGATGGGAGAGGCTCGGCTCAACTCGTTAGCTGCGGCATTCGTGGCAGCATCTTATGCGCATCTTGGTCGGCAATCTGAGGCGGCGGCTGCGTTGCAGGAATTTATTGCGGAACGCCATGACGAATTTGGGAGTCGTGGCATCGAAGTGCCCAAAGACAATCTCTCCTCTCTTGCGCGTGGTTATGAATGTATGTGGCGGTGTCGAGACGATTTCGAAGTTCTGGCGACCGGTCTGCACAAAGCTGGTTTGCCTGTCTGACTTACTTAATCAAAGGTCCGCGTAAGGCGTTATGCCAATCGATCTCGGCTTCGGCGATTCCGGAATCTTGCCGTTCAACCCTGCTCATTCTGGTTGGGTCAATTCGCTTTGCTAGCAATAATCGGAGCGACTCTTTGACTTTTTCGCACAAGGGGCCCACACTTTTGACTCCTGAGGCCGGGACTTCACGATGTGATACAAAATCACGAGAATAGGTGTACTTCATGAATCTCTCCTTTAGTAGTCATGCACCTACTTTCTTAAAAATCTTGACATCCCACAAACGCCGTTTCTTGACATCCATTGTTCCAAAAAGTCACAATCTATCATGCCAAGAAACTTACCTCCCCTAAATCCGCTGCGTGCCTTTGAGGCAGCTGGGAGGTTGGGTAGCTTTACCCGTGCAGCGGAGGAATTGAACGTATCGCACTCCGCAATTTCCCGTCACATACGCGGGTTGGAAAAGCGGTTGAACGTGCATCTTTTCCGGACGCAAAAATCTGGTGTTGCCCTCACCGAACAGGGACAAATCTACTTGGGACAGATCACACCTGCTCTTGACCAAATTGCCATCGCAACTGACGCTCTGACGTCTGCGCCCAAAGGTGTTGTTACCATGACAACAGAGAGCGCCGTCGCGCAAAAATGGTTGGTGCCACGGCTACCACGACTGAAAGCCGCGCATCAAGAGATAGACTTACGTCTTTCGATCACAACAGAGGTCATGGATATTGAGGCGCACGATTTCGATCTGGGCCTAAGATATCTTCGCACCCACCCAGACGAAGGGTACGTCCTGTTGTTTCCATCTCTGGTCAGAGCTTTTGCCGCGCCAAACTTTGCGCCAATTGTTGGTTCTGAGACCGACCTTAAAGTTCTGGCCACGGGCCCATTGATTGAAGAGGCAACATTCCGTCTTTGGCCAGAATGGTTCTCGAAATCTGGTTTAAAAGAGGTTCCTACTCTTGATCTGCCTCATCCATTAGGAGCACTCCTGTCAATCCAATCGGCCGTGGCGGGCCTGGGTGCGGTTCTGATGGACAAGCACCTTTGTCAAATAGAAGTTGAGACGGGTGCGTTGGTGAGCCTTAACGACGTAGAAATTCCCTTTGGAGGATATTACCTCGCCACCAACCAGCGCGCGGGACGGCGGCGAGCCGTCCGTGTTGTTCGAGAGTGGTTGCAACAGGAGGCGCAATCCCCGGAAGGTGTGGCTACTGCTTAATTTTGCTATGCGCAGAATCAAACCGAGCGCACCGGTCGGTCCGCCTTGAATCCCTAATCGACCTCAGAGAAAACGAAGTGTCTTTTGATTTGATTGCTCGTTAGCGGCGGGCTCCACAGCGAAACCTGCCAAACCCTATATCAGAAGTAGTCTGATCCGCGCCTGCGGAAATCATTCCAAAAAATGGAAGCTCATGAGATGAGAAACTCTCCCCTGATCACCGAAGGCCAGAGTGCGTAGCTTCTGCAATGACGCAAGAGTATCGAGACCCCAACGGTTCGGCGTGGCGTAATCTACTGATATACCGCGTTCACTCGATATCTCTTCCGAGTCTCGGTATGAAACACCGCACCGGACATAAAAGAACACGGAGACAGGATCACGTCCTTCGGGTATTGCGCGCCTTTATACGAGATCATGAGCTGACATTCGGCCTGACACTTAATTATATCATGAGCTCACGACATCCATGCCCGACATAGTAGTTCGTGGAATTGGTTGTTTAACCTTTTGGTCGGGGGAGCTTTCCTTGGTAAGCAACGAATGTAAGGTCAGAACCAAAACATACCGCTAAAATAAATCGAAACGCACCGGGTTTCTGGCCCAGTACACTCTTGCCGCTAGCAAGAGCCGTTCTTTCGGATCCTCCAGTGCGGCGTAGGGAATGGGCACTCTGTTCAAAGCAGTTGCGTTTTCCAGCGATTTTAGAGTCTGCGCGCCGACCTGGCCGTCTACTTTGATACTTTCACCTAATTCGTTCAGTGCCATCTGGAGAGCACGGTCCAAGGCCTCGCGTGGTACATTGTCCAACAGCGATTGTGCCTGGGCGGCTGCTTCAGTATCTGCCAACAACGCTGCTTTTGCAGCTCTGAGGGCGGCGTCTGCCGGGCCTTTTCCTGAAACCTGACCGTCAAGAATGATATAAGCGCCGTTTGCCCCACCCCAAGCATCGCCCCTTGCAAGTGATACATCATACCACTCTAACGCTTCAGATCGAGATCGGCCTTCAAGCTGGCCACGCAAGATCATCCGCGCGATGCTGGCCGGGGCAGTTGGGTGACCGCCTTCGGAGGCTGCCATGAAATATTGCAATGCCTTGTCATAGTCGACAGGGTTTCCGCCGAGGCCAAGCAGTGCGACATAGGCGAGGTTGTCGTAGCCATAGATGTCTTTTCGCAATTCAGACGCCCGGAGATATCGCATGCCTCTCTCCGGTATGTAATGCGCCGAGTCTTCCCGCAGGAAATACAGTCCAAGCTCGTTCATCGAAAAGGTGTGTCCAAGTTCAACTGCACGCTCAAGAAGCTCAAACCCACGGCTCTTTTCCTGTTGGGTATCACCTTCTCGTAGCAGCTTTTTCCCAAGGCGATGCATCGCGTACGGGTCTTGTTCGGCGGTGCCCTGTTCCAGCAGGCTGAGTGCTTGTTGAGGGTCATACGGAATCTTGGTTACACCACGGTCGATCCGTTCCGAGTCGAGTAGCATGGCCAAGGCAAATTTCGCCCGTATGTGGCCAGCTTGTGCCGCCGCAGATATATTGGCATGTGCATCTACCAGTTGCCCGGCGGCCTGTTGCACCCGCCCAAGCTGATATCGAAAACGGGCATTGCCGGGATATTCGGCGACAGCTGTGCCACACGCCTTCAGACCGGCCGGGATGTCCAGTTCGTTTGGAAGGCGAAATACGCCGACACCATTGAGATCAAGTGCATCACCCGCCTCGATGTCGCATGCGTTAATGTCCAGCTGCAGTGAGACGTCGACGCGTTTACGTTTCTGATCGGAGGTGACAACTTCTACGCTAAAACTGTCCCGAACGCCATTATTGCTTATCTCGACCGCACGGACATCTGAAATTTCAGGAGCATATGAAATCGAGGCGGTTTGCTGAGTATCTTCCAGCGCGATTACACCTTGTTCAGGGCGTTCGACAATCTGAACATCAGTGATTTCGGTCCCGAGCGCCTGCGACAACGTTTGGATCAGTGGAATGCTTTTGTCGAACTGCTGAACGAGGTCCAGCGACTGGCTGGTTTCGCTCGGAACGGCCTGGGGTTGCTGTTCAACCTGGTGTTGGGCCAGGTAAAAAGGTTTCACCAGCGTAGAGCTTTCCCACGGTATTTGGCGCCCACCCGTCGCCTGGTGGACACGTTCCCTGATGACCGGGAACAATTGTTGGATGTTTTCATATGGAGTGGCCCGTGCAGCTTCTAATACGGCTGAAGTGTAGGGGCTGTTCTGGCCGATGTCGCCATCGCTGGCGACGGCACCGGGTGAGGTCGAATATGCGACCAGTGAATTCAAAGGCGTGCTAAAAACATCAAAGCCTGGTCGCGTTTCGAACAGGTTTGCATCAAGATCCGCTGCCAACCTGATATCGCTGAACGGATTGTCCCGGCATGAATCAAGGATCGCCACATGGGCTGAACTTCTGGCAGATAATGTGTCGATAATCCGGTCCAGTGTCATCGTGGCCAAAGGAACGTCGTAAATGCTTTCGAATTTTGCATCGACCGGTAACAGGTAGTTGCGTCGCCCAATCTGAATGCCATGGCCGGCATAATAAAATAGGACGTTGGCTGAATCAGGAATGTTCAGAACCGCAGTTCGAAGAAGCTCCTCGAATTCTCGCTTTTCAAGATTGTATCCGTCGTAAACCTTAAAGTTGAATTCCCGTAACAGAGCAGCAATGTCTTCTGCATCTTTTTGCGCATTCGCAAGGTCGACGACTTCGGAGTAATCCTGATTACCAATCACAATTGCAATCCGAGGCGCTTCAGTAATCTGCGCTGTGCTCTCAGAACTTGATTGCGCCCAAACAGAGTCGCTTGCCGCAGACAAAGCGACCGTGCCTCCGAAGAGCGCGCCTAGCAGACTACGCTTCAACATGTTTTGTATCCCTGCGCTAGTTCCAGCTACCGCCGCCGCCGCCGCCGGTTCCACCTCCGCCGCCACTGCCGCCACCACCGCCGCCATCATTTCCACCACCGCTATCGCCACCTCCGTCGCCTTGGCGCTCTTCTCCGGAGATCAACGTGCTTTCGGTTGGTGCGGGAGCAGCTTGGACCACTGGGGCCGACACTTGGGTCGGTGTTGGCGAAGCCGCTGAAACAGGTTGTGTTGCGGGGCTTGATGGAACGGTTTGTGTCTCTGCCGTCCACGGCAGTTCGCACCCTGCCAAAATGAACGTACCCGACAAAAGTATTGGCAGTGAAACTCGGGCCATAATAGCCTCCCAACTCTCTGAACTAGTCAATTTCATCTTTAAGCTTACGCACGGTAAACTCTCTCTGTCCATTGTTGTTTGCCACACAACCTAGGCCCAGACTGTAATCTGCATCACATCAGAAGTTATGTTGCAATCTTGCCGTGCAAACAGATCCGTGCTTTGCGGTGAAAACGAGTATCCGCGCACCTGCCAAGGCATAGGTTTGTGGCTGATACGAAACGTATCCATCGATGTGTGCCTCAATTAACCCCTATGGAAAATGACGATGTCTATCGCTCGGTGGTAGTGATGAAGAAGTAAACCCATTCTCCTTTGAAATTCGGGTTGCTTTTGCGTGCTTCGGCAATTCGTGTTTTCAGGAAATTCAGATATCCCTCGGCAGGTTCAACCAACGGTCGATCGTTGTGATACAGCGGTTCCGATGCTGCGAAGGCGACGGCTATTTCCTGCCCATAAGGTGGCCCTATCGTAACAAAGAGGCCCGCGTCACCTGGTTCCGCTGCGCCGATCTGCAAAGCAGCCTTTGCAGGCGTCGGCGCCATTGGAGTTGACACGTTTGGCCTGAGGTGGATCACCTGACCTTCGGCATCAAAATAATCGACATAGACGAAAGCGTCGTAATCCGCCCCGGTCAGGTCCAATATCAGCTGCTGTCCTTTGACATAGTAAAACTCGCGTGCATGAACGTCCTTTCCGATGAGAAGCGGATTGGTGATTTGATCTGTCGATTGCGGCAATCCGACATCCGCGATGCCACTGAGCGCGCCACATTGTGGGCGAGGTAGGACGTGAAGCTTGTCGTCAACCCGTATGTTGTTTCCCATTTGTGCCTGAAGGGCTGTCAGTACAGGATTGCGCAATCCGTCTTCGGGGATATGACCGATGACCTGCAATGTGTTGGTGTCGGGTTGAAATTGAACTTGCAGCCGCGCGCACGGAATTTGCGCCAGTAGCCCATCGATTCCATCCCGCAGATTCTGAGCGCTTTTCCCGGCGTCTTCGGGTCGCATGAAACTCTGGATCGCCGCCAGAGAGACGGGGTCGATCGGTTCATTGCCCGTGGTTGAAAACACCTCGGACGCGTTGGTGGGAGGGATATCAGGGACTGTCTGCTTTAGGGCGACGGGTTGGGGTCTCACAGGCTGGGCTAGTTCCTGTTTTGGAGGTTGTGGGGGCAAAGCCTGCAATTGCGGTGAGCTTGAAAGGATCGGATTCGCCTGCAAAGTAGCTGGGACCAACCGAGATGGCGAAACTGCTGCGACTTGTAAGGGCTGAGGCGCGCCGGTGACTTGCTGTATCGCCTCGGACAAATTTTCAAGCGGTGCCAGAGCATCCGATTTCGCCTGGGTTGCCGCAAGCGTCTGCTGTGGAATTTGCTTCGCAGCTGCGGTCGATTGACGTATTGCGCTTTGATCCAGCTGCGCCCCAATCGCATCCTTTGTCGGCGCAGCCTCGACTTCCGGTCGTGCTTCGATAGCCTCGCTTTGTTTGACCTGATGGGCGGACAATTGCATCCGGGTCTCGGGCACGGGCTGCTCCGTCACCGGGTCTGGCTCGACACTCCAAATCAGCGCCAGAGCGCCGCCGACATGAAGGGTAAGCGAGCAGACTAACCCAACCCCCCATATGAACGGCCCCTTGATCACCGTGCAGGCCCCGGAGGTGTCACCACCAGAACTACGTCGCGTGCACCCATCGCCTCGAACTGGGCAATCCGGGGCAGGATGTCGCGTAATACAGCGTCGCGATGCGCGTTGATCCGGATCAGAATGTCTGGATCGGCCTCCAGTTGGGACTGAATGCGCTGATCAATGTCTTGCAGAAATACCTCTTCGCCGTCTAGCGCCATCGTCCCATCGGCCGCTACGGATAACGTGATGCCTCCCGCTGGCATGTCCGCCCCGGTCAGGGCCGTTGGTGGGGTTACATCAAACGGCGCAGTGGCGTCCATGCGGCCAATCAACATAAAAAATACCAGCAGGAAAAACACCACATCGATCAGGGCGATGATCGTCTCGGGGTGATGGCGACGAGCAGGGCGAGAGATCCTCACTGGCGGGCCTCCAGTCGGATCACGCGCATGTTCACTGCCCCAGCGCTTGTGACAATATCCATGACAGTTACAAGCGACTGTAGTCGAGCACCTCCGGTCGGCAGGATGATGACCCGAAGCGCAGGGTTCCGATCAAGGCGGACTGTCAGCAAGCTGATCAGTTCGTCCCGGGTGAAATCCTTACCTTGATGAAAGGGGGAACCGTCTGTTCCGATGCGAATAAGCAGTGTTTCGGATTCAGTCTCGGCTTCGGCTGCCTGCGAGGGGACCGGGCGGTTGGACTGTGCCAGCGCCGGAATCATGTCTAGGTTCAGATAAGTCGACGTGACCATGAAGAACACCAGCAGGATCAACATTACGTCGATCATCGGAACCAGAGAGATCAATGGCCGGGTCGGCTTGCGTCTGTTCAGGCTGATATCGCTGTACATCGAAGCTTCCTTAATGCGCGCCGCGCTCCTCAAGCACCATTAGATTGCCAACAGCGTTCTCTATGGACTGCGCTCCTGCTTCGGCACGTCCGGACAGCAAAGAGGCGCCAATGGCAGCTGGAATGGCGACCAACAACCCGGCAGCGGTCGTCAACAGCGCCTGCCAGATACCACCCGCCAGAACCGAGGCGTTAGCCGCACCCTGCGCCAACTCCAATTCCTGAAACGACTGAATCATTCCGGTCACTGTGCCTAAAAGCCCCAGCAAAGGTGAGATCATGGCGATTAATTCTAAAACGCGAATCCAGCTGTTCATTACGGCGAATTCTTGATTGCCGCGACGCGTCAGCTCGGCCATCAGGGCAGGCCCTTTGAAGCCATCGATAAGCGCTTGCATGGCATAGGCACAAACACGGTCCGCCGGTGATTTACCTGCGGCGACGGCCTGTTGCGCAGATTTTTTGTCTCCGACCGACCATTGGACAAAAGCCGCGTCCCGAGCGGGCCCTCCAGCGCGTACCGGCGCGAGCTTGATAACCTTGACCACGATCACTGTCAGCGACAGCAAGGACAGTAGTCCAAGAAGGACGATGATTGGGCCTCCGGTGCCCAGATTTTCCAACCCCGGCATGGCTTATTGCGCCAGATTCGCTGTTGTCTTGCTGTCCAACGCTAATAGCGGGAAGCAATCCACAGGGTTTTCGTTCTGAGGTTTGCACGCGGGCAGGTCGTGTAAAAGCACCTCGGAAATATCTGAGCAATCAATCTCGGGAATCTCAAAGAGCTTTAGAACTGTCCGTTGTACCGGTAGGGGCGCTGCGTCGATGGACAGCAAGCGATCGATCACTCCGTCGCCGTCGAGGATCGCCAGTGACATTTCAAATTCTTCAAAGCTGTTACCGGTATGGTTGCGAAACAAAAAGAAAGCGCGGCAGCCCCCAGCCTCGCCAGTTTCAAACTTGTTCAACTCAATGGACAGTTTACCTTCGTCAGCCTGCGCCATCATGGCTGCAAGTGTCAGTGCAATGACTGCAAATATCCCTGTTTTCATTTTATTCCCGTTCTCGATTGCCGATTTCTCCTAGTCGTCCGCAGGCGTCGTCTGTGAAGACGGTGTGCCAGGGTCCGTTCGATCGGGTTCGGACCTTCCATGATAATTGCAGCATCGGACTGCATGCGAGAAGAGGAAATTTTAGTCCTCGGCATCTAACTTCTTCGGCGAAACGAAAAATGCGTGCCTTATCGGCGTAGCGGCCAAACCATGTCGTAAAAAAAACGTATTTATTAGGTTTGACTTTGGGCCTGGTATGGGGCTGATTCATAACAATGACTGCGCATAAAACGCGAAATGTTTGCAAGCTTTGTCATCGTGTGAAGTAGTTCATATCGGTTGTCGGGAATATCACGTTAAGCGGTGCCAACAAACGGACAAGCGGCAGACAACCGCCACGTTATTGGGGAGAGTATGGAACTATCATCTTATCTGGAGCCTAGAAGCGAAGATCAGCCAAGCGGTGAAAACCTGGAATATGATCCGGCATTTACCGATCTTGAGATCGCGGCTCAGCCAGGGGAAGAACGTCAGATGGGCGACGAGGTCGTCGCCGCTGAAGAACAAGATTGGGCTGATGTCGAGGCCAAAGCGCTAGCGGTTATGGAACAGAGCCATGATTTGCGCGCCGCGATCTACCTGGCTGAAGCGGTTTTGCATACAAAGGGTCTTACTGAATTTTCAGCTTCGATAAATTACGTCAGATCTCTTCTGGATGAATTCTGGGATACTTGTCACCCTGAGTTGGACGAAGATGATGGCGACGCGACGATGCGGATCAACGCGGTGCGTGGTCTGGCCTCGACTGAACGTATGGTGCGAGCGCTACGTCGCACTGGCTTGACGGAAAGCCGAACTTTCGGACGCATCACCCTACGTCATCTGGATGTTGTCGATGGCCGCATAAATATGCCGGCCGATCTGGACGACATCCCGGACGAAAACAGCGTTGCCGCCGCTTTCAAGGATACTGATGAAGAAACACTTTCCGCCAACGCGGAAGCGGTTGCATCAGCGCTTGAGAATGTAAACTCTATCGATGCTGTCTTTGCTGACAAGACCCCGGGAGAAGGCCCGAATCTGGACCCTTTGATTGACGCATTGAAGAGCATCAAGCAGGCGATGTCCCGTTACGCTGATGTCGGTGACGCCGCAGATGACGACGTGGACGAAATGGATGCACCCGCGGCTAAATCAGGATCAGGACCAGCTGCTGCGCCTGCAGGCGGTGGTGCGGTCAACTCGCCCGAAGACGTTACCCGAATGTTGGAACGCATTATGGATTATTATGCGCGCTGCGAGCCTTCCAGCCCGCTACCGATTTTGTTGGAACGGGCAAAGCGGCTTGTGAATGCAGATTTTATGACGATTATCGAAGATATGGCCAAAGAGGGTCTGGACGAAGTGCGCCAGATCGGCGGATTGAAAGATGATGATGACGATGGATTTTGATACGTTTCCGGCGATAGCGCTGGAACGTGGATCGAAACAAAAAGCTGACGGATGAGTCGAGGAGCAACAGATGGCTGACAGTTCACAAAAATTCATAGCCCGGAACAGGGCTCCGAGAGTTCAGATCGAATATGATGTCGAGCTTTATGGAGCCGAGAAGAAAGTACAGCTGCCGTTTGTCATGGGCGTCATGAGCGATTTGGCTGGCAAATCCGAGGTCGAGCAGCCCGCCGTTGCAGACCGGAAATTCCTGGAAATTGATGTAGACAATTTCGACGACCGGATGAAATCGATGGCGCCGCGCGCTGCGTTCACGGTGCCCAACACCCTGACAGGTGAAGGCAATCTGGCAGTAGATATTACCTTTGAAAGCATGGATGATTTCAGCCCGGCCGCGATCGCGGCCAAGGTCGAACCGCTGAAAGAGCTGCTGGATGCGCGCACACAATTGTCCAACCTCATGACTTATATGGATGGTAAAACCGGGGCCGAGGATCTGATTTCAAAAATTATGCAGGATCCCAGCCTGCTAAAGACACTGGCAGCCCAGCCCAAGCCGGGCAACGACGCTGCTGAGGAGGAGTAAAAGATGGCCGATGAAGAAGCCAAGGTAGAAGCCGCCGAAGGCGCAACCGCATTTGGATCATCCGAGTTCGAAGCTCTGCTGACCAAGGAATTTCGCCCGAAATCGGACCAGGCTAAGACTGCCGTTGAAAGCGCAGTGAAAACACTTGCCGAACAGGCCCTGGCCAATACCGGCCTTATTTCGGACGATGCGCTGCGCTCGATCGAAGGCATCATTGCTGAGATCGACAAGAAGCTGACCGAACAGGTTAACCTGATCTTGCACCATGCCGATTTCCAGCAGATGGAAAGCGCGTGGCGTGGTCTGCACTATCTGGTGAACAACACCGAAACCGACGAGATGCTGAAAATCCGCGTGATGAACATCTCGAAAAAGGACATGCACAAGACTTTGCGCAAGTTCAAAGGTACCGCGTGGGATCAATCGCCGATCTTCAAGAAGCTCTACGAAGAAGAGTTTGGCCAGTTTGGTGGTGAGCCTTATGGCTCTTTGGTTGCAGACTATCATTTCGATCACAGCCCGCAGGATATCGAACTGTTGGGTGAAATGTCGAAGATTGCCGCTGCTGCCCATGCGCCGCTTATCACCGGTGCCAAGCCCAGCCTGTTCCAGATGGACAGCTGGTCAGAATTGGCCAACCCGCGCGACCTGACCAAGATCTTCCAGACTCCGGAATATGCTGCTTGGCGGTCTCTGCGTGAAAGTGAAGATTCCAAATATGTGGGCCTAGCCATGCCACGTTTCTTGGGGCGTCTTCCCTATGGTTCGAAAACCGAACCGGTCGAGGAGTTCGCCTTTGAGGAAGACACCACCGGTGCGAATAGCGACAGCTATAGCTGGGTGAATGCGGCCTATGGTATGGCGGTAAACATCAACCGGTCTTTCAAGGAATATGGTTGGTGCTCGCGGATCCGCGGTGTGGAAAGCGGCGGTACCGTTGAGGGCCTGCCAGCGCACACTTTCCCGACCGACGACGGTGGCGTTGACATGAAATGCCCAACCGAGATTGCGATTTCGGACCGGCGCGAAGCGGAACTGGCCAAGAATGGCATGATGCCGTTGATCCACCGCAAAAACAGCGACGCTGCCACCTTCATCGGTGCGCAATCGCTGCATAAACCCGCCGAGTATGACGATGCTGACGCGACTGCGAACGCCAATCTGGCTGCTCGTCTGCCATATCTGTTTGCGACCTGTCGGTTTGCTCACTACCTAAAATGCATGGTGCGGGACAAAGTTGGTTCGTTCAAAAGCCGTCAGGATATGGAATCCTGGTTGCAGGACTGGATCAACCAGTATGTTGACTTCAACGCTGATATATCTGCTGAAGCTGAGAAAGCGCGCAAACCGCTGGCTTCCGCCGAGGTTGTTGTTGAGGACGTAGAAGGGAACCCCGGATACTACACGTCCAAGTTTTTCTTACGCCCACACTACCAGCTTGAGGGGCTATCGGTGTCTCTGCGCCTAGTTTCGAAACTTCCGTCGGAAAAAGCCGGTTAAACCGAAAAAAAAGTGGCGGCGGGTGAAGTGCTTCACTGCCGCCATTTCAAACCTCGAATATCTCAGTGTCATCATTAGCCCTTGAAGGAAGGTAAAATGGAAAACGTATTCATCAAGATGGACTTCCCCGGTGAGGCCAGGGAAAAACAACATACCGATTGGATCGCTTGTAAAGAGATCAGCTGGGAGGTCGCGCGCACCCTGGATATGGGTGACATGGGTACCACGCAGCGTGGTTATGCGAACGCAAACTTTGGCAAAGTCACGCTGAGCACCGAGCTTAGCAAAGCGTCGGCAAAACTCATGACCTACGTTGCCTCGGGCAAGTCCAACGGTGAGATGACCATTCATCTGTGCCGTTCCGGTGATGATGAAAAGAAAGGGATGGAGCCATATCTGATCTTCACACTGCGTGATGCCATCGTTGACAGCTATTCTGTGTCTGGCGGCGAAGAATCGATCCCATCAGAACAGTGGACCGTTGCGTATCGCGGCATCTCGATCAAGTACAAGATAGCCGATTTCAAAACCGGCAAGCTCAGCGACTGCAACGAGTTCAAGTGGAATCTGGAAACCGGCGACGTCAGCTGATTTTTGGAGAAAAAAATTGGCCTTGGCGGTATATTTTCCGCCAAGGCTGTTTCCTTTTTTAACATCCTGACGACGCGAGGGCTTCATGACGCCAGAAGAACATCTAAGAACAGGCGATCTGACTGCCACGCTAACTGCGCTGCAAGATAAAATCCGCGCAAATCCAGCCGATGCAAAGCTACGAATTTTCCTGTTTCAATTACTTTGCGTCATGGGAGATTGGAAACGCGCGATCACTCAGCTGAAGCTGAGCGCGGAAATGGATGAGGCGGCCACAATGATGGCCAAGACCTATCGCGAGGCCATCATTTGCGAAGTGTATCGCGAAAAGGTCTTTGCGGCCGAGAAAACTCCGATGATCTTTGGCGAGCCCGAGGAATGGCTGGCGCATCTGATCGAAGCCCAGAAGCTGACCGCGGGTGGGAACCTTGAACAGGCTGCCGAGATGCGGGCGAAAGCCTTCGACGCGGCCCCCGCAACGTCAGGTACTGTGAATGGCGAAACGTTCGAATGGATCGCGGATGCCGACATGCGTCTGGGTCCGGTGCTGGAGATTATTGTGAACGGGCGCTATTTCTGGCTTCCGTTTGCTCAGATTGCTCGACTTGAAATCGAACCACCCAGCGACCTGCGTGACGCCGTCTGGACGGCCTGCACTTTGACTGTTGCCAGTGGTGGAGAAATTGCGGCGTTGATCCCTACCCGATACCCGGGAACGACAGAACACGGAGACGATGCTGCTCGGCTGGCGCGCGCGACAAGTTGGGTCGATGCGGGATCTGATACCTATACCGGCCTGGGTCAGCGCATACTGACCACGGACAAATCCGATATTGCTTTGTTGGATGTGCGCGAATTGGTACTGAACGTGGCCGCCGGGGCCGGGGAAACGCCGGGAGATGGCTGAGAAGACCCTTGCCGAACGCTTGCAGCCTTCGCTTCTGGATCGGCTGACGGACGACGCGCCGGATCAGAAAAAGGAAGGGCGCGACTCTCGTGTGATCGATGTGGGCCGCCTGAGAGAAATCATTCAGCGTGATCTGTCCTTGTTGCTCAATACTACAGATCAATCCGATCTGATTGACGAAGATACTTATCCCTACGCGTCGAAATCTGTTCTGAATTACGGCATCCGCGAAAGCTCGGGGTCGTTTTCAACACTGCGACAAGCCCAGCGAATCCAACGCTCTATCGCGGATTCGATCGAGGTATTCGAACCTCGTATTATGAAGGGCTCGGTCTCGGTTGATTTGCGGTCCGAAAAAGGATCGGGCGAAATGCATGTAGAATACGATATTCGCGCTGTAATGTGGGCTCAGCCGATGCCTCTGGAACTCTACCTGCGCAGTCGCGTTGATATTACGACCGGCGAAGTCGCGATCGAGCGGAGTTAGCGCGATGGATACCCGCCTGCTCAAACACTACGAAACTGAACTGGCCTTTCTTCGCGAAATGGGGGCAGAGTTCGCTGCCGCTTATCCCAAGATCGCGTCCCGTCTGGGGATGGAAGGGATCGAAGTTGTCGATCCCTATGTAGAACGCCTGCTAGAGGGGAGCGCTTTTCTGGCGGCGCGCGTGCAGTTGGAACTGGAAATGCAGTTCCCGACATTCACGTCGAACCTTCTGGAAATAGTCTATCCGCATTATCTGGCCCCGACTCCATCCATGATGATTGCGCAGTTTGAACCGGACGTTGGCAATGCGGCCCTCAAAGAGGGCTATACGATTCCACGTGGTGCGACGTTGCGTTCATACTTGGCGGAAGGGGAGCAGACCGCGTGTGAATTCAGGACCTCGGCCGACATGACGCTGTGGCCGATTGAGATTACCGAAGCCGAATACATTGACGGGCGCGGTGAACTGGTCGCAGCAGGTGTGGCCAAGGAAACTGACGCCCGGGCTGGCATCCGGTTGCGTTTGAGACGCACCGACGGCGAACCTATGACAGAACTGGGTTTGGACGATCTTGTGCTGCATCTGGACACCCAGAGCGGCAAGGCATGGGCGCTTCATGAATTGCTGGCGACTCAATGCGTGGGCCTGACCGGGCGGTCGACAGATCGGCGAGCAGACTGGACCGTTCGCCTGAACCAGGCAAATGTTATCCCCAAAGGGTTTGAGCCTGAAGAAGCTTTGCTGCCGACGCCGCGCCAGTCTTTTGACGGCTATCGTCTGTTGCAGGAATATTTCGCAATGCCCGAACGTTTCCTGTTTGTCGAATTGACCGGCTTGCAACAGGCTTTGAAACAGTCGGCGGGCAGTGATGTTGATATCTATATCCTGCTGCAGGACGGGATGCGCGATGTCGCTCCGGCGGTTACGCCTGCGGCATTTGCGCTGAACACGGTTCCGGCTGTCAATCTGTTTCACCGCCGATGTGACCGGGTTCATATCACGCAAATGGACACCGAGCACCATGTTGTGCCGAACCGGACAGCTGGTTTGGATTATGAGATATTTTCAATTGATCGCGTGACTGGGATTCAGTCCGATGAAGAAGGGGACATTCCTTTCCGCCCATTCTACAGCGACACTGATCTGACAGCTGCGGGCGATAACCACTCGGCCTATTACACGGTCAAGCGTCGGATGCGGCAACGGAACGAAAAAGAACGGTTGCGCGGAGTTCGCACATCTTATCTGGGCTCTGAAGTGTATCTGACGCTGGTGGATCGGGCTCAGGCACCTTACCCCGGATCGCTTGACCAGTTGGCGGTTGAGGCGCTGTGCTCGAACCGGGATCTTCCTATGCTACTTGCGGCGGGAGGGACAGATGTGTTCCATCTGCCAGAAGGTGGGCCAGTTAAATCGGTACGCACACCCGTAACCCCAACTCGACCTCATGCGACGTTGGCTCAGGGGGATGCAGCCTGGAAATTAATCAGCCATTTGAGCCTGAACTATCTTTCGATCTCTGGTGATGGCGCGGAAGGCGGTGCAGGCGCGCTGCGCGAGTTGTTGGGGATCTATGCTCCTCTGGGAAACAGGGTGACTGAAAAACAGTTGGAGGGCGTGGCGTCTGTTACCAGCCGCCCAATCGTGCGTCGGATGAGCGACGAAGTGCTCAGCACAGCCGTGCGCGGTCTGGAGATTACGTTGGGGTTTGATGAAAGCTTTTACGAAGGCACCAGCGTATATGTTCTGGGTGCCGTGCTTGAACGGTTCTTCCGTAAATATACGACGATCAACAGTTTCACGGAAACCGTTCTGAAAACCGAAAGACGAGGAGAGATTGCCAGATGGCGACCAGCAGCCGGCCTGGGCAGGATCATTTGAGCCTGCTTGCCGCGCTGGCGGCAGACCCTGAAAGGCATCATGTCTTTCAGGCGCTTCGGGTGATCGAGGCGCATTATTCCGATGCACCGAGGTTGGGCGAATCCCGCCGTCCGCGCGAAGACAAAGTGCGGTTGGGACAGGATGTGTCGCTGGCCTTTCCTCCCAATACTCTAACCCGTTTTGAACCGGCGTCAGAAAACGCACCCGGCAAGCTGAACAACCTATTCTTTGGTTTCTTCGGCCCGCAAGGCCCTTTGCCGTTGCACTTGACGGAATTCGCCCGCGACCGGCAACGTAATCACCGCGATCCTACTTTTGTCGCTTTTGCCGACATGCTGACGCACCGAATGATGAGCTTGCTGTACCGCGCATGGTCAGCAGCCGAACCGGCCCCCAGCTTTGATCGTGGGGATGATCCGTTCGAACAGCGGGTGGCTGCTTTGGCCGGTTTTAAAGGGCAGTCGTTCGTAGATCGCGATGCGATGTCGGACATTCTACGCCGATTTTTCGCCGGGCATCTGGGGTCGGGCACCAAGACAGCTGAAGGTCTAATCGCGATACTGTCCGACTATTTCGGCGTCGAGGCACACATCCAACAATTTGTAGGATCCTGGTTGGAACTTGAGCCCGATGATACCTGGCAACTGGGTGGACCCGCTCGTCTGGGACAGTCAACCAGCATCGGGAGCCGGGTTTGGTCTCGGTCGGCCAAATTTCGAATCCGGATAGGGCCGGTTTCACTAGAAGACTACAAACGCCTGCTTCCCGGCGGCCTGTCGCAGCAGCGGTTAGAGGCGATCCTACGCACCTATGTCGGCGACACTCTGGATTGGGAGATCAATCTGGTTCTGGCCGGTGACGAAGTGCCCCGCGCATCGCTGGGCGGCACGACGCAGCTGGGTCACACAAGCTGGATCAAAAGCCGCGATGAAGCGGACACAACCCAGCCGGATGCAGATGATCTGATCCTGTACCCCGGCTACACGACACAAGAATTCGAGGCCAAAGAACCGGCCCCCAACGAGAGGTATTGAATATGACGGAAATCAGCCGTGTTTCGCTTTTCGGCAAGCTAAACAAGCTGGGCTATCAAGCGATCGAAGGGGCCACTGTATTTTGCAAGATGCGGGGCAATCCTTATGTCGAGATCCAGCATTGGTTGCATCAAATCCTCAATGGCCAAGACAGCGACATTCACCGGATCATCCAGCACTATGATCTGGATCCGGGCAAGATCGCGTCGGAACTGACCCGCAGTCTGGATATGCTGCCGCGCGGGGCGTCCTCGATCTCGGACCTCTCCGACCACTTAATGGATGCGATGGAACGCGGCTGGGTCTGGGGGTCGCTTTTGTACTCCGATAGCAAAGTACGCACGGGTTATCTGATTTTGGGCATGCTCAAGACGCCCGCACTGCGCAACATTCTGGGCAGTATGTCGCCCGAGCTCGCGAAGATAGGCGCAGATGATCTGGCCGACAGCTTTGCCGAGGCGACAGATGGTTCTCCTGAGGATACGTTGGGCGCACAGGATGGTTCCAATGTTGGGGGCGGTGCCGAACCTGGTGAGGCCAGCAGTGCGATGGCACCCGGCGCGATGGGTAAAGGTGAGGCGTTGGAGCAGTTCTGCACTGACCTGACCGAACAGGCGCGCAACGGCGAGATCGATCCGATTGTGGGTCGCGATGAGGAAATCCGTCAGATCGTCGACGTGTTAATGCGCCGCCGTCAGAACAACCCGATTTTAACTGGTGAGGCTGGCGTCGGTAAAACGGCTGTGGTTGAAGGGTTTGCGCTGCGGATTGCCCGTGGTGACGTGCCACCTGCATTGAAGGATGTGCGCTTACTGGTGTTGGATGTGGGCCTCTTGCAGGCCGGGGCCTCGATGAAGGGAGAGTTCGAAAACCGCCTGCGTCAGGTGATTGACGAGGTGCAGGCCAGCCCGACGCCGATCGTAATGTTTGTTGATGAAACGCATACATTGGTTGGTGCTGGTGGAGCCGCAGGGACAGGGGATGCGGCCAACCTTCTGAAACCAGCGCTCGCGCGTGGTACATTGCGTACAATCGGCGCGACTACATGGGCTGAATACAAGAAATACATCGAGAAAGACCCAGCCCTGACCCGGCGTTTTCAGGTCGTGCATGTTGAAGAGCCAGATATTCCAAAAGCTGTCCTGATGATGCGCGGTATCGCCTCGATGCTGGAGAAACACCATCGTGTGCAAGTTCTGGACGAAGGGATCGAGGCGGCGGTGACGCTTTCGGCTCGCTACATCCCCGCGCGTCAGTTGCCCGACAAATCAGTCAGCCTTTTGGACACCGCCTGTGCCCGCGTAGCGGTATCCCAGCACGCGGTTCCGGCGGAAGTCGACGATAGCCAACGGCGGATCGAGGCATTGACGACTGAGTTGGAGATCATCGAGCGGGATGAGACAGCAGGATATGACGTAGCCGATCGGCGCGAAGCGGTGAATGCCGCGAAAGTGGCCGAGGAAGGGCGTCTGGCAGAATTGACTGGACGTTGGGACGCCGAGAAAAAGGTGGTTGAAGAAATTCTCGACCTGCGTGCCAAGCTGCGCGAGGGTGGTCAGGAGGTTGAAGGAACTGGAACAGCCGAGGGTGAAGCCGCGACCGATGAAGCCCCGGATACGCAACCCATCGACCGGGAGGCACTGCTGGCCGAATTGAAGGCCAAGAATG
This sequence comes from Ruegeria sp. YTSA064, assembly GCF_059610325.1. Classification (NCBI taxonomy): domain Bacteria; kingdom Pseudomonadati; phylum Pseudomonadota; class Alphaproteobacteria; order Rhodobacterales; family Roseobacteraceae; genus Ruegeria; species Ruegeria sp. YTSA064. Next base: position 88,294 of record NZ_JBXWNK010000012.1, read on the forward strand.
CAGAACTGGAAGTGTTACAAGGTGATAGCCCGCTGATTCTGCCCATCGTGGATCATCAGGCGGTGGCCAGCGTCGTCGGTGACTGGACAGGTATCCCTGTCGGCCGCATGGTCAAAGACGAAATCGAGACCATCCTGAATCTCGAAGAACGGCTGGCCAAGCGTGTGATCGGTCAGGACCACGCGATGAAGATGATCGCCAAGCGGGTTCAAACCAGCCGTGCCGGACTGGACAATCCGAACAAACCGATCGGGGTGTTCATGCTCGCTGGCACCAGTGGTGTTGGCAAAACGGAAACTGCACTGGCACTGGCCGAGGTTTTGTACGGTGGCGAACAGAACGTCATTACGATCAACATGTCCGAATATCAGGAAGCTCATACCGTCAGCAGTTTGAAAGGAGCACCTCCGGGTTATGTCGGCTACGGCGAAGGCGGTGTGCTGACCGAAGCGGTAAGACGCAAACCGTATTCGGTAGTTCTGTTGGATGAGGTCGAAAAGGCGCATCCTGATGTACACGAAATTTTCTTTCAGGTCTTCGACAAGGGCGTGATGGAAGATGGCGAGGGTCGCGTAATTGATTTCAAGAATACTTTGATTCTGCTGACTTCGAATGTCGGGACCGAGATGATCATGGATATGTGTGCGGACCCCGACTTGATGCCCGACCCCGAGGGGATGGCCAAAGCGCTCCGTGATCCGCTGCTCAAGGTTTTCCCGCCCGCGCTTTTGGGACGTTTGGTCACGATCCCCTACTACCCGCTGAGCCCCGAAATGTTGGGCGAGATCACCAAACTGCAACTGGGCCGGATCAAAAAACGTGTTCAGGACGCTCATGGCGTGCCCTTTGAATACTCTGACTCAGTGGTCGAAGAGATCGTCAACCGTTGCCAGGAATTGGACAGCGGAGGTCGCATGATCGACGCGATTGTGACCAATACGATGCTGCCTGATATCTCGGCTGAGTTTCTTCGTCGTATGATGGAAGGGCACGAAGTTTCAAAAGTGGTGATCGAGGTCACAGACGGCGAATTCACTTATGGGTTTGACTGACAAAGGCCGCCATTCGGACGGATCATAACTCAATAGAAAATCGCCAGTGGAGGAGTCCCAAGATGGCAAAGACAACAGTTACCAAGCATAAGTTTTACGTCGTCGATCTGATCCGGTCGAAGCCAAAGCTTGAGTACATCGAAATCCCGAAATACCGTGTTGATGTTGAATTCGAGATCACGAAATCGGGTAAGCTGAAAAAGCCCGCACCGGTACCCTCAACCGCGCTGAAACGTCTGGAAGATGCCGGCATGAAGGTGCTGGAGGATTACGAAAAGACGATCACTCAAGAGGCTGTCCGGCTCGACAAAAAAGTCGGGGAGTTGATGAAGACGCCTGGGAAAAAGTCTCAGGACGAGGCGGAAAAGCTGATCCAGGGCGTCAATCAGTCGATCAAGAATGCCATGGCCTCCGCCGAAGGTGCGGCCAAGGTGGCGATCGAAAAGAAGCTGAAAGACGAAGCGAACAAAGACAAGCTGCTGAAAGAGGCGCGCATAAAAACCACGGTGAAAGTAACCATGGGCGTCATCAAGATCAGTGGCGCAGTCGCGAGGTTGGTGGCATCTTCGGGCGCAGATGCGATGGCCTACAAGACCATTGCCAAGCAAGTGTATTCTCTGGGCAAGGAGCTTCAGCAACAGCTCAAGGGTGAGGAAAAGCTGCGCAAGGACCTGTATAAGGCAATCCAGAATTACATGAAGTTGCGTGAATCTGTCATCATGCAGGCGGCCGAGCGACAGGGTATCACGGACACATCCGGTATTTCGCCGAAAAAGCCGTTGGAGGCGATTAAGAAATTCACCGCCAAAGCTATTGCGATGGGTGAGGAAGTTACAAAGGGCAAAGACCCCAAGACCATCGCCAAGAACATGCTGGATTTTGCAGCGAAAGCGGTGAAAGGCAAGGCGGAGGACGCAAAGAAAGCACGCGAGAAATACCGCGAGCATACGACGAAGACTCGTCATAAAGTGGATGATCTGGGCGCTTCGGCAGACAAATTGATGAAGGCGGCCAGAGGCTCCAAGACCCTCAAAGAGGGGATCAAGTTGGGCGCTGAATGTATGAACGTCAAACGCTCGGCCAGTGAACTTTCAAAGAAGCTGGAAGATCGCGAGAATTTCCTAAATGATATGAACGCGTTGATGGAAGGCAATGGTCTGAAAGTGGACGACACCGCGATCATCGACAAGATCAAGGCGTTGGATAAGAAAACCATCGCAACGGAAGCCAAGAACATGTTCACCAACATCAAGACCGTGAAAGGTATGATCGACAACATCAGCGACGCTGTAGGTTGATCGAACCCTGACACGTTGGGCGCGCCACTTGTGCGCCCAACAGATGCTAGACGACAGGAGGCAATGTTGGATACCGGTATCGAGAAGAGCGAAACGCTCCGCGACACCGTGCGTGCATTTGTTGAACGCAAGGCTGTGACCAACACCATTCTTGGCGTGATCATTTTCAATGCGATCACGCTGGGATTGTCGACTTCGGCGTCTATACAGGCCAGTGTTGGCCATCTCTTGACCACGTTTGACAGCATCGTCCTAGGTGTTTTCGTAGCCGAGTTGCTGCTGAAATTTTATGCTTACCGGCTGAGTTTCTTCAGAAATGCATGGAACATCTTTGATCTTGTGGTCGTAACACTGGGCCTGTTGCCCAATCGCGATGGCCTTTCGGCCTTGCGAGGGCTGCGGGTCATTCGCGCCATGCGCCTTTTGTCAGTCATTCCGCAAATGCGCGCTGTGGTACAGGCGTTGCTTGATGCGTTGCCGGGCATGGGCGCAGTGATCATCATGATCTCGATCGTGTTCTATGTCTTTGCTGTCATGGCTACGCTGATGTATGGCCCCGATTTTCCCGAATGGTTCGGCACGCTGGGCCGGTCTTTGTATTCGCTGTTCCAGATCATGACGCTGGAAAGCTGGTCGATGGGCATCGTGCGTCCCGTGATGGAAACACATCCAACTGCGTGGTTATTCTTTGTCCCATTTATAGTCATAACTGCGTTCTCAGTGTTGAACCTGTTCATTGGTCTACTGGTCAATACGATGCAGTCAGCGGTCGAAGACGAGTCGGTCGAAGAGTTTTCGCATCTTCGTGAACTGGTACGCAGCGAAACGGACATAGTTGATGATCGCGTTAAGGAACTGCTGGTCGAAGTGAAAGCGTTGCGTCGCGAAGTTGCGGAGTTGAAAGGGCAGGGCGATGACTGACAGTTCTCAGAAATTCATTGCACGCAACAGGGCGCCGCGGGTTCAGATCGAATACGATGTCGAATTGTACGGGGCCGAGAAAAAGGTTCAGCTACCGTTCGTGATGGGAGTTCTGAGTGATCTGTCCGGGAAGTCTAAGGCCGAAGCCGTCTCGATTTCTGACCGCAAATTTCTCGAGATCGACGTCGACAATTTCGATGAACGCATGAAGGCGATGGCTCCTCGTGTTGCGTTTTCGGTGCCCAATACTCTGACCGGTGATGGCAATCTGTCGGTGGACCTGACATTTGAGAAGATGGGTGATTTCAACCCGGCTCAGATCGCGGCCAAGATTGAACCCCTGCAGAAACTACTGGACGCGCGCACTCAGCTAGCCACGCTTATGGCCTATATGGACGGCAAGGCCGGAGCCGAGGCGTTGATCGAAAAGATTTTGGCCGATCCTGCACTGTTGGCGACGCTGGCAAGCGGCCCGGTAGAAGATCCTGACCCAGCGTCGACACTGGATGCATTGCGGGAGTTGGCCCCCGAAGACGCCCCCGACGATCACTCGGTGGCCGAGGCATTGGCGACGCTGCCCCAAACCGAGGTCGTCGAACAACCGGATGAGACGTCAGACGTCTTATCGAACCTATCTGTCAACGCTCCCGAAGACCCGCCTGAGGATACGTCCCTGGACGACGCTTTGGCTTCATTACCGGAAGCGATTGCAAGCGACGACGAAACCGACATGACCGCTGGCGTGCTGTCTGATCTGGCCGGTGCAGCCCCCGAAGAGGCCGTAGAAGATACTTCGGTCGAAAACGTCTTGTTTTCAGTTCCAGACGTGGCAGAGGACGAGGCGCAAGATGAGGCAACAGGCATTTTGTCCGACCTCGCAGATCAGGCCACAGATGCTGTTGCCGAGGACAATTCCCTAGAAGAGGCGCTATCGTCCCTCCCAGAGACAGAAGAAACAACCGAAACCGATTATTCCGAAATCCTGTCCGACCTTGCCGAAGCAGAGCCGGAGGTCGAGTCTGAAGACAGTAGTGTTGATGATCTGCTTGGTGAACTTGCCGAAATGTCGCCGGTTGAGGACACCGCCGAGGATAGTTTAGACAGCGATGCTCTGGCGTCGCTGCCTGATGTTGCCGAAGCCGAGGACATCGACGACAGCAGTGACATCCTGTCCGATCTCGCTGATGCTGCGCCAGATGATGCCCTGGATGACAGCACTGTAGATGGCCTGCTGAGCGACCTCGCGGATTTGGCACCGGATGACGAAGCGCTGGAGGATACCTCCTCAGCAGACGCGTTGGCCTCGCTACCGGTCGTTGAAGAGGCCGATGACGACGACGAGAGTGATGACATACTATCCGACCTTGCCGACGATGCGCCCGAGGAGGACACTGAAGACAGCAGCATCGATGATCTTTTGGGCGATATTGCCGACATGGCACCAGAGGACATGGATCAGGATGATGAATCGGATGATATCCTTGCAGCAATTCCGGACCTCGATAGCGCGGATGACGCAGAAGATTTAGATGATGTTCTCGGCGATCTGGCAGAGAACGTGCCCGAGGAAAGTGCGGACGACGTTGACGATTTGGATGCTTTACTAGGCGATTTGTCAGACAGCGCGACCGAGGAAGAGACCTCGGATGAGGTTGAGCTGGACGATCTGCTCGGAGACCTTGCCTTGGATGACGAGGGTTATGAGGCTACTGCGGAGGAAGCAGACGGAGACGATTTGGACCTGGATGAACTTTTCGAAGATGACTCGTCAGACGATGACAGTCCCGTATCAGAAGGTGAAGACGACAACCTCGATCTGGACGATCTACTAGACAGCGACGCGACCGAAGGAGAAGACGCTTCGAATACTTCTGAGGCGGACCTCGACGACTTGGATTTGGACAGCCTGCTTGGCGATGACGACGCGACCGGCGAAGCGGAAGAAGCTGAAGGTACCGAGACTGATCAGGACGATTTGGATTTAGACAGTCTGCTGGACGACACGGATGAAGAAGATCCTGTGCCTGATGAGCTGGATGACCTCGATCTGGACGATCTGCTAAGCAGCGACGCGTCTGAGGATGATGACGCGGCGGATACATCCGAGGCGGACCTCGACGATTTGGATTTGGACGACCTGTTCGACGATGAAGACTCGTCGGATGACGCATCAGGATCCGAAAGTACCGAGACTGATCTGGACGATCTTGATTTGGACAGTTTGCTGGATGACTCGGATGAAGAAGAGACTATGTCCGATGACGCAGATGACTTTGATTTGGACAATCTGCTGTCGGACGATGACGAATCCGAGGGCACCGATAACGAGGTCGCTTCGGAAGGGGCCAAACCGGATGGGGAACCGATGCTCGCTTTTGGTCGGATGAGCGCCGACAGGCCCGATCCTGAACGCTTGAAGCGTAGCCGTTTTCGTATAGCAGTTTTTGGCGATTTCTCGGGCCGTTCTGCGAGGGGCCAGATCGAGACGGGGGACGCCTTGGCCGCGCGCAAACCGATCCTGCTGGATCCGGATACGGTTGAGGATGTGATCGCCGGCTTCGCCACCACCCTTGTGCTGCCTATCGGAAAGGATGGCGCAGGGATTGAGGTGAAACTGAATGAACTCGACGACTTGCATCCCGACGAGCTGTTCGAAAATGTTGAGCTTTTTGAGGGTCTGGCGGGTCTGAAACGCCAGTTGAGTGCCGGAGCAACGGCGGATCACGCGGCAAAACAGCTGACCGCATGGGGAGAGGAATTTGGCCAGGCTGTAATTCCACCGCGCAAGTCTTCGGGTGGCAACACCGTACGAGCTGATCTGAAACTGAGCGATTTTCAGAAGCTGATCGGTGATACCGGCGGTGAATTGGCGCAACCCTCTCCGGTGGACGATCTGTTGAAGCGCGTGGTTGGGCCGCATATCCACAAACTACCCAGTCCCGACGTCGCAGCTATGCAGACTGCGGTAGATGACGCGCTGAGTACGGCGATGCGGCTGGTTCTGCATCATCCCGAATTTCAGTCGGTCGAGGCGCAATGGCGCAGTCTGGATTTGATCGCCCGCAGCGTCGAAGATGACGATACGCTGGATGTGATCCTCTACGATGTATCCGCTGAAGAAATCGCCGCCGATCTGGCAGCCGAAGAGGATTTGGCCCAAACCGGGCTTGTGCGATTGTTGACCGAAGAGCCGCTAGATGAAGAGAACGGACGTGGAGGATATTCCGCGCTGATCGGTCTTTATACTTTCGAGGAGACACCGCCTCATGCAGAACTTCTCGGGCGCGTGGGCCGGGTTGCTGCACATGTGGATGCACCCTTTATCAGCGCTATTACACCCGCCTATCTGGACATCAAGAAAGACGACCGCCACCCATTGGTGGTCAAGGCTTGGGACACGTTCCGCATGATGCCTGAAGCCGGGCATGTCGGGCTTGCTTCGCCACGCTTTCTGCTGCGTCGGCCATACGGGGCCAAGTCCGAACCAATTTATGAGTTTGAATTCGAGGAATTCACCGAGGCTGAAGGATTGCGCGGAATGCTCTGGGCCAATCCAGCGGTGCTAGTGACGATCTTACTTGCACGGTCTTTCAAGCAGAATGGCAAAGCGATGAATTTGGGTTCAGTCATGAGCCTTGGTGGAATGCCTTATCATTTCGTAAACGACCGCTATGGCGATCAGGTGGCTCTGCCCTGCACCGAGCGCAATATCAGTTTGGACAAGCACGAACATTCGGTTCAGCGCGGTTATATGCCCCTGCTGTCTGTCAAAGGGCGGGATGAGATCAGGCTGGGATCGTTCAACTCGGTCGCTGGTCAGGAGTTGCTAGGGCCGTGGTCAGGCGTCCCGGCTCCGGCGCCATCACCGGATGTGCCGGATGAGCCCGAGGCGGAAGAGGCGGTCTCGGACGATGAGTTTGATATGGATGATCTGGGTCTGGACGATGATTCCGATCCAGATCTTGACCTCGGCGATGACGACACATCGGATCTGGATGACGATGGCTTCGACCTGGATATTGAGGACGATGACGCTGGCGGTCTGGATGATTTTCTCTCGGCATTTGATGATGATGCGGGGGATGACGGGGATGAAGATGAAATGGACCCGGAACTGGCGGCTTTGCTGGCCGATCTGTAACGGCGTGTCGAACGAGATTTGGAAGGAACGGTAAATGGCGCAAGGTATGCAAAGTAAAGAGTGGCCCCTTCGGATCACCGGCTCATACAGCTATGGCGAAGACGAGCTAGTCATCCGGCGGGCGATTGTGACGGAAAAGCTGGGCGAGCTAACGGACATTCAGGTCGAGGTTCTGTCGCCGGACAAGTCCATCGCGCTGGACAAGCTGCTGGGCAAGATCATGACCATCCACATGGCCGCCGCCAAGGGGGCCGAGCGCAAGTTCACCGGCACGATTGTTCGCGTTGAACGGCTGGCACTGCGGGATGGCTTTGTACAATTGCTGGCAGAATTGCGACCCTGGTTCTGGATGCTGGATCAGACCACCGACAGCCGCATTTTCCAGAACATGACCGCCGTGCAGATCATCGAAAAAATCTTCGGCGAGTACGCGTTCTCGGACTTCAAAAAGAGTCTGAGCGCCAGTTATCAGCAGCGGGAATACTGCGTGCAGTACCGGGAAACCGACTTCGATTTCATCTCGCGTCTGATGCAGGAAGAGGGCATCTATTATTATTTCGACTACGCGAATGCCGAGCGTAAGCTGGAAACGCTCGTGCTGTGCGACGATGTTTCCGCGCACAAGCCCATCGAAGGCATATCGACGGTCGAATATCGTCCAGGCGATGACTATAAACAGCGCCTGCCGGATTGCGTGTCAGAATGGGCTAGCTCGCAAGAGGTCGTACCGGGCGTCGTGTCGCTGCGGGATTTCGATTTCAACACGCCGAACGCCAAGCTGGATGTGCGGGCGAACACAAAGACCAAGGCTACGCATAACTACAAAAGCTATGAGCTGTACGATGCACCCGGACATTATTATAAGGAAACCAAGCTCGGCACGACCCGTGCTCAGGTGCGCATGGAGGCCGAAGATGCCCGGTTCGACCGCCGCCGGGGCCGCGCCTCAGTCCGGGCGATGGAGGTGGGCAAAACCTTCACGTTGAAGGAACATCCCGAAAAGGCCCAGAACGATGATTTCCTGATCACCGGGGCTACCTATTACCTGCAGACGACCGAGGGTTACGGGTTCGAGAAGAACTCACAAGACCTTGATACCGGCGCGCTGGAATTCCCCGATGATGGCGGCGAGATGTTCATGGTCGAGTTCGAGGCGCAGCCGAAATCAGTCAAATACCGCTCGCCCCTGACCGCGCCATGGCCCGAGATTTCGGGGCTGCATACCGCCATTGTGACTGGCAAAAGCGGCGAGGAAATCTGGACCGACAAGCACGGGCGCATCAAAGTGCAGTTCCACTGGGATCGCGAAGGCAAGAAAGACGAGAACACGACTTGCTGGGTGCGTGTCGTCACGCCGTGGTCCGGCAAGAACTGGGGGATGGTCAGCATTCCCCGCATTGGTCAGGAGGTGGTGATCCAGTTCGAAGAGGGCGATCCGGACCGGCCGATCTGTACCGGCATGCTGTACAACGCGGACACCATGCCGCCCTATGCGCTGCCTGCCAATCAGACGCAGACCGGGATCAAGACGCGGTCCTCGAAAGGTGGCAGCGCCGAGATGTTCAACGAGCTGATGTTCGAGGACAAAAAGGGCGAAGAACTGGTGCGTTTTCAGGCGCAGAAGGATCATGAAAAGCTGGTCAAGAACATGTCCACCATTACCGTTGGTTATGACAAGCTGGACAAAGGCGGCAACGGCGGCGACGGCTGTCTGAGCCAGGTGGTCAAGAAGAACGTGGATGAAACGATCAAAGAGGGCGACCATACTTTCAAGATTGAAACCGGCAGCCAGACGGTCGAAATCAAGACCGACCAAACCGAAACGGTCGAGGGCAAGTCCACCCGCACCGTGACCGGCAACAACACCGAAACGATCAAGACCGGGAACAAGACAACCACGGTGAACACCGGCAATATTCAGGTCGATGCCAAATCGGGCAAGATTACCGTCACCGCAATGCAGTCGATTGAACTGAAAGTGGGCGGGTCATCGATCAAGCTGGATCCGACAAGCATTACAATCAAGAGTACGATGATCAAGGTTCAGGCGAATGCCAAACTGGATGCAAAGAGCCCGATGACGACTGTGAACGGCGATGCCATGCTGACCCTCAAGGGCGGCCTGACAATGATCAACTAGGGGGCTGACCGATGAGTGAACGATTTGCAGATATGGTCAAGGTCCCGCAGGTACCCGCCGCCCGCATGTTGGCCGACGCCAACGCGCGGCTCAGTGTTGAACTTGATGCCCCGGCCAGCGCTGCAGTGGATGTTGTTCTGGCTGAATTGGATAAAAAGGAAGCTTACATTGATGTACTGCGTCTGTTGGGTGTTGCGCTGCCGCCACGGGAGCGCGTGTGGTGGTCTTGCCTGGCCGCGCGCGATTACATCGGCAAAGCGCCGGACAACAATACCCGCGCTTTAGCTGCATCCGAGGAATGGGTGTTTCGCCCAACGCCCGAAAACCGGCAAAAAGCGGGGGAAACCATTGATCTGGCCGACCCGGATGACGAAACCGTGAATTGTGCCATTGGCGTGCTCTATTCAGATGGTACGCTGGGAACCGGCGATTTAGCGACTATGCCAGCCCCGCTCGGGGCGGCGGAAATCGTGGCCTTTGCAATGAATGTTGTTGCGATGGACAATCACGAAGGCGATTTTGATGCCTACCTACAGTTGCTGATTGATCGCGGCGTCGATATTGCTCGGGGTGGGAATGGTAGTCTGGACCGCGACGGTGCCGGTTCAGAGACGGAGGAATAAACATGGGATTTCCACAGGCCCGTGTAACTGATCTGCACGCATGCACGCTGCCGGCACCGCCGCCAGCGCCTCCTCCTCCTGCGCCGGTACCGATGCCGATCATGCCACCTTGTTGTCCAACCGTTCTGGTTTCAAAACTGCCAGCGGCACGTGTGACAGATTTGGCGACACCTGCATTTCCGCATCCTATATTGAAAGGATCGGCGACGGTGTTGATTGGCAAGCTTCCGGCGGCGCGGGTGATGGATACTTGCGCCTGCGGTGGTCCGATCCTGCCGCCTTGCTGCCCCACCGTTCTGGTTGGAGGATGAAGACAAACGAATGACGGTCACACTAAAATTTCAATCCACCGGCATAGTGCCGGGCGACGGGCGCCCGGTGTCGATGCAGGGGGGTTCTTTGACCGTGGGGCGTGGACCGGCCAATGACCTTGTCCTCCCCGACCCTGAGCGAACGCTCAGCAAGAACCATTTTGTCATCGAAGATCACAATGGCAACGTCGTGATTGTGGACTTGTCGACCAACGGCACTTTTCTCAACTACTCTAAGATTGCCCTGGGCCGGACGCCCACACCGCTGAACAATGGCGATGTGCTGACGGCAGGTGGGTATGAAATGGTGGTCGAAATCGGCGCCGACCTGCCGTCGTTCGAAGAGATGATTCCTCAGCCGATGCAACAGGATCGAGTCTCGCCGGGGCAGTCGCAAAATGCGCCTGACCCGTTGGCTCTGCTGGACGATTCGGGGCCGGGCGGGGATTTCCTTGATGAATTGTTGGGGGGTGACGCGCCGAAAGGGCCGGGCCAAATTTCGACGCCTGACCCGATGGATGAGCTGTTGCCGCCTTTGGATGATGACGACCCATTTTTTGCGAAACCAAAAGATGCGCATCAGGAAATGGGGGCCAGCGATCCGATGCACAATCCGTCAGCCTCGGATGCGTTTTCGGCTCCAAGCAGTGGCGCAAATCTGATCCCGGATGATTGGGATGATGACCTGCTTTCGCCACAAGGCGCATCACCCACAGACCCTTTCGGGGGAGCACCACAAAACCCGGCTCCGCCGCCAACTAAACCGACACCGGGTGGGCAGGCTGCTGCACCACCACCGATCTCCAAACCCGAAGCTGCATCTTCCGAACCTGCGCCGGAGCAAGCAAAAGTGGACGTACAGGCCGCTATGCCTGTCGCGACTGGGGATCAGGCGGCGGCACGCGCTTTGCTTGAGGCGCTTGAGGTGGATGATCTGCGCATTGACGATGCTGATCTGCCCGCAACGATGGGCCGGTTGGGCCGTGTGCTGCGAACGATGATTGTTGGTCTGCGCGAGATCCTGATGACGCGCACCTCGATCAAGTCTGAATTCCGGATCGATCAGACGATGATCAGCGCAGGTGGGAATAACCCGTTAAAGTTTTCGATCAGCCCGGAGCAGGCAATCGAAGCGCTCGTGAAACCTCGTGTCAAAGGCTATCTGGCTTCGGAAGAAGCGACCGAGGAGGCGCTGAATGACATTAAGGCGCATGAGATCGCCATGGTGACAGGCATGGAGGCGGCATTGAAAGGCGTGCTGTCTCGTCTTGATCCCGAAGTTTTGGCCGGAAAAATTGAAGGGTCTGGCAAACTTGGGTCACTTTTCAAGGGTAAGAAGACTCAATATTGGGAAGTCTATGAGAAGATGTACGCGGAGATTTCGGATCAGGCAGAGAATGATTTCCACGATCTATTCAGCCGCGAGTTCGCACGTGCCTATAAGGAACAGCTGGAGAAGCTGAAGTAACGTCCAGCTTGGGCGCGATAACAAGGGAGGGCAGCCATTGTCCTGGGACAGCAAGGTGCTATGGACCGAAGGGTTGTTTCTGCAGCCCCATCATTTCCAGCAGGCCGACAGATATACTGAGGCTCTGGTGGCCGGGCTGGCGCGTAGAATGACGCCCTATGCCTGGGGTATGAGTGCGCTTGAGATTGATGACGAAGTACTCAAGGTCGGTCAGATCGCGCTCAAGTCTTGCGCGGGTCTGACATCGGATGGGCAGGTGTTTCGCGTCCCGCAGGCCGAAGATCATCCACCGGCGCTGGAAGTGCCCGAGTCGATCAAGGATTGCGTGGTATATTTGACGGTTCCGCAAAGGCGGCAAGGCGCGTCCGAAGTAGACCTGAGCGGGGCTGAACAGTCGGTTAGCCGTCTGCGCCCGGCAGAGCAGGAAATCACGGATGTGATGAGCCAGCAAAAGAAGCCGGTGACCCTTGGTGTTGGCAAGCTGCGCCTGCAGTTTGCACTGGCTGTTGACGATTTGGCCGACAAGCTTGCCATTCCGATTGCCCGGATCATCGAAGTGCGTCCGGACAAAGAAATCATAATGGACCGTGGCTTTATCCCCTCGGTTATGGATGTTCGCGCGGCTCCGGCACTGGCGGGCTTCATGAACGAACTTGAAGGTATGCTGTCACACAGGATGCAGGCCTTGGCCGGAAGATTGTCTGAAGGCGGTCCTGCCAAGGGTGCTGCCGAGATATCGGATTTCTTGTTGTTGATGGTGATAAACCGAAACTTGCCTCTTGTTCGCCATTTCGCAAATATCGAAAACGTGCATCCCGAACATGTTTATCGCGTCTGTGCCGCGCTGGCTGGAGAGCTTGCGACATTTATGAGTGCCGAAAAGGAAGCCGTGCAGTTTCCAGCCTATCAGCATGACAATCTGACCGAGTCTTTTGCGCCAGTGATCCGCGTTCTGCGCCAGTACCTGAGCTCGGTTTTGGAGCAGACGGCGATCTCGATCCCGCTGGAGCCACGGAAATACGGCATAAGCGTAGGCGTAATAGCCGACCGCAAGTTGATCGGAAATGCGGGGTTCGTTCTGGCCGTCAATGCCGATATCCCAGCCGAGGATGTACGGAGGCATTTTGCAGGCCAGGCCAAGACCGGGCCAGTCGAGGAAATCCGTCAGTTGGTGAACTCGGCCTTACCGGGAATCACGCTGCGCCCGCTCCCTGTTGCTCCGCGTCAAATTCCGTATCATTCGGGAGTGGTGTACTTCGAACTGGACGCCGCCAGCCCGTATTGGAGCAAAATGACTACCTCCGGTGGGATCGCGGTGCACGTGTCAGGACAGTACCCAGGTCTGCAGATGGAGCTTTGGGCGATCCGCAATCAGTAGGCGTTCGTTTGAAAGACGAGGCCTAGAGAGGTTGCCAAAAAACAATTTGATGGGGCTGCCCGCGTGGGTCACAGTAAGATGCGGGGGCCTTGAGGAAGCAGGAAAACGATGTCCGACAACGATCCTTTTGCCGAACCGGACGACACAGACAAGACGGTGATCCGACCTAACCCGGGTGGACGGCGTCAGCCCGGCGGCACGCAGCAGCAGCCTGCCGCGTCTCAGCAACCGGCAGGTTACCCGATGGAGACTCCACCTCAGCAGCCAGCGGCGGGCGGGGCAGAAATTGGCGTGCCACCTGCGCAGGCTTCGCAACCGCGCATGTCACAGGGTGGAACAGGGCAGGTGGCAACCACCGGCATGAACCGCCTGAATGCCTGTGCCTCGCCTTTGTTTTCGCTCATCAGTCGAATTCGCAACCGCGCGCAACACATGGACCCCGACAAGCTTCGCCAAAGCGTGGTAGCTGAAGTGCGCAGTTTCGAGAACGCGGCATTGCAGGCGGGTATCCCAGCCCAGTCAGTAAAGATCGCACGCTATGCGCTCTGCGCCACATTGGACGATGTGGTGTTGAATACACCTTGGGGCGGGCAATCCAGCTGGGCCACGCAGTCTCTGGTCGGGACCTTCCACCGCGAGACGGTTGGTGGCGATCGGTTCTATGATCTTCTGGCGCGGCTGGAACAAGAGCCTGCGAACAACATCGAATTGCTAGAGTTCGTCTACATGTGCCTGTCACTGGGCTTTGAAGGCCGCCTGCGGGTGGAACAGGGAGGTCCGGACAAGCATTTGCAGATTAGGCAAGGTCTTGCGCGGATCATCCGGGCTCAGCGCGGCCCGGTTGAACGCGACCTAGCTCCGCATTGGGAAGGCGAAGACAAGCCATATCGAGCGCTCAGCATGTGGAAACCGGTTTGGATCGCGCTTGGCGTGACGGCCCTTTTGCTGATGATCGAGTTTGGTGGCCTGTCCTACGCGCTGTCTAACAAAACTGAAAATCTTGTAGGACAGATGTCGGTAATTGATGCGGGTCCTGTGACCGAATTGCAGCGTCGTGCACCTCCACCTCCACCGCCTCCACCACAGGCACAGGTGGAAAAGGTCGTGGAATTCCTGAAGCCCGAGATCGACGAAGGATTGGTCGAGGTATTTGAGAAGGGCAATACGCTGGTCATTCGCATCAAAGGCTCGGGCATGTTTGGCTCGGGTTCGGATCATCTGCAGGATAAATTCCGCGAGCCGGTGCGCCGGGTTGCGGTAGCGCTGAACGACGAACCCGGTTCGGTGATCGTGGCTGGGCATTCGGACAACGTGCCGATCCGGTCCTCTCGGTTTCCGTCCAATCTGGCCCTTTCACTGGCTCGGGCCAAATCTGTCATGAACCAGATGGCCGCCGATTTATCCGATCCCAAACGGCTTAGCGCTGAAGGTCGGGCCGACAGTGAACCAATCGCCGACAATTCGACTCGAGAAGGTCGCGCGACCAACCGCCGGATAGAAGTCCTGTTGGTTCAGGAGGAAACCCCATGATTGTCCTCAGATTTCTGAAGTTTGTTTTCCTATCCATCTACACGGTTCTGTTCTTTACCGCGACTGCTCTGTCGCTGAGCTTGTATTTCTTCGGGCCTTTGATCGGATCGGATGAATGGCGCCCGTTGGATGGTGTGGCGGCGCGCCTGATCTGGTGTGGCGTCATATTTGCAATCTTTTTGGCTATCGCGCTGACGGTATTCTTCGTCCGCAGCAGACGCGAAAAGAACCTGACTGAAGAAATCACCGAAGCCGTCAGTGATGGCGGCGATATGATCGACAGCGAGATTTCCGAGCTGCGTGGCAAGTTGAAAACGGCAATGGCGGCGCTGCGTAAGTCCAAGAACGGACGACGCCATCTAAACGAATTGCCGTGGTATGTGATGATTGGCCCGCCAGGCGCAGGCAAGACCACGGCAATCGTGAATTCTGGCCTGAACTTTCCACTGGCCGATGAAATGGGAAAAACAGCGATTGGTGGCGTCGGCGGAACGCGTAATTGCGATTGGTGGTTCACTGAAAATGCTGTTCTTATCGACACTGCGGGGCGGTACACAACGCAAGAAAGTGACGCTGAAGTCGACAATGCGGCCTGGATCGGGTTTCTAGGGTTGCTCAAGAAATACCGTAAACGCCAGCCAATCAATGGCGCGATGATCGCGATTTCGCTTTCGGATCTGTCTCTGCAGGATGAAATAACTCAGAAAGAGCACGCGAAAGCCGTGCGCCGTCGGCTTGAGGAGCTGCGCGAGAAGTTGGGTGTACGCTTTCCGGTCTATATCCTGTTTACCAAAGCTGATCTGATTGCCGGGTTCGCCGAATTCTACGATAATCTGGGCAAGGAAGATCGTGAACAGGTGTGGGGTTTCACGCTGCCATTGGACAAGTCTCGATCCGAGCAATCTCCTGTTGTTGCCTTCGATGAAGAGTTCGCCTTGCTGCTGGGCCGCCTGAACGCCCAATCGCTGGAACGGATGCAGACCGAAACCGACCCACAGCGCCGCGCTCTGGTTGCCGGTTTCCCGATGCAGGTGGCATCCTTCCGGAAGGTTGCGCATGAATTTCTAACCGAGGTTTTCCAGGACAGCCGTTATCAACATCGTCATATGCTGCGCGGTGTGTATTTCACGTCTGGAACGCAGGAAGGGACGCCGATTGACCGGCTGATGCTGGGCATGGCCCGGACCTTCGGGATTGGGCGCCAGGCCATTGGTACGGGGCAGGGTTCAGGGCGCTCGTATTTCCTGACCAGATTGTTTGATCAGGTGATTTTCCGTGAAGCAGGTCTGGTCAGTGCAGATGATAAGGTTGAACGCCGGTACAGGATTACCAAATGGGTTTCGGTCGCCGCGACAGTTATGGCGGCCGTTACGGTCGGCGCTTTGCTTGTGCGCAGCTTCTCGGGAAATTCCGAGCTGATTGCCGAGGCGCAGGAAGGTGTATCCGCCTATCAGGCCGCTGCAGCAACGCTTCCACCCAGTCCGGTGGGAGATACCGATCTTGTACCTGTCGTGCAGGCTTTGAATACGTTGCGCGATCTGCCTGCGAATCCGACACTGTCAGATCCGGACCCGGAAACGCGCCTAACATATGGTCTGTATCAGGGTGACGTGATTGGTACGCAGGCGGCGCAGACCTATCGCGCCGCATTGAACCAACGGTTCCTACCGCGCTTGCTGCTGCGTCTGGAAGAGCAGATGAGTGCGAATATCAACAATCCCGATGTTCTATATGAAGCGCTCAAGGTTTACCTGATGTTGGGCTTGCAGGGTCCGATGAACCCGAACCTCGTCAATGAATGGATGAATATCGATTGGACGGTTTCGTTCCCTGGCCCTTCTCGTGAGGAATTTCGCGCTGACCTGAATGATCACCTTGAAGCTTTGCTGAGTCAGCCGATGCAGGCAGTTGCCTTGAATGGGCCGATGGTGGAACAGATCCAAGGTATTCTATCGGAGCTGCCCTTGGCGCAGCGGGTGTATAATGGGATCATATCCAGCCCAACCGCAACGGCCTTGCCGGAGTGGCGCATTACCGAAGTTGGCGGCCCTGCCGTTGGTCGCGTGCTGGTCCGGTCATCTGGGAAGCCGTTAAATGACGGGATCGAGGGGATTTTCACCTACAAAGGCTTCAACGACGTATTTTTGGGCGAAGCGGTCGGAGTGGCCAAACGGGTACAAAAGGAAAGCTGGGTTCTAGGTCCTCGCGGAGAAGCCGAGCAAACCGAACTGGCCCTCGCGGCGCTTAGCCGAGATGTTCTGGACCTGTACTACAACGACTACATCGCGCGCTATGACGCCATGCTGGGCGATATTGACATCGTTCCTATGGAAAGCCTGAGCCATGCAGTTGAGGTGACCAACGTACTGTCAGGCCCGACGTCGCCTATCGTGAACATCCTAAATTCGATTTCTGACGAGACGAAACTGACAGAAAGCCGTTCAGCCTTGCCCAATACGGATGCGTTGAACGAAGGGTTGTCAAATGCCGCCAGCCTGGAAGTGCAATCCGCAACCTCCGTCCAGACACAAATCCTGCTGGAAGCGCTGGCCAAGTCCAGCGGTGCAACTTCATCAGAGCCGGTGCAAGAACCGGGCCAATATGTCGAAGATAGGTTCTCTTGGTTGCATCAGTTGGTGGAACAGCAACAGGGACAACCCTCGCAGCTTGATCTTCTGATGGGATCGCTGACCGGTGTGTATCAAGAACTGAACAAGATGTCCTTCAGTGGTGTCACTGGCGCGGAATCCGGTCAGGCGTTGCAGCAGTTCCAGCAGGAAGCGGCGCGTATTCCTGGCCCGATGGAACGCTGGGCATTGCAGATCATCGATGGCTCATCGGGAATCACGTCGGACAGCACGCGCGCATCTATTAATGCGCGCTGGCAGGCTAATGTACTGCCCTTCTGCGAACAGGTCGTGACCGATCGTTATCCGTTCAACCGCAGATCGGGCGCGGATGTTGCCATGGGTGATTTCAGCAAGCTGTTTGGCCCGCAAGGTTTGATTGATACGTTCTTCAACGAAAACCTCGCGAAGCATGTGGATATGCGTACCCGGCCGTGGTCTTGGAAAACCAGTGTAAATGAGGCCGATCTGGGGATCAGTCAGGCAGTACTGACCCAGTTTCAGAATGCAGCCGAGATCCGAGAAGCGTTTTTTGCAGCTGGCCCCCAGCCGCGAATACAGTTTCAGATCATGCCCGAAGCGCTGGACCCCAAGGCCAAGGGCGTGAAGCTGGAGATCGACGGTCAGACGCTGGAGTTCCGTCATCGTGGCGGGCTACCGTCACCGATGGCCATTGCCTGGCCGGGTCAGGTTGGGCTGGCGCGCGTTAGCTTTGAACCGGAAAAACGCAACATTGAAAGCGTCTTGTCCAAGGACGGACCGTGGGCCTGGTTCCGCTTACTTGACGCAGCCGAGGTGCGGCGCACAAACGTGTCAGACCGCAAGAAGGTAATCTTCAACGTTGGCGGTCGCATCGCGATTTTCCAGCTGCAATCAGGATCGGTCATCAACCCCTTTGCCTTGCCGGCGCTGCAGAAATTCAGCTGCCCCAAGTCTTTCTGATGCCGAAGGCTGGATTTGGCGCATTCGGGAAGATGCCCTCGGTCGGAGATTTCTTTCGACTCGGGGTAGCACCCGAGTTTGTCCAGCCCTGGGACACCTGGATACAGCACAGCATGCTTGCCGCGTCCGAGTCGCTGGGGCCTGCTTGGGATTCGCATTACATGTCGGCCCCTATCTGGCGCTTCTGCCTTGCCCCAGGCTTGGCAGGTCCGCAGAAAATGCTGGGCGTTCTTATGCCTTCCGTGGACAGAGTAGGGCGACGCTTTCCCCTGACATTGGTTGCAGCGATTTCGAACGAGGGTTCTGCTATTCTATCTCATTTTCGGGCTGCGGAGATTTACGGTCAGCTCGAAGATCTCGCATTGGCTGCGCTCGAGGACGACATGACCCGTGACAAGTTGGCTAAGGAGCTTGAGGCTTTGATCGTTCCAGTGCAGGAGCCAACAGCCCCGGTTCGTGCACAAGGCAACACCTTGGTACTGACGCGCGGAGAAGTATCCGACGGCCTGCTGCCCGATCTTGCTTCGGGATTAGTATCTGATCGTTTTCGGATGCCAACAATTTGGAGCACTGAAATCGGTGGTGTGCCTCGAATGATGGTCTGCGAAGGTTTACCGGAAGGGGCAAACATGCGAGGTTTGTTCAACCTTCACGCTGCAGTCTGGACCGAGGCAAGGCCAATATGAATTCAAGTCACCGCGTTCGGTACAGCGCCCGCAGCCATGTTGGCCTCAAGCGTAAGCTCAATGAAGATGCGGTGCTTGCACTGCCCGAAGAAAACTTGTGGCTGGTTGCGGATGGGATGGGCGGTCACGAGGCGGGTGATTACGCCAGTCGGCTTGTTGCGGATATGGTTGCGGCCATCCCCCCGGGTCTGCCACCATCAGACCGGATGGTCACATTGCGCGATGTGCTTCGGCAGGCCCATGCGGCGATCCGCACCGAGGCCGAGGCACGCGGTGGCGGAACCATCGGCACGACTGTTGCCTGCATGATGTTGGCAAATGGCCATTTTGTTGGGTTGTGGGCCGGAGACAGCCGAATTTATTTGTTGCGGAACAATCAAATTCAGATGCTGACCACCGACCATTCCGTGGTCGCTGATCTCGTTTTAGCCGGTCAGATGAGCTGGGACGAGGCTGAGCAACACCCTCAATCCAACGCCATCAACCGTGCGGTGGGAGTTGGGGATGAGCTGGAATTGGACAAGATCCGTGGCGAAGTTCAACCGGGGGACCGGTTCCTGATATGCTCGGACGGATTAAGCAAATATGCTACTTTTCCTATGCTCGAAAAAGCACTGTCCGAAATGCCGATTGAGACAGTGGCAGATCAGTTGATCCAAATCGCTCTGGATGGGGGTGGCGCAGATAATATCTCGGTGATTGTTGTCGACATTCCCTGAAGGCAAATGATGCCTTCAGGCGTCGCTAATGACCAATGGCTTGCAGTTCGAGGCCAGGTTATTGTTCCAGGGTAGTCAGAATACGGCTGTCCAGCGACAGGATCTGCGTATCGACGTTGCGATCTTGCTCGCGCAGCGCTTCGGCATATCCTGCTGCGGATTCGGTTGTTGGTCGCAGGGTGTCGAATAACTGTTTGTCACTATGCAACACGATGACTTTGCTTTTGCCCAAGGTGGAATCGTCAACCTCGAAAGCAATGCCTCCGTTTTCCTGGCTCTCTGGTATCGAATAAGCAACGCGTACTGACATGGGTCCTGTTTGGCCTTCCCTTAAGGCCGGAATGCCGTTTTCCTGGCGCGTCACATTGGGCAGCAGGTGGAATACGTTTCCTGAGACATCAAGAACTGAAACAGACAGAAATCCGTCCTGCGCATCATCTGGCAGTTTGACGTCGATCACCGGGTTCTGGCCGACGATAAAATCACCATTGGGATTTGGCGCGTTACCCTGTTCACCATTATAGAATGCGATCGAAATATCGCTTGTCGGTGCAGTTGGAAGATAGTTCTCGATCAGACACAGGGTAGGATTCAAGAGCGCAATCTGATCCAAATCCACGGGTCGCGTGCCAACAAGCGCCGTCAAAGCGGTTTCAAGCCCGATTAAGCTGTCCTGAGACGCCAGTGTGCCGCTCACCCGAACCGGGGTTTCAAGCCCGTATCCGGTTGTGGGCGGGTCAACCAATTGCAACGTGCCACAATCGGCCAAGCCTGCCAAAATTGGTCTGATCTCTGCTGCTGTAACGAATAGAGGTTCAAGTTCCAGATCAACTGTTCCCTGCAGCCCAGCAGGTAATCCTGCGGAAAAAAGCTGCTCCAACTCTGTGTGCAGGGCCTTGTTCGTGGTCTGTCCGGTCAACTGGGCGTCATTGCCGTTCACGACCAGACGCCATTCTTCCAGATCCATCACCGCATCTACGACATCGCTGACGGCGCTTCCCCAGGTTTCTGAAATGTCGCCCGATGCTAATGTCAAATCGACCGTACCGCCATCTCCGGTAATCTCGCGTGTCATAGCATCCCGAGTTTCTTCCGATGGCACGAACCCGACCGCACGGGGGGGCTGCCCATCGCGTTTGTCCGCTACCAATGTGTAGGGCGCGACGACGGGGTATGACGGGCCCAACAGACCATCGAAGGTGCCGCTTAGATAGCCGCCAATTCCGGCCCCGCCGACGATAACAACGCCCAAAGTGGCCATAAGTCCTGTCCGCGACTTTTTTGCGGTTGCAGGCTGAGAGGGCTTCGGTGTCCGCACTTCCTGAGTAGGCGTGGATTCAGGCGCGGCCATCGCAGGTGCGGGAGCGCTACTTTTTGGAACAATTATAGTGGCATCTTCATCAGTGTCAGGGATTGCCCTATCAACTGGTTCTGATCGTGCAGAGGCAAGCGCCCTTAGTACATCACCGGCCGATTGAAATCGGTCATTTGGATCCGGGGCGGTCATCTTGTCGAGAATGAATTTCAGTGGTTCGGGCACATTTGTTGTGTCCAGGGGCTCTTTCTTGCTTTCGACAACCTCCAGCAGGTTGCGCCCTGAGTTTGCTTTTTCGCCCCGGAAGTTTGCAAGTAGCAACGCGCCCAAAGAGTAGATATCTGTGCGTTGATCGGTTTTACCCGACAACTGCTCGGGCGCTGCATAGGCATATTTACCGGCAAATTCACCACCCACGATGGTCTCCGCGCCAGGATTGGTATCCTTGGCAATACCGAAATCGATAATCACCGCCTGTGCAGGATCGCCGTCACGTAGGATGATATTATCCGGGCTCAGATCGCGATGGACGATATTGCGGGCATGGGCGGCCTCCAATCCCTCGCACACCCGTTTGCACACAGTGAGAATTTCAGGCGCAGACATCGGACCCTCGGCCAGCTTCCGGTCCAGTCCGGGTCCGTCAACGTAATCCATAACCAGATAGACATGTCCGTCGGCGGTGCGGTTGTTTTCAGAATACCGCACAACCGCGTCGTGGCGGATGTCGCGAATTTCTTCTTCTCGGGTCAGAAGGACAAGATAATCGTCGTTACTGGAGAATTCGGCCTTCAATACCTTCAGTGCGGCAAGGCGCCCCGAAATCTCGGAGCGTGCCCGGTAAACGTCTGATGTTCCACCCCGCCCAAGGATCGCTTCGATCCGATAGGTATTGTTCACCAGATCGCCCGGCTGAAACAGGTCGCCTGTGCGGGATTCAGTCATGCCGCCCTCGAATTTAGTTGTTATCAGAGGAGACTAAATCAGCCGAGAGCCTGAAATTCAACGCGGCGATTTTCATCTGCACGCGGGTTATCCTTATTCAGAGGTTGTGCTTCACCGACGCCGAGCACTTCCAGGCGTTGGTCCGAGATGCCGCAATCGCTGACAAGAAAGCGTTTGACCTCTTTTGCACGCAACAGAGACAGGTTTTGATTGTATTCCGCAGATCCTGCGCTGTCGGTGTGTCCGATAATCTGAAAGACATTCACGTCGACGTTCTTCATCGCCTGACAGAGCGAGGCCAATTTCGGTTTTTCATCGTCCCGCAGTGCGGCCGAGGCGAAATCGAAACGAACTTGAATGTTGACCTGATCTTCCGTTGCGACGGGTTGATACTCGGCGGGCGCTGCTGCAACAGTGGTTTCAGCGGTGTCTTGTGTAGTTTCGGTGCCGGAATTTGAGGGCACGATCACGAGTCCGCGTGTTTTTTGTTTGTTGAATGCGTCGGTGATTTCGTCGGCTGTCAGCTCATTTGACTGCGCCAGTGCAAATTGTGTCGCACATACAACCACAAAAGCCGAAGCCCCGATAGTTTTCATCGATGAAAATGCAGGCATTACTGATGTCCTTCCATATTTGAGACAAAGAGTACCCCTGCCTCTGAGCAGCGACAATGAAGAAAGTCACATATGAGATTAACAATTTCGGGCAAAGACGTGACATCCTGTCCGTCGACTTCTAGGTTGATGCACAAAGGCAGTGAGACACAGGAAAACACAGCAGATGCGCACCGTTCCAGCGATAATCCTTGGTGTGGCGATAATCCTTGCCCCGATCATCTGGTATGTCTTCCCTATAATAGTCCCTATTGAAAGTGATTTTGAGGGGCCCGCAATCGACTCAGGCGCCCGGATCGAGATTGAAATGCTGAGCCAGCAAGTCGAAGACATGCGCAATCAGATTGAGCAGTTATCTCTGGAAATCTCCCGATCGCAAAGCGGTGGACCTTTGTTGCAACAAGGTGCCGACGGTTCCGATGATTATGGCTATGACAGCACCACACCAAACGACATCATCGATGCCTATGCTCAGGTTGTTCTGATTGCCAATCGTAAAAAGGTGAATCAGCAACTTCAGCTGGCAAATTCAACATTCTTGAAAGAGACGTTTGGTCTGCCGCGCGAGGACTTAACAGACAGTTGCCAGTCAATGACTAATCCGCGTCTGGAAAGTCTGCTGATCCTTGAAGAAGTGGGGCCTGTTCGTGTGCGGATGCTGAAACCTGCAATCGATTCCCTGCGCACTGTATTCGACAATATCCGACGGACCGATCCTGATTTGTTTGCCCGTATTAATACGGCAGGGTCTTTGTGTGTCCGCCGAATTCGAGGAGCGACATCCTCAGCCTCGGCGCATGCTTATGGACTTGCTGTTGATCTGAACATCGACGGTGTGCTGGACACTTTGGGCGATGGAAAAACTCAACTTGGCCTCACTATCCTTGCCGATTTTTTCCGCCAGGAAGGCTGGGTCTGGGGGGCTGCATGGGGGCGCGAGGATTCCATGCATTTCGAAGTCAGTCGAGACAAGATAGAAGAGTGGCTGGAACAAGGTCTGCTGTAGTTGCGCGTTATGTGAAGTTGGACACGGACTTCAAAGCCACTAAACGTGATACCCAGAACAGTAATTCCAACGAGTTTTCGTAAATGGTAAATACAATCTTGCTTTGGCGTATACGCTGGGTTTTTCTGAGTACTGTTTCTCGCCTTCACCAAAGGTCACCAATGTCGAAGCTACTGCCTAGGAAGTTTCAGCGCCTCCAAAATATCAGTGTGATATTTTCACTTGCCGCCGGCAGCTTGAACATTCTTGCGGATAGCGCCTGGGCGCAAAGCGCGTCCAACATTGCGCCTTCGACGTTTCAGCCACAAAATCAGCAAAGCACTGGGCCAGTGACTGTGGCGCGGGATCCGGGTGCTCCGATCCCGGAGGGCGCGGACCGGTTATTCGTGACGGTTGGGCGGGTCGATATCGAAGGTGCTCTGCCACAGATGGAGAGTGCAAATACCGCCTTTGTTGAGCGGTTGTCGGGCAAGCGCGTCGCGGCGTCTGAAATCTTTGCGGCGACCAACCGTCTGGAAAGTGCGTACGCCAATGCCGGGTTTGTCCTAAGTCGTGTGGTTTTGCCGCAGCAGACTCTGCGCGACGGTGGAACCCTTCGCATTGTTGTGGTTGATGGGTTTGTCGAGCGTATCGATGCCCGGAAGGTTCCCGAACAAGTTCGCGACCGGGTGGTGGCGATCACTGAACCACTGATCGGCAAACGCGGTATCAGGCTGCAAGAGATTGAGCGGGCACTATTGCTAGCAGGTGATACATTTGGAGTTCGGCTGGCATCGACCCTATCAGCTGGGGACGCCAATGGCGGAACGATTCTAACACTGGACGGAGAATTCAAAGAAATTACCGGCTCATTTGGGTTCGACAACACGTTATCGGATGAGCTTGGTCCCGTGAACCTGAGTCTGGGGCTT
Organism: Ruegeria sp. YTSA064; assembly: GCF_059610325.1. Classification (NCBI taxonomy): domain Bacteria; kingdom Pseudomonadati; phylum Pseudomonadota; class Alphaproteobacteria; order Rhodobacterales; family Roseobacteraceae; genus Ruegeria; species Ruegeria sp. YTSA064. Next base: position 112,921 of record NZ_JBXWNK010000012.1, read on the forward strand.
GAGATGAACGGTTTTCTCGATCTTGGAGAGACCTTCTACTTCAATGTGGGCGGGTCACCTACGCGGTTTTTCTCGAGTGACCCTGAATACCGAATAGTCGCGGCAGGTACCGTATTCCCGATTGGCTATGATGGTCTGGCGTTTAATGCAGAAGTAACATCCAGTAAGGCGCGCCCCGAAACAGACCTTGTTCCGAATGAAAGCGAATTCGAGAGGTTGTCTCTGAGGCTGTATTATCCTTGGATTCGATCGAGGCAGCTAAATCTGACATCGCAGCTGATCTTTGACCGTATCAGCGATTCTCAAGATTTGCTGATCGGATCAGATTCAGTTCCGGTATACGACGACGATACAAGCGTCTTGCGCGCAACATTAGATGTTACGCGAAACTATGATAATGGGGCATTCTTGCGCGGCAGTGCTATCCTGTCTCGTGGGTTAGATGCATTTGGAGCCAGCACATCGGTCGGGCCTGATGAAGCACCTTTGTCTCGGCAGGGTGCCAGTGCCGAATTCACCAAACTCGTTTTGGCCGGTCAATATCAGCGCCCGATAAATGCCAATTGGTCATTGAATCTAAGCGGCCGCATTCAATCTAGTTTTGGCGATCCGCTAGTTACATCTGAGCAGTTCAGCGTCGCCAGCTCGAGCGAGCTGTCAACGTTTGACGCGGGCTCGCTACGTGGTGATGATGGTTGGGTCGTGCGGTCCGAAGTGGGACGATCTCAACAGATTGAACTCGCCGGAGTTCCGCTGCTGTTGAAGCCCTATATCTTTGGTGCTTATGGGGAACTGGGATTAGAACAGCCTACGATATTTGAGCAAAGCACCACCACGGCCTATTCCTATGGGATCGGCGCTGATTTGTTTATCATTGAAAACTCGACCTATAAGTCGGGTTCGTTACGAGTTGAGTATGGGAGAGGTGAACGCGATGACCTGGGAGCTGATGGAAACCGCTTCAGTATCGTTGCGAGCCGGAGATTCTGAGCGCACCGACAAGATACTTCGGACTGCGATAGTTTCAGCCACGGCATTGCTTTGGGGCACGACTGCGATGGCGCAGTCCTTGCCGACAGGTGGTTCCGTGGCCTCAGGCAGTGCGACAATTTCGCAGCCCAGCAGCACACAACTGGACATAACTCAAAGTTCAGACACCGCTATTGTGAACTGGAACGGATTTTCGGTCGGTTCCGGTTCGACGGTTAACATTCATCAGCCCAGACAGCAGAGCGCCATCCTGAACCGGGTGACGGGTGATACCACTAGCCAAATCCACGGGCAGCTGAATGCGAACGGGCAGGTGTTTCTAGTCAACCCCAATGGCATTTTCATCGGGCCGAACGGTCATGTAAATACAGGCGGATTTGTAGCCTCGACCCTCGCTATCTCGGATGATGATTTCCTGAACGGGAGATATCGTTTCGAAGGTAACGGAAATTCAGCTTCGGTTGAGAATGCCGGAACGATCTCCATCGTTCCCGGTGGCTATGCGGCGCTGATCGGCGGCAAGGTATCTAACTCGGGCTTGATCAGGGTGCCATTGGGCAAGGTCGGTTTGGGTGCTGGTGAACAGGTAACCCTTGACGTCTCGGGCGATGGGTTTTTGCAGGTAGCGGTTCCATCGGATAGCGATGATGCCACGATGGACGCCTTGGTCACCAATTCGGGGCGGATCGAGGCTGAGGGTGGTCTGGTTCATCTGAAAGCAGCCAGCGCGCGCGATGCCGCGCGGCAGGTGATCAACATGTCTGGAGTGATTGAGGCGAAATCCGTCGGAGGCGTCTCCGGCGCAGTTGTTTTAGGTGGTAGCGGTGGAGCGGTTCGTATCAGCGGAACAATCGACACTTCGACCCGCGAGACGATTGTTGAAACCTCGTTGCGCCCAAGGGTTCGTGCGCAAGAGGGTGGAACAATCACGATCACGGGTGAAGCGATTGCATTAGCCGGTGCCACGCTGAGCGCTGATGGGGCTGGTGGTGGTGATGGCGGCACAATCTTGGTGGGCGGAGACTATCAGGGTGGCGGTACGCTGCAGACAGCGCAGACAACCAATGTGGACGCAAGCTCTACCCTAACCGCCGATGGTGGTGAGGAGGGCAATGGCGGACGCATCATCGTTTGGTCTGACTATTCTACGATCTTCTCAGGCTTCAACTCAGCCCGCGGGGGCGAACAGGCGGGTGATGGCGGATTTGTCGAGGTTTCTGGTAAAATCGAGCTCAGCTACCGAGGACTGACCGATACGCGCGCGCGCAGCGGTTCTCATGGGACGTTGCTGCTTGACCCGTCTAATATTTTTATCAATTCGAGCGGCGCTCTCGGGACAGTCGACCCGGCGACGATCGTTGCCAACCTCGACCTTGGTGATGTTATCATCACCACTGCCGGAACCGGAGAGCTTATCCCCGGCAGCGGCCCGCCAGTGGATTTGGGTGGGCCTGACGGCCAAGCGGGGGACATCACTGTCGAAGAGGCTGTTGTCTGGGCTAGCTCTTCCAACCTTACCCTACGTGCGGACAACGATATTGATATCAACGCCGCTATTACAGCGCCTGATGGCGGATTAACGATCGATGCGGTTGGTGACGTTGAAACCGGCTCCGGCGGTGCAATCGATGTTGCGTCGTTCACTCTGGAAAGCGGCTCATGGGATCAGAACGGCGGTGCGATCCCGTCCTTTTCGGCGGGCGATTTTTCGATCACGGACGGGGCCACATTCCTGAGGGCGCTGGGTGGTAGCGGAACTGCCGCCAGCCCCTATCAGTTGACGGATGTATATGGCCTGCAAGGAATAGACAGCACGGGGCTGGATGCTGACAGCTTTGAATTGGTGAACAACATCGATGCGTCTGTCACATCCGGCTGGTCCGGAGGATTTGACCCAATCGATACTTTCTCGGGGTCATTGGATGGAAATCGGTTTGCGATTGATGGGTTAAATATTGATCGGGGCGGTAGCACTGCCATGTTCGGAATTATCGAAACATTGGGATCAGTTTCCAACTTGTCCGTAACGGATGCAGATATAGATGGCGAAACCGCGGCTGTTTTGGCTGTGTTCAACGACGGTTTGATAAGCGGGGTCTCAGTCGATGGATCGGTTACTGCCGAAGGCGCGGGTGGCGGATCTGTAGCGGCAGGTTTGGTTGTTACGAACACCGGTACAATCGAAGACAGTTTTAGTACAGCTAGAGTCGAATCCATCTTTCCTATCGACGCGTCCAGTACATTCTTATCCGCGGCAGGACTAGTCGGTGACAATGTCGGGACTATCGAAAGGTCTAACAGTTCCGGCCCCGTCATTTTATCCAGTCAAACGGGTGGTGGAGTCGCTAGGGGCGCGGGTTTGGTGACGTTTAACAGGGGTATTATCCGAGATTCATACTCCACATCAGACATTACGGCCGTCAATATTGATGATACCGTAACCATCGGCGGTCTTGTGGTGAACAACGATACAGACCCTGATTTTGGAACTGTCGGAACAATCGAACGCACATTTGCGACGGGCGACATAACCTCGAACGGGTCGGCGTCAACAACCTTCGGCGGTCTGGTTGTTTTTAACGATCCCTCAGCCTCGGTTACGGCTTCATTCTGGGATAGCCAAACTACGGGGGTCAGCACCAGTGACGGTGGCACTGCACTGACCACATCGCAGCTGCAGGACACCGAGAGCTTTTACAGAGGCGCCTCTTCTCAGGGATGGGATTTCACCACCGTGTGGGCACCGGGAACCGGCAGCACAAACCCTGCAAATTACACAACTTCGCCTGTGCTCTTCGCCATACCTGACGATGTTGCCGTCCCGGCCGGCGAGACATCTAGCGCCTCAACGACCGGTACAGTCTATGGCGGGCCATCGCTTTATCGGTTTGGTCCGGCATCCGATACGCTGAATACTTCCAGCGTTTTCAGTCCGTTGAATTTCGCCAGCACTTCACCCGGGGCGACGACCTTTACATTGGGCAGAAGTTCAGTTACCAGCAGCGGCGGGCAGGTCTTTACGATTGCTGCTTTGCCGGGGGCGGCCGTCATTACAAACGGCACGATTATTACAGTTCCTCCGACGCCTACAATTGAGGTTACGCCGACAGTCGACACTACAATCACCGGCGGAGGTGGCGGAGGCACAGCCGTGACAACTGTCGCTGAGGCAGAAGCCGCGCTGGGGACGGTCGAAAATGTGTCGCAGGAATTTGACGAAGAGATTGCATCCTGTGCCAGCAGTGGTGAAAGCGTTAGCGAATATCTTGCCTGTCTGGCCCAAGCGATGGATGAGTATGCTGCCGATCTAGATGGGATCGTTAAGGGCCTACCACCAGGACTGGATTCCGTTGGGGATATCATTCGCGGTGCCAGTGCTGGGATCCGCGAAACTGGCGAAGAAGCCAGCCGCCGTCTGTCGCTTGCCACGACCGCAGAGGAACGAAACGCGATTCGACGCGAAGCTGTCCAGCAGGCACGGCGTCAAATTCGTCAGGCTCAGAGGGAGATCCGAAAAGCTATCACGTTGATAAGAGCAAGCGATCCCGAACTTGCCATCATCCAGAACCAGCAGGTAGAAACGATAGTGGCGGCTGTTGGTCAGGCGGAAATCGGACTGACGCGCGCCATCGGTCTCTAAGACGTCGGAGAACTTAGCCAGTGTACCTGAAACGTTGCCTCGCGGCGCTTCTACTGTTGATGTTCGGTGCTTCAATGGCACTGGCTGACAAACGTGTTGCGCTAGTCATCGGCAACTCGGACTACTTGTCGGTGAGCCCGCTGGACAACCCGATCAACGATGCGTCCGATCTGGCCATCGCGCTTGAAGGGCTCGGGTTTGAGGTGTTTCTGGGCACCGATCTGACGCATGATGAAATGCTGTCACTCGCAGAATCTTACGGTGCAACTGCGGCGGATTCCGATGTGTCGCTGCTTTTTTATGCAGGCCATGGGTTTCAAGTGGGCGGGCGCAATTATCTGGTCCCAGTTGATGCTCAGATCACGGAACCGGATGACATTCCGGAACAGACGATTCAGATGGACGAATTCGTTAACCGAATGGAACGGTCAGACGGCATTCGACTGGTTTTTCTTGATGCCTGTCGAGACAATCCTTTTGAAGGCACCGGAATTGAGGTTGGCGGTGACGGGCTGGCACGTGTTGGCAGCGCCGCGGATTTCATGTTTGCTTACGCGACCCAACCTGACAACGTGGCCTATGACGGCACTGGTCGAAACAGTTTTTTCACCGAAGCGTTGCTGAGCCATATCTACACGCCCGGACAGGACATCTCGGATTTGATGATTTCGGTCCGTAAGGATGTTCTGGCTTCAACGGGGGGACGTCAAATTCCTTGGGACAACTCGTCTTTGACGCGGCAGTTCCGTTTTGACAACAGCCCCGTTACTGCCTCGGAAGAGACGTTGCTGTGGCAGGTTGCGGCTAATGCGCAGGATGCCTCGCTCATGCAGCTTTACATAGATCGCTACCCGCAAGGCGCACATGTGAACGAAGTTGTGGCATTTCTGGACCGGGCAGGGCAGGCGCAAACGCTAACCCGCGCGGTGACCGTCGAAGAGGAAGACGAGCAAGCCGAGCGTCTTTGGAAACTTGCACAGCGCAGCCGCATGCGCCCGCTGCTCGAATTCTATCTGGAGCAATACCCCAACGGTGCTCATGCCGGTCAGGCGCAGCGCTTAATTTCATCAATTCCGCGCCCCGAAGACAGTACCCCGGGCGGTATATGTGAACGTCTTGCGACCCATCCCCGAGACCGAACGGCCAGCATCCCTGGGGTGCCATTCAGCCGCCTTCAGGAAAACGCATTGACGGCTATACAGGCCTGCAGTGCTGCCACTGCGCAGACGCCTGATCTGTCGCACTACGTAGCCTTGTTGGCGCGGGCAACCATTGCTGCAGGGGATGTGGATCGCGCCGTTACGCTTTACAAGCAGGCGGCTGAGGCAGGTGACTTGCGGGCGATGGTTTCGCTGGCTCAGCTGCATGAAAGCGGAACAGGGGTGCCACAGGATCAGGACATGGCGCTGTCTCTCTACGAACGCGCGGCAGAAGGCGGCAGTTTTGACGCCATGATCAATTTGGCCGTGACACTATTCGAAGGGAATATCGTGCCTAAGGACGAGGCGCGCGCGATCGCGCTATTGCAGCAAGCCGCCGAAGGTGGATCAGCTAAAGCAACCTTCAACCTTGGTGTGCTGGCGCAGGATGGGGTTTCCGGAGAGCCAACAGAGGCGCTGAACTACTTTGAGAAAGCCGCACGTGATGGTGAATATCAGGGATATCTGGCGGCGGCAATCTTGTTGGATGAGGGGCGTGGCGTTGCACAAGACCCCGTCGAAGCCGCCCGCATGTTGCTGCGGGGTGCGGCAGAAGATAACGGCACGATTGTGAACCAGTTGTCACTGGCCTCGGATCAGTGGACGCGGGATACTTTGATGGAAGTGCAAAAACTGCTGCAAAAAGCCGGCTACTACTCCAGTACCATCGACGGTGTGCCAGGGCCGAATTTCATTTCAGCCCTGCAACAATGGCGCAGCGGCGGGTTCAATCCGATTATTCTGGCCGGGGATTGAGCCCTTGTTTTTCAATTGCGGTTAATTCACCGGCACAAATTCGATCCGACGATTGCGCCGTTTGCCTTCGGCCGTATCGTTTGAAGTCACAGGACGGCTTTCACCATAGCCGACGGTTACAAGACGTTCGGGTGCGATACCCTGATTGACCAGATAGGTGTTGACGGCTTGCGCGCGACGTTCGCTGAGCACCCGATTTGCTGAATCCGAGCCGTCACTGTCTGTATGGCCTCCGATCTCGATCGTCAGTTCAGGACAGCGATCAACGATATTGTGCAGGTTGGTCAGCAGCGGGATGGACGCATCTGACAAGCGGGCGCTACCCGAATTGAAGTAGATGTTGCCTGTACGCGAAAGAATTTCCATGCGGCCTTCACAGGCTTCGCGGTCAAGATTGCCTTTGGTTTCAAGCGCTGCGGCCCCGGGGGTCGTCGATGCCGCGACAAGTTGCGGAGGGGTGCCCGCTTGCGCCCGGTCGAACACGAAGCCAAAGCTGACGAAACCGAAGGGCAGGATGTCAACGCCCGCAGCCTCTTGCAGTTTGCCCCGCCCTTCTTCGAGGTTGAAATCGGGCAGTGCGATTGCAATCGGTGTAGTATTTGCCACAGCGACACGGTCATTGTCGACCAATGTGATGGCAACCTGCGCGACACCGTCCTTTGTTACGCCGTGCAGCGACAAGGTATAGGGCAGGTCAATGATTTTGTGACGTGCCTGATGCAGGTCAACCAACTTTTCAGGTGGAAGCTGCGCTGTGATGACAGCCTCAGGGTAATTGAAGGTCTCAAAAAACAGAAATCGCATGCGCACATTGCGCAGATCAATGTTGGTGTCGACGCTGTCCATCAGAACTCTGATCTCTGCGGCACCATCCGGGTTGATCACACCTGTGAGTGTTGCAAATCCACTGTTTTCAGCCACCGAATTTTTCTTAACGGACAAAAACTGCAATTCGGAGGTTTCGGCATCAAGCGTCCAGCCATGCTCAAATGGATCAGCGCTCTGTGCCGATGCGGCATTCGAAAGTACCAAGAGCGCGATGGCAATAAGAACTCGCATCAAGGTTGAGCGTGGCATGTGTGAACCTCTTCCTATGCTTGATACTCAATTCGGAATATGTCAGTCCGTGGCCATAATAAAGCCAAAAGACACATATAACCAATTTCTAGCTGGCTTGATGTCTCGGCGTCACGGATATGCTAGGATGATGGTGGCAAAGGATCTGGCGTGTTTCGCATTTATTACGTTCTGATTGCGATGATATCGATATCATGGGCTGCTCAGGCAGGGGCTGAGACGCGTATTGCGCTTGTGATTGGGAATTCTGCCTATGGTTCGGTCTCGCCGTTGGACAATCCGGTCAATGACGCAAAGCTGATTTCGGAAAAGCTAACTGACCTTGGCTTTGATGTCCGAAATCTGACGGACAGTAATCAGATTGAGATGAAAAGGGCGATTTCCCAGTTTGGCCGCGACCTGCGTCAAAGTGGTGAAGATGCGGTCGGGCTCTTTTACTATGCCGGACATGGCGTACAGTCATTTGGTTCGAATTACCTGCTGCCGGTCGATATCTCACTCAGTGATCCGGCTGATCTGGACTTGATGGCAGTTGAAGCGCGTTCTGTCCTGCATCAAATGGCATCAGCACATAACAAGACCAATATCGTCATTCTTGACGCTTGTCGGAACAATCCATTCGAAAGTCTTTCGAACATGGATGACAATGGCCTGGCCGAGATGAAGGCCCCGACGGGCACTTTTCTTGCCTATGCCACCGATCCCGGTGGGGTTGCACTGGACGGCGAAAAAGGCAACAGCCCGTTCACACTCAGTCTGGCAGAACATATCGAAACACCGGGCATGGCCATCGAACAGTTGTTCAAAAAAGTTCGCGTTGACGTACTGCAAGAAACGCGCGGCCTGCAAACCCCTTGGGATACATCGTCTTTGACACAGGATTTTGCATTCTCACCGCAGATCCAAACGCAAATTGCCAAAAATCAAAGTGAAGATGAACTGTGGCAGGAAGCGATTACCACACGCGACCCTGTTCAAATCATGCTCTTCATGCGGGCGTATCCCAATAGTTCGCGTGCCGAAGAGGCTAGCAGTCTTTTGCAGACGGTTATGGCAGAGTCCTTTGGGACATCCCCGCTGCTTGGAGCGAATGCGCCGGAGCAGCAGGAGGAAGTTGCCGAGGCTAACGAGACAGAACGCCTGATGTATGAGCTCGCTCTGGCCGACGATACCGTTCACGCCTACGAAGTGTATTTGCAGAGCTTTCCCGAAGGTGTGTTTTCGAGCAAAGCGGAGGACCGTCTGGCGGCCCTGAGGTATGGACAGGAATCCGTGACACGTAAGACTGCGCCCGATTCCGACGTGTCAGAGCCCCAAGGCGGGGTTGATGCGTCAGCAGATGTACTGGTTACGCTGGACTCTCTGCTTGATTTTGGAAACGCGTATGTACGCGGGCAAACCATCAATCAACTGGTGGTGGGCACGCCACAATTTCCGCCAATCGAGGGGTTGCCGGACGAGTTGTGGAAAGACCAGAACTGCTCCAATTGCCATCAATGGACACCCGAAGCCCTTTGCGATCAGGCACAGACCTACGTGAATCGCCCCGAGGCCGGGAATGTTACCAAACAACACCCCTATGGAGGTGGCCTAAAGGTCAATCTCCGCCGCTGGGCTCTTGGTGGGTGCCAGGGTTAATGCGCTGAGGCGGATCAACCCGACAGTTTGGCAAGATCGGCACTCAGGGCGCGGGCTTCAGCGATGCTCTTTTGTAATGCAGCCAGTTTAGCATCCGGGGTTGCACCGGTAGGCGCGTCATTCAGCACACGGTCGATGCGGGCAGCCGTTGCGGCGTCGTCCCCTCCGATTGCATCGCGCCGTTGAAGAATATTCAACTTCAACTGTGCCAATTCGGATTCAGAATTCCGGATTTGCGCGGCGAGGGCTTCGTTGCGCGCCTCTGCGGTGGCCACATCCCCCTCGGCAGCAGCGATGCGATCATCATAGGCTCCGGTTGTGATACCTGAGACTCCGGCAAAGAAACCGCCGTCCGCCGGATCGGTCGTGGTCTGACATCCGGCCAGCAATAGGCAGGGCAGGGCGGCGAAACGAGTTGCTGTGCCTTTCGTCATAGCGAAGATGCCAGATCGTTTGCGATCCCGCGCATTTGCGTGATCTGGTTCGATAGGGCGGCTAAATCTCCGTCAATCGGTGAGGCGGTCTGACCGCGTTTAATCGTCAGGTTCCGGGCCTCATTGAATTCAGCCTGACGTTTGGTCGCTCCGTCGATGGCAAGCTCCATCTGAGCAAGATTGCCATTAGCCTCGGCAAGTTCTTTTGTGACCTCCGCCTGATCGGCTGTGCCCGCTGCTACGCTGGCGTTCAGTGCATCAAGTTCGGCTCTTTGCGCCGCAAGAACCTGGTTCATAACGTTCAGCGTCGTTTGCATTTCACTGGCATTGCGATCCAAATCTTTTTTGATTTGCCTCAGACGTGCCTCGCGACCAGCATAGTTGCGCTGAACGAAGGCGACGTAGGTTCCGGCCAGGGCACCCGCCCCGAGGCCAACCGAAATACCTGTCCCAATATCGTCACTACCGCCAAGGCCGAATCCGATCGCGCCACCGGTGACACCACCTGCGATGGCACCTTGCAGGATTGTTTTCTGCATCGCCGCGGCTTGTTTCGCCAGATCGGCCTCAGCCTGCGTTGCTCCTGTGGGGCCAGTCGCAGGGGCCGAGGTCTGACTGCTATCCCCGCAAGCCGTGAGGGCAAGAGATACCGCAACAAGTGCAGCACCTATTCGGGAGGGATGAGATCGGTCAGCCATTGGTAACTTCCTTTTCTACTATCTTCTGCCTGCGAAACGTGCCGCAAAAAAAGAGCTGCGTCGTTTGTCATTCGCGCATCGGCGATGTTCAGATCCCGCGGTGCTGATGCTTTGCTTATTATTGACGCATCAATGCCAGGAGGGAAGAAGATGACAGCGCGATTTAGAACTTCTTCGTAGTAGCTTCGGCTTTGGTCCAGACGGCGCAAGATGATTCCGCGCGATCGATAGATATCATAAATGTCGTTGCGCGCCTGTTGCAAAATGGGCAAGGCGTTTGCGTCGGTACGGGCAATATCCTCGATTTGCCGCAATGCATCTTCGGCGATACCAAGCGTGCGTTCCAGGCTGCGCAAGGCCACAATATCGGTGCGTAGTCTTTGCAGCGTGGTGGTGGCCAGAAAAATCGACACTTGCGCCGCGTCTTGAAGCAGGCGGTCAGCCGAGGCAGTTTCGCGTTCTGGCAATTGGCTACGATAATTGTCCAATGCTGGACCCAGGTCGCGCGTCTGGGGGTCATTCAAATACCCCAGAGCTACCAATGCCGAGGCAATTTTGTTGGGATCGGCTTCGGTTAGCGAGGCGTTGATCGGCGCCAGTGAAGCTGCAGGTTCCGGTAGGGGAGCGGCTATCCTTTCGCGCGCAAATGAAGCAAACAATCCCTCCGGGTGGGCCTCTAGGTATCCCTCGAAATCCTGTGCATTCGAACTGGAAGCGATGCGCCGCCAATGTTCCAGATCAATGGTGTATTCGTCTTTGGGGGCACTGCCAGCCAGAACCGGCGCAAAGCTATACTCATCCAGAACGGATTCTTCGACCCAGGGAATTTGGCGTCCATCTGTCTCAAGAACGACCTGTTGGCGCACGCGACCCAACATCAGCCGCACGTCCAGATTGGGTGTCGCAATGTGATCGAGAAGACCTGAAGTGAAAACGCTGTTTTCTTCCAATCCATCATAGGCCACATTGCCGGGGTCAGTGGCATAAGCGATCAGCAAACCGGCTCCGCCACGAATTCTGACCAGCCCATTTTCGACCATCCCACTTTCAGTGAACGGGTTGTTGCGACAAGCGTCCAAGAGCAAGATCCCGATATCTGGTCCGGCCCTGGACATCACATCGCGCACCAAATCTAGGGTCATCGAGCTTTGCCTGAGCGCCGATAGATCGTTGCCTGCAAAATCTGTGCCAATCAGATGATTTTCTCCTCCGATCTGGACACCGTGTCCGGCGTAGAAGAAGACCGCCATCTCAGCACCCTTCGCCGCGACGCCGAATTGCTCTACTGCCCTTTGCATGGCTTCTGCGTTCTGATCCGTGGCTTGGGTGACGGAAAATCCAAGCTCCTCCAGTGCAGCGCTCAAGGCTGCGACGTCATTTGCCGGATTGCGCAATGACATTTCTGGGGCTTCATAGTTTGAATTGCCGATTAATAATGCCACACGCTCTTGGGCATATACCTGCGTCGCAAAAAACAAGACGTTCAAGAACGTCATTATGAGAAAAATGCTAGTTGGCTTGGCCGGATGGAGCGGGCTCATGCAGTTAGGTTAGCGCAATAGATTGAAAATTTACAATTGGAGTTTGTATGGTTTGGTTCGCCCGCAAGCTATTCTGATAGATCGGCTCCATTGAAACTTTTTTGACCGCAAAAATCGCTGGGATCAAAGACAGTACCGTCAAAGGGCAGAGTGAGCAGAAACCTTGGGGAAAGCTCTGCATTCATGTTGTTCCAGAATGATTTTTGTTGCGCCAGGTCTGAGCAAGATCAGCATTGAGGCTGCAATTCCTGTAAACGATGACTGATCTACTACAAGAATTCACGCCAGATTACTGACTCTACTACCATTTGAGCTCCACGCGTCAAATTAATATGCTTTCCCGCTTTTTCCCACTTGTGATGCCAGCTGCGAGGGATGGAGGGGGCCGTCCGAAGTGATCATCCAATTGGACAAGGTTTTGTCCATATGACGCATGCGATGCCGTAACATCTCCTGCGTCATTTGGGTGAGGACCTGCGAAAACTCAGGTCGTTCTGCGACGTTTTCCATTTCGCCTTTGCCTTTGTGGTCAAAAAGCAGGGGTGGTAGGTCGGCTCCGAACTGTACAAGCGTGAACCGATCGTCGCGCAGAATGCCAAGACAGCTGTCCGAGATGTCCGTGCCAAGCGTCTTCTGCCAAAGGGTTGGCGCGATTGGGTCCGCAAAATCGAGCTCAGAGAAAGAATATTTGCGCCAGTTCTCAGGTAGGTTCCCCTCAAGGAACGGCATCAAAGTCATGCCATTCATTGCGTCATGAGCTGGTTGCCCAACCCAATTGAGGATCGTTGGGACAATATCGATGCTCTCCGTTGGCTTCGAGATCTGTGCGCCTTCGGCACCGCCCGGCATCCTGACAATCAGGGGTGTATGGTATGCCGCGTCATATACCGACATCTTACCCCAACTATGATGGTCACCCAGCATCTCGCCATGATCGGCTGTGACTACCAACAATGTGTTGTCGTATTGGCCGCTGTCTTTCAGGAACTGCACGACACGACCGATGTGGTGATCAACTTCGGTTGCGAGGCCCAGATAGATAGACCGAAGGGTCGCGACGACCTCGTCAGTCGGCTCGAGTTCGGGGAAACCTTCGACAAATCCTGCGACAGTACTGTTTGCCCTGGTAGGTGCGAAGAACGGATGGAGCGCGTCTTCTGCTTGTGCTGAAGCATGGCGCGTTGGATTCGGCAGTTTGGCCGGATCATACATTTGGTTGTAAGGGGTTGGTGCGACCAGCGGCGGATGTGGTCGTAGATAAGTAAGATGGGCGAACCATCCTTTGTCCTGATCTGCATAAGCTGGCATGGTTTCCAGAAACCGGTCAGTCAGAAATGCCGTGTCACTGTCTTCTGCAGCATAGAGCGCAGGATCATTCAGTTTCGGAGCGTCCCCGGTTGGCGAGACGGGTTTAAAAACATCAAAATAGTCGTCGAAAACATATCCTTTGTTCTTAAGGTGTGATCGCCAGGGAAAAGACATCTCCATGCGCATCTCCACCATTTCCTGAAAACCTGGCAGGTGAAACTCGTAAGAACGCAGAGCCGGATCATTGGCGTCAAATACGCGCGGGTCCTGCGAGGTGTCGGTGTATCCAAAAAGCATAGGAAGGTAGCCTGCCTTGCGCATCTCTGATGCGATCGAAGGCGTGTCGTGGCGAAGAGGCGTGCCGTTTCGAACCGAGCGGTGGTTCATCGCATATTGCCCCGTCAGCAGCGATGCTCGCGAAGGCCCGCATGGATTTGTAACCGAGAAATGACGGGTGAAGGTGACGCTGTCTTTCATCAGCGCCCGCAAATGGGGTAGATCAACGTGGTTCGCCAGCGCACCAAACACACAATCAGCCCGCATCTGGTCGGTGATAATAAAAAGGACGTTTCTTTTGTCGTGCATCGTTTGACGCTCCAGATGAATTGACCGACGGCTCAGTTGATGTCAGGAATCTAGCTGTTGTGATTCTAACTTGCTTGTGCCGAGCAAAGAATGCGCTGCACGCCCTGCCAAAATCCACATTAAACATCAAAAATCAACATATGGACGCAAGAATTGTTGCGTTTGTAAAATATTGTGGGATAACGTGGAAGATGCGAGGGATATTGTGGAAAGCGGATGTCGCAGACACATCGAGAAATTGAGCTTCTTGAAGCGCTGAGGCGCCTGGGTGGCTCTGCGCGGAACACAGATCTGGCGAAAGCGCTCGACGTTTCCGAGGAAACAGTACGGAGAACAATCAAGTCCCTTTCCAAAACCGCAATGGTGGCCCGCGTGCGTGGTGGTGCTTATTTGGTGGGCACACAGAACGACCCCAGCTTTTTTCGGCGCATTACTCAGCGCCCGACAGAAAAGCGGCTGATTGCCAATGTCGTTAGTACGCTAGTATCTGACGGCATGACCCTTTTTCTTGATGTTGGATCGACCACTGCATTTGTCGCGGAAGAACTGCGACGGCATCAAAACCTGACAATCGCGACCAATTCGATTGGAGTGGCCCAGACACTGGTCAACGTGAATGGTAACCGGGTGCATATTCTTGGCGGAGAAATGCAGGCCAATGAGCGTGGTGCCTTTGGTCACGTAACCCATAGACAGGCCCAGCGACTGGTATATGACATGGCGATCCTCAGTGCGGATGCCGTTTCACCACGCCGAGGCTTTTTGTATCACAGCAATGCAGAGGCAGAGCTTGCGCAGATCGTGGCGGAATGTGCCGACCAGATTCTGATTGCATTCGACCACGGCAAACTCAGCGAATCTGCGCCCTTCGTAGGACCCGCCCCGCGCCAGATTAGTCATATTGTGACCGATAAAGCGCCTAGTAAGGCACTCGCGCAATCACTGGATGCCTGGGGTATCAAAGCAGTAATTGCAGATGGATCGTATTGAATGTTGAGCCCTTCAGAAATGGTTAGATCGACTACGGACGGGAAAACACATGCAGAGCATGCGACGCAGATTGCAGCTTTGGCCGCTGACGCAGCTCGGGGTTATTTTCGTGGCCGTCTGGGCGTTGAATTCAAAACCGATGAAAGCCCTGTGACTCAGGCAGATAAAGGCGTCGAAACCATCGTGCGTGCCTATCTGGCTGAGCACTTTCCAGAAGATGGAATATTTGGTGAGGAACAGGGTGCCGAGGGGTTGAATCGTGATCATGTCTGGATCATCGATCCGATTGACGGCACCCGTTCGTTTCTGTCAGGCCATCCTTTATTTGGCTTCTTGTTGGGTTTGCTTGTTAAGGGTGAACCTTTGCTTGGCGTGATTGGAATGCCCGCACTGAATGAATGTCTGCTTGGTATCAAAGGGCAAGGGGCCATGCTAAATGGCCAGTCGGTTTCAGTCAGTGGAACAGAGAGTTTGAGCCACGCAGTATTCTTCGTGAATGAAGGAGATAAGATTTACCGTGATCACCCTGATTTGTTCAGAGATTTGATGCATTCCGGTCAAACCCGAAGGTTTGCCTACGATTGCTATCCCCATGCCCTGGTTGCGATGGGGCACGTTGATGCGGTTATTGACTATGACCTACAACCTTACGATTTTCTTCCGGTTGCGGCTGTCATCGAAGCTGCCGGTGGTGTGATTACTGATTGGAATGGTAATCTGCTTAATCTGAATTCGGATGGTCGTGTGATATCAGCCGCGACGCCTGCATTGCATGCCGAGCTATTGGCCATGACCCTGGGACGCTAGATGGTAAATGGCAGATTTCTATTTGAATTTGTGCGCGCGGCGATGCTGATGGTTTTGTCGTTCATGTGGTGCGTCGTGGCACAAAGTTCAGCCTTGGTGCAAACCTCTACAGGGAGGTGGCAGGCGCATGATCGACCCGGTTGAGATATTGAATCCGAATGGCAAGGGTCGTGTCGTGTTGTTGTGCGAGCATGCAAGCTCCACAATACCCGAAGCCTATGACGAATTGGGCCTTGCCGATAAAGACAGGTTGAGCCACGCGGTTTGGGACCCTGGTGCGCGTGAGGTTACATTGGCCTTGAGTGCCGCGCTGGATGCGCCCGCCATACTATTGCGGGTTTCGCGGTTGGTTTACGACTGTAACCGTCCACCGGATGCGCCAAGTGCGATACCGGAAAGGTCCGAGCTGATTGAGGTTCCGGGAAATCAGAATCTGAACCAGTCACAGCGCGATGCAAGAATACAGTCTGTCTATGGACCATTCTGTGCGGCCGTGTCAGGCGTTTTGGAAGCCCGCAACAACGATCCGGTGGTTGTGACGATACACAGTTTTACGCCGATATATTACGGCGCAAAGCGTGCGGTCGAAATCGGGCTGTTGCATGATGAAGACAGTCGCCTGGCCGACGCGATGCTGGCGCGGAAAACTTTACTTTCGCATCGTCGGGTAGAACGGAATGAACCTTACGGACCCGGCGATGGGGTTACACATTCGCTCAGGTTGCACGCCCAGTCCCGTGGATTGGCGAATGTCATGATCGAAGTGCGCAATGATCTGATGCGCTCTCCGGAGGATGTGGCGGAGATCACGGAAGAGCTATTGACGCTTCTTCAACCTGCCATAAAGGAAATCGCTCATTTGGAGGAATTGTCATGGGCGGAACGATGACTTTTGAGGACCTTCAAGCGGAGGTCCAAGACGGCGCAATCGACACTGTTTTGGTCTGTTTTGCAGATATGCAGGGACGTTTGATGGGGAAACGTTTTCACGCGGCGCATTTTGTTGCGGGTGCTTATGAGGAAACGCACTGTTGCAATTACCTGCTGGCAACTGATCTGGAGATGGGAACGCCGGATGGCTACGCTTCGACTTCCTGGGAGCGGGGCTATGGCGACTATGTTATGAAGCCTGATTTGACCACGCTACGGCCGGTACCGTGGCTGGAAGGTACGGCACTCGTGCTGTGTGACATTCTTGATCACCACACACATGAGGAGGTCCCTCATTCTCCACGCGCGATGCTTAAATCGCAGGTAAAACGCCTGAATGCGCTTGGATATGATGCTAAGATGGCAACTGAGCTGGAGTTTTTTCTCTTCGAAAAGAACTTTGATGAAATCCGCAAAAGCGGGTTTCGGGATCTGGAGCCGATATCGGGTTACAACGAAGATTATCACATATTCCAAACCACAAAGGAAGAACACGTGATGCGCCCGATCCGCAATCATTTGTGGAATGCTGGGATTCCGGTGGAAAATTCGAAAGGTGAAGCAGAGACCGGTCAGGAAGAGCTGAATATCAAGTATGCCTCAGCATTGGACACGGCGGCTTATCACACAATCGCAAAACACGCCGTCAAAGAAATCGCGTGGCAGCAAGGCCATGCGGCGACATTTCTGCCGAAATGGCACCATGACAAGGTAGGCAGTTCGTCCCACGTTCATCAATCGCTTTGGAAAGAGGGTTCAAATGCGTTCTTTGATCCAAGCGACAGTTTGGGCATGTCTGAAGTAATGAAGGCCTATACCGCCGGTTTGTTGAAGTATGCGCCAGACTACACCTACTTCATGGCGCCCTACATCAATAGCTACAAACGGTTCATGAAGGGTACTTTTGCACCGACCCGCATCATTTGGTCGGTGGATAATCGTACTGCCGGATACCGACTTTGTGGCGATGGTACAAAAGCTATTCGTATTGAGTGCCGGATCCCTGGCTCCGATATGAACCCTTATCTTGCCATGGCAGGCATGCTTGCCGCAGGTATTGCAGGTATTGAACAGGGCCTAGAGCTTCAAGCTCCAACCAAAGGTGACGTATATCAGGGAGAATCCGGGATGATTCCGGGTAATCTTCGCGAAGCGCGTGACGCGTTACACGGATCTACGATGCTTCGCGCGGCTTTGGGCGACGAAGCCATCGACCACTATACGCACGCTGCTGAGGTGGAAATCGAAGAATTTGAACGTGTCGTGACTGACTACGAGATCGCGCGCGGATTTGAGCGGGCATAGCTCCGTATTGCCCTCGGAACGTCGCTCGTTGGGTTTATGGGACTTTCTTTGAATAGACAGGGTGGAATCCCTGCATCTGGAGAACTGGCATGGATCAGGTTTTGAAATGTATCTCACCGATTGACGGGTCGGTATTTGCAGAACGCGTGGCTCTGTCACGGGATGAGGCCTTTGCTGCGGCAGAGCGCGCCCGAGGCGCACAGGCAGTTTGGGCTTCGCGCCCGCTAGAAGAGCGGATCGATTTGGTTATGGCTGGGGTTGCCGCTGTCGGGGCGATGAATGATGAAATCGTTCCTGAAATCGCAAAAATGATGGGCCGCCCGGTGCGCTATGGTGGCGAGTTCGGTGGGTTCAATGAACGCGCTAGCCACATGGCATCTATTGCCTCGGAAAGCCTTGCTGATATCGAAGTGGGCGAGGATGCGACCTTCAAACGCTATATCAAGCGTGTTCCGCACGGTGTGGTTTTTGTTGTAGCCCCTTGGAATTATCCGTTCATGACTGCGATCAACACGGTGGCTCCGGCACTGATTGCGGGCAATGCGGTTTTGCTGAAACACGCAACTCAGACACTGATAGTCGGGGAACGTATGGCGCAAGCATTTCATTCTGCGGGCGTGCCAGAAGGCGTATTCCAGAATGTTTTCCTAACCCATGAGGTGACCAATGATCTGATCGCAGGCAATGCGTTTGATTATGTAAACTTCACAGGTTCCGTCGGTGGTGGAATTGCCATGGAGAGAGCTGCCGCAGGAACCTTTACCGGAGTCGGGACCGAGCTTGGAGGAAAAGATCCCGGCTATGTGATGGAGGATGCCGATCTGGACGCTGCGGTTGACACCCTGATCGATGGCGCGATGTTCAACTCTGGCCAATGCTGTTGCGGCATCGAACGTATCTATGTGCATGAAAGTCTCTATGATCAATTTGTTGAGAAGGCCGTCGAGATTGTAAAGGGATACAAGCTTGGCAATCCTTTAGATGCTGAGACGACGATCGGGCCAATGGCCAATTTGCGGTTTGCTGCGGAAGTCCGGGCGCAGATATCAGAGGCTCTCGCAGATGGAGCTGTCGCGCATATCGATCTGTTTGCCGAAGATGATGGTGGCGCGTATCTGACGCCGCAGATTTTGACAAACGTCAATCATGATATGCGTGTGATGCGTGACGAGAGTTTTGGCCCAGTTGTTGGCATCATGAAAGTGTCTTCAGACGATGAAGCTGTTGCTTTGATGAATGACAGCGAGTTTGGGCTGACAGCAAGTCTTTGGACGCAGGACGTCGACCGGGCAGCCCACATAGGTGATCGGATCGAGACTGGCACGGTGTTCTTGAACCGGGCAGATTATCTTGATCCCGGTCTTTGCTGGACGGGTTGTAAAAACACCGGACGTGGCGGCGGATTGTCGGTCATTGGTTATCACAACTTAACCCGACCAAAGAGCTATCACCTGAAAAAGGTGACTAAGTAATCTCTGTGGCAACGCAGACATCACATGTTGGGTGCATGCACCCTTTGAATTGAATAGGTGAGAGAATGAGCATCACGGGAAACTGGTCGTATCCGACCGCGATCAAATTTGGCGTTGGGCGCATTTCTGAGTTGGCGGGTGCCTGCAAGGATCTCGGAATAAACCGCCCGTTATTGGTGACGGATAAAGGATTGGCCAATTTGCCGATCACGGAACGCGCGCTCGATATCCTGGAAGCGGAGGGTCTTGGTCGCGGTTTGTTTTCTGATGTGGATCCGAACCCATCAGAGTTGAATCTGGCGGCGGGTGTGGACGCCTACAAAGAGGGTGGCCATGATGGGGTCATTGCATTTGGCGGCGGGTCCGGTCTCGATCTCGGTAAGATGGTGGCATTCCACGCCAATCAAACGCGTCCGATCTGGGATTTTGAAGATGTGGGCGATTGGTGGACACGTGCGGATGCCGATGTAATTGCGCCCATCATTGCGGTACCAACCACTGCGGGTACGGGTTCGGAAGTTGGCCGTGCGAGCATCATCACGAATTCACAAACTCACGTCAAAAAAATCATCTTCCACCCGAAAGTTTTACCCTCGGTTGTGATTTGTGATCCGGAATTGACCGTTGGCATGCCCAAGTTCATTACGGCTGGCACCGGTCTTGACGCCTTTGCTCATTGTGTTGAAGCGTACTCCTCGCCACATTACCATCCGATGAGTCAGGGTATTGCACTGGAAGGCATGCGCCTTGTCATCAACAATCTGCCGCGGGCCTATGCAGACGGTACGGACCTTGAGGCACGGGCCCATATGATGAGTGCAGCAGCCATGGGGGCCACGGCCTTTCAGAAGGGACTAGGTGCTATTCACGCCTTGAGTCACCCGATCGGCGCGATCTTTAACACTCACCACGGCACCACAAATGCTGTGTGCATGCCGGAGGTTCTCAAGTTCAATGCGGACGTCATTCGCGATCGCTTTAATCTGGCGGCTGGTTATCTGGGTATTGATGGGGGATTTGAGGGCTTTCAGAGCTTTGTGCAGGACTTCAATGACGGTTTTAATATTCCGCGAAAGTTGTCCGAGATGGGCGTAACTGTAGACAAGATGGATGCGCTTGTGGAAGGGGCAATCTCTGACCCGTCTTGTGGTGGCAATCCAGTGGAACTGACACGCGAAAATTTGCGCCACCTGTTTAATGCGCTGATTTAATACACGTCATTTGAGCACGGGCATCATCATAATTATCCTTGCGGCGGCAGTTTTGCATGCCGCTTGGAATACGATCGTTAAGGCAGCCGGTGACCGAACAGTGACGTTGGGGCTGGTCGCGCTTGGGCATGTTTTCCCGGGCCTGATCTTGGTGACCTATCTGCCTTTTCCAGCCATTGAAAGCTGGCCGTATTTGTTGGGATCAACGGTGATCCACTTCGGGTATTTTTATATGCTCGGTCAGGCATATAAACATGGCGATCTCAGCGTGGTTTACCCGATTGCGCGCGGCATCGTGCCTGCATTGGTTTCGCTTTGGGCAATGCTCTTTGTGGGTGAGGTGCTGCCCGCACAAGCGTGGTTGGGCATAGCGCTGATCGCGGGGGCTATTCAGCTATCCAGCTGGGCGGCGTTACGTCAGGGCGTTGGCCGCGCGGCATTGGGATTTGCCCTAGGAACCGGAGTGTGTATTTCAGCCTATTCGCTTGTCGATGGTGTCGGAGTGCGCCTGTCCGAAAATACGCTTGGGTACTGGGCTTGGCACTCTCTGTTGCATGTTTTCATAGCGGCTTTTGTTGGTATCAGGCGTGGCAGGGCGATGTTGACGTTACCTGCTAAGACATGGGTTATCGGGCTCACGGGTGGATTCGTTTCGATGACAGCCTACGGTCTTGTCCTCTATGCAAAAAACTTCGCGCCTCTTGGTGCCGTTTCGGCTTTGCGGGAAACGTCCGTGATATTTGCGGCTCTGATTGGGTATTTGCTGCTTGGTGAAGGTCACCCGGTCCGTCGAATCATGGCTGCAATCATTATGGCTGTCGGCGTGGCATTGATCGCTTTGGCGTCCTGAGCTGTCAGGAAGTAATACAACAATCATTTTGTGCCGTAATGACTCGCCCGTTGGGCAGTTGACGGCGTGACCGTTTATGTTTGAATTGGATATATATTTTTATGAAAAACCAAAATTGTCACAAAACTATTACTTTTTTTGTGGATTTATAAGTGGAATTATGGCGAAGTTAAAAAATGAACGATGATAGTGGAAACATACCACATCGAGGGCGGGAGCTTCTTGACGTGTTGGCACGGTTGGGCGGCTCTGCACGCAACACCCAAATCGCCCAAGTCATGGATGTGTCCGAAGAAACCGTTCGCCGTCTTGTCAAAGCGCTCGCACGCGAAAACATGGTCGAACGTGTTCACGGAGGGACGTATCTGTCGCGGGCGCAGGACACGCCAATGTTCTCTGGGGCGCTCGAACATAATGCGAAAGAGAAGACCCTTATTGCAAATCGGGTCAGCCAGATCATCGAAGACGGAATGGTGATATTCGTCTCGGTAGGCTCGACCATGACGCATGTTGCGGAACAGCTCCGCGATCATAAGGACCTTTTGGTAGTGAGCAATTCGCTGTCGGTTATCGCATCTTTGGCAGATCACAACGGTACGCGCGCCATTCTTGCCGGAGGCGAAGTCATCCGCTCAGAACGCGGAAGCTTTGGGCGTGCCGCCGAGCAACTGGCGTGTCAGTATAGCTATGACGCCATTATCTGTGGTGCCGATGCCTTGTCTCTGAAAGGCGGAGTGCTGACCTCGAATCTGCTGGAAGCCGAGCTGACACGCGCGCTTTTGGACAACACCGCACGTACGATTGTCGCAACGGACAACACAAAATTTGGAGCGCGAGCGGCCAATATCGCTTGTCGGTTTGATCAAGTGACCGATCTGGTCACAGATATTACCCCACCCGCCAACTTTGGTTCGGCGCTGCATGAGGCTGGGGTCAGGGTCCACGTCGCTTCTGAAAGGGGTGGAACCAGCAATGGCGCAAGTGCAGATGATGCCAATGCCGCCATAGATGAAGAAAACTAAGAAACAGAGCTATCTTTAGGGAGGTTATCATGAAGAAGCTTTTGATGTCCGGAGCCGCATTTGCGACTCTTGGAAGTGCTGCCTGGGCAAATTGTCCGACTGCGACGGTGGTAGATATGCAAGGCCTGACGGATGGGGCATATCCTCAGCAATTTGATCTGTCTGAATTCCAGTCCGCAGGAAATTGTACGCTTGGATTTTCGGAAAATCCATCTATCGCAGATCTCAACGGCATGATCCGAGGCAACGAAGCCCTACCAGCAGTAGCGGATCGGTTGCCAGCTGATCCACTGGTTATCGTGCCCTACGACAGTATTGGTCAGTATGGTGGCCAGCTGGACGCGCTGTCCAACGCTACGGAAAGCGGTACATCCGACTTCTTGTCTGTGCGCCACGTCAATCTGTTCCGTTATTCCGACGACTTGCAAACCTTGGTGCCCAATGTTGCGAAGTCCTGGGAATGGAATGACGCATTCACCGAGCTGACGGTTCATCTGCGTTCAGGTCACAAATGGTCGGATGGCGCGCCATTTACATCCGCAGATGTTGTCTTTTGGTATGATAACCTGATGATGGACACCAACGTTATAGCCGAAGCGAAGGACTACGCGCTGGCAGGTGGTGAACCGATGAAGGTTGAGGCGCTGGACGAAACTACCGTTCGTTTTGCGCTGGCAGCGCCGAAGCCGGGTCTGACAGAGACGTTCTCTTTCACGTATGTTCAGCCCTTCCAGCCAAAGCATTTCTTTGAACAGTTCCATCCGGCTCTGGATGCAAATGCGGACGCCAATGCACAAGCACTTGGATATGAGAACGGTTATGAGCTGATTAAAGCTTATTACGGTAATTCCGACTGGATGGACACGCCATCTCCGATGTTGACCGCGGGTGATAAACTGGCAGGTCTGCCCAAGGATGCGATGCCAACATTGGAAAGCCACATTCTGGTCAAGGAAAGCACAGAGGGGCGCCACTACGTTGCGAACCCATATTTCTTCCAGGTGGATACGGCAGGAAACCAGCTGCCCTATATCTCTGAGATGGATGAGACCTATGTTCCAGATGAAGAGGTGCGGAACCTTAAACTGTTGAACGGTGAGGTGGATTACAAGTCGCAGGGCGTAAACCTGACATCTGCTCCGGTTCTGTTGGAAGGTCAGGAAAGCGGGAACTACACTTTAGAAGTGAAGCCGGCAATTGGCTACCCGGTGCTGACGTTCAACGTTACTGCTGAGGATGAAGCTAAAAGAGCGATCTTCAATGACATTCGTTTTAGAACAGCGATGTCGGTTGCGATGGATCGCAATCAGCTAAATGAGGTAACCGCATTCGGTCTTGGTGAGCCAACACAGTATATTGGTTTTTCTCCACGTCCGGATTTCATCGACGAAAAGTGGTCGAACTACGAGATCAACTTTGATCAGGAACGTGCAAATGCTCTTCTGGATGAAGTTGGCCTTGTTGATCAGAACGGAGACGGTTTCCGCGATCTGCCAAACGGTGATCCGTTTGTGCTGGACTGGCAGTTCTCGACGCAATCCGCATCGGCTCAACTGGTGGAACTGATCGCACAGAATTGGAAAGATGTGGGCGTCAACACGGCAATCAAAGAGGTTACCTCGGATGAGTTTCGTGCCGCGCAATCGGCAAACACTCTGGACATGGGCATGTGGCTCAAAAGCCAGCCAGCCGGTTCGGTTCTTGGCGATGGTGAAATCTGGGTACCGCCGTTTGACGGGTATTTCGACGTGCGTACCGGTATGCTGTGGGCGGAATACATCAGTTCAAATGGGGAAAATGGTGTGGAACCACCAGCTTGGGTTGCTGATCTGAAAGCGGCATTGGACACCTACCAATCCAGTGCGCCCGGATCAGACGCCTCGGTCGCCGCTGCGCAGAAGATGGTCGAGATCATGACTGGGGAGATGCTGTTCATTGGTACAGTTAATGCTCCGGCCCCGATCTATCATTCGAACAACCTGCAGAACTTCACTGAATTCAAAACGCAGTCCTACGAGTTCTATAGAACCTATCCGTACCGCCCTGCCCAGTGGTGGCTGTCGGAGTGATAGGCGTTTCAATCTAAGACAACGGTTAGGGGCGTCAGCGCCCCTTTCCACATGCTAGCCAGGAACTAAGAAATGCTCCAATTCGCTCGCTTTGCCGCCACGCGCGCAGTGATGGCTGTGGTCACTCTCGTGTTGGTCTCGCTCATCGTTTTTACACTGATGGAGCTTGTGCCGGGTGATTGTGCTGAACGCTATCTCGCCTACAAAAACACGCAGGGCTCGGCCATTACGTTGGCTGATATCGAGGCTGAGAGGGTAAGGCTGGGGCTTGATCGTCCTTTTCTGGTACGTTGGGCTACTTGGTTAAGCGGCGCTTTCCGCGGTGATTTCGGGGATAGCTGCATTTTGCGCGTCAATATCGCGCAACTTCTAGGTGACAAGTTTTGGATCTCTTTGTGGATCTGCTTGGGCTCTTTGACACTGGCATATATGATCGCAATTCCGGTTGGCATTATCTCGGCGGCGTCAAGGAACGCTTTCCTCAACAATTCCCTGCGGCTCGTCAGCTATTTGGGTCTGGCAATGCCGAACTTTCTGCTGGCGTTGATGGTGATGTTGTTTTCCACCGTGTATTTTGGGGAAACACTGACCGGCCTGTTCAGTCCTGAATATCGTGAAGCGCCCTGGTCATGGGCCAAGTTTGTGGATCTTTTGAAGCATGCCTGGCTGCCGATTTTCATTCTGGGATGGTCGGCAACCGCATTTGCTCTGCAAACCGTTCGTGCACTGATGTCGGACGAGATCGGTAAGCTTTACGTGACCGCCGCCGCCGCGCGCGGGATATATGGCCGCCGACTCTTATGGCGCTATCCCGCACGCCATGCGCTGGGGCCGATCGTCAACTCGCTTGGATTCGACCTGAACCGTATCTTCAATGAACTGCCCATTGTGGCCCTGATCCTGACACTCACCGAAGCTGGATCTCTACTGCTTGAGGCGCTGGCACGGTCGAATGACCAGCAGTTGGCTGGTGCGATCATATTCTTGCTGACAGCTGCCATCGTCACGCTGAACTTCGCGACCGACATCCTGTTGGCTGTAATTGACCCGCGCGTGCGCAAGAGCATTCTGAGGTAACGCCCATGTCTGCAAAAACGTCCACGAAAATTGACGATCAGAAGGCAAAAGAAGCTTACTTTACGGCTTCACAGCGCCAACTGATCTGGGCCAGATTCAAAAAACAACGGGCGGCCATGATTGCCGCTACAGTGCTGGTTGTATTGATCCTTTCAGGTCTTTTTGCACCATTTCTGTCACCCTATGATCCGACAATAGCGGGGCGGGATAAGGATTATTTGAATGGGGCCCCTCAGATCCCGAAATTCTGCGACAAGAATGGCTGTTCCATACGTCCGTTCCTGCACACTGTGACACGCGAACGATCATTGGCGACAAATTTTCGTTGGGTTGAGAAGGTCAACGAGGATGAACGCCGCTATATGGAGTTCTTCGTAAAGGGAGATAGCTACAGGCTATTCGGGTTTATCCCTGGCAACATCCATTTGTTCGGTATGGAGCAAGGATACGTTCATCTATTCGGAACTGATAGTGCGGGCAAAGATATCTTCTCGCGTACGCTTCATGCTGTCTGGACGTCGCTTCAGGTGGGAACTCTGGGAGTAGTGATCTCATTCGTTCTTGCGCTGATGATCGGGGGGATTGCTGGCTACTACGGTGGCGCGATTGACAGCGTGATCCAGATGATTACCGACGCGGTCAGGACGGTGCCTTCGATCCCGCTCTTTATGGCTATTGCGGCCTTTATTCCGCCCGAGTGGTCAGCCGAGACCAGATTTTTCGTTATTACACTGATACTGGGATTGGTCGGGTGGCCGACGCTGGCGCGAAGGGTGCGAACTCATCTGCTGACCGAGCGTAATCAGGAATATGTTTTGGCGGCTCAACTTTGCGGAGCATCTGCAGGGCACGTTATTCGGCGACATCTCCTGCCCAGCTTTACCAGCTATATCATCGTCGATCTGGTGATCTCGTTTCCGTATGTTGTTCTGTCGGAGACGGCTCTCAGTTTTATTGGGCTAGGGCTTAAGGATCCGGTCAATTCATTGGGAGTAATGCTCCAGAACGTGACCAAGGCGGACGTTTTATTGAACTACCATTGGTATTTTATTCCGGTCTTTTTCTTCATCGCTCTTGTCATGGCTTTCGTCTTCGTTGGTGATGGATTGCGTGATGCCGCTGATCCATATTCGGAGACCCGCAAATGAGCCTGATCGACGTCGAAAATCTTACGCTGCAATTTAAGACCGACGAAGGTTTGATCACTGCGGTAGATGATGTGTCTTTCTCGCTGGCGCCCGGCGAAGTCATGGGCCTTGTAGGGGAAAGTGGTTCTGGAAAGTCCGTGACTGCGAAATCTCTGATGAAGCTTAATCCGGGAAATGCGGTCTATTCTCCGGAAAGTCGGATTACCTTGCATCTTGATAGCGGCCCAGTGGATGTCATGAGCCTGAAACGCCCCCGCGATATGGAAATTGTACGGGGTGGGTCGATCTCGATGATCTTTCAGGAACCCATGGCCAGTTTTGCGCCGGCGATGACAGTCGGCAGCCAGATGGTTGAGCAGTTGTTGATCCACACTGACTTGTCCAAGAAACAGGCTAAAGAGCTATCAATTGAAATGCTGGACCGGGTCGGTATCTCTGACGCATCCACTCGGTTTGGGCAATATGCGTTTGAGATGTCCGGCGGTATGCGGCAACGGGCGATGATAGCCATGGCCCTATCGACCAAACCCAAGCTGCTGATTGCGGATGAGCCCACGACGGCCTTGGATGTAACCATTCAGGCGCAAGTAATAGATCTGATGAAAGACCTCGTGGCTGAGTTCGGCATGGGGATTATCTTTATCACTCATGATCTTGGCGTCGTCGCACAAACCGCAGACAAAGTGGCGGTGATGTATCTGGGCAAGATGATTGAGCAGGGACCGGTGCGCGAAGTTATTCGGAACCCATATCACCCCTATACCAAAGGTCTGATCGATGCCCTGCCGCAGTTGGATGACCTGGAGAAACCGCTCATGCCGATCCCAGGAGATATTCCGTCACCTCTGGAACGGCCTGCGGGATGTGTCTTTCACACCCGTTGCGGCAAGGTGATAGGCGACATTTGTCGCACTGTTGTGCCGCAATGGTCTGATACGGGCGAAAATCACCGCACCGCGTGTCACTTGTGCGCTGAAGGATAAGTGAATGAGTTCTGAATACCTAATCCAAACACGCGATCTTTCGGTTGGTTTCCCGGTGGGTGGCCAACTCTTCAATAGGCGGGTCCTGAAAGCGGTTAATCATGTAACTCTCGCCATCCCAAAGGGGTCGTTCTTTGGGGTGGTCGGTGAAAGCGGGTCTGGAAAAACGACATTTGGTCGTGCCCTGTTGAACGCGGTACCGATCACAGGCGGTTCAGCACATTATGATGATGGCGAAGTAAACTATGACCTTGGAGATCTGGCCGGAGCAGATCTTAAAGAATACCGGCGAAGGGCACAGTTGATTTTTCAGGATCCCTACGCAGCGTTGTCGCCACGCATGACGGTGCGCGACATTATCGCTGAACCTCTTGAAGTTATGGGGCTCTGTAAGTCGCGTGATGAGGTGGACGAGCGGGTTCGCGAAGTGGCCGCGATGTGTCGGCTCAATATCGAACACCTGCGCCGTTTCCCACATGCGTTTTCCGGGGGTCAGCGTCAGCGTATTTCGATCGCTCGCGCACTGGTGTCCAGACCTCGGTTTGTTATTGCAGATGAAAGTGTCGCAGCTTTGGACGTGTCGATTCAGGCCGATATTTTGAATTTGCTTAAGTCGTTGCAAGATGAAATGGGCCTGACTTACCTGTTTATCAGCCACGACCTGTCCGTGGTCGCACATACCTGCGATCATGTGGCAGTAATGTATCTTGGTCAGATTATGGAAAGTGCCCCGACGCGGCAGTTGTTCGAGGCACCTCGGCATCCCTATACGAAGGCGTTGTTTTCGGCGATCCCTTCTCTGGACCCCGATGATAAAGGAAAAGTGCAGCGGTTGGAGGGTGAGATCCCATCGCCGACAAACCGCCCAACAGGATGTCAGTTCCACACACGATGCCCCTCTGCGACAGACCTGTGTAGACAGAAAGAGCCTGAGATGGAGATATGCGAAGCCGGCCATTCCGTTTCCTGTCACCGCTGGCAGGAACTTCAGACCGCAGTCTAAGTTAAGTTGGATTGCGTCCCGTTCTCCGTTGTGTACCGCAATATAATCGTCTGTGGGAAGTGATCGAATTTCATCAGGACGAATGTTGCGCTGATAAGGGAGGCGACCCAAACCGACCGGTTTTTAAGGCGCCGCCTACCGATTGAGTGCCGCCGCAGGGATGTGTTTTTGACAGTCGATAGTCCGATTTGATAAGGCGGCTGTTGATCAGCCGCCTTTCCGTCTCTGCATTATAGGTGCGATTACTCGCCCAATGCGATGCCCTCGCGACGCGGATCTGCGCCGCCCTCCAATCCGGTAGGACTGATTTTGATCATATGCAATCCACTGGTCAGTGCGCGGCTGTTGGTTTCAAATCCCATTTCTTCCAGCGCCGGAGCCAGGGCTTCGGCATCCGTCCCTTCTTCGAGATCATATGTGCCAAACCGATTGATCAGATGAGGAGCGGCTGCGGCGCTTTGGACATCCATGTCCCAGTCCAATACGGAAATAATAGCCTGTGCCACATAACCGATGATCCGTGACCCGCCCGGTGATCCAACCGCTAGAACCGGCTCTCCGTCCTGCATTACAATCGTCGGTGCCATTGATGATCTTGGTCGTTTTCCCGGTGCAACTGCATTTGCAATCGGGACACCATCACTATGTGTGGCAAACGAGAAATCGGTCAATTCGTTGTTCAGCAGAAAGCCGCCCTTGGTCATTAAATGTGAACCAAAACCTGTTTCGATGGTCGTGGTCATCGACAACACATTTCCATAGCGATCTACGATTGAAATATGAGATGTGGAGGGCATCGACATATCGATATTGTCGGCCCAAAGCAGCACGTGGTCGAACTCGGGTTGTCCATGTGAGACGGTATCCAGCGCCGCTGGGCCTTCTAGTAACGATGCACGGTCTTTCAGGTAGGTTTCGTCCAGCAGGCCGCCAACCGGAACTGGAACAAAATCGCTGTCTGCGATATACCGCCCACGATCAGCAAAAGCGAGCCGCGAGGAATCCCCGATCAGACGCCATGCCTCTGGGCTTTCGGGGCCCATCGCGGCAATATCATAAGGTTGCAAATGGCCAAGGATTTGCCCGACACTTAGGCCCCCCGATGATGGCGGTCCCATACCGCAGACCTCAAAGCTCCGATATGTCGCGCAGACCGCAGGTCTTTCCACCACACGGTAGTTGGTCATATCCAGCATGCTAAGAACCCCTGGGTTGCGTACGGCCCCACGCACTGTTGCCACAATATCCTCGGCAATTTCACCCGTATAAAATGCATCGGCCCCTTCGACCGCAAAACTACGTAGAGTTTGCCCGTAGGCCTGGTTCTGCAGATGATCGCCAACCTGTAGTCCTGCGCCATCGGGCATGAAATATGCGGCTGTTGACGGCACTTGACTGAGTCGCTCAGCATCCCACTCGATCATACCTGCAAGGCGGGGTGTAACTGTGAACCCGTTTTCGGCCAAGTCTATTGCATCCTCAAACAAAGAGGGCCAGTTTGCGCTGCCCCAGCGGCGATGCGCGTCTTCCATAAGGGCAGGGGTGCCTGGCACGCCGACCGAGATGCCACCGATGGCCGCGTCATAGAACCCCCGTTTTTCGCCCTCAGCGTCCTGAAACAGACGTGGATTCACTTCAATTGGAGCTGTTTCGCGGCCATCCAATGTGGTCAGTTCACCAGTTTCGGCATCAAACCAGACAAGAAATGCACCACCGCCCAGCCCCGAAGACTGAGGTTCTACCAATCCAAGTACAGATTGTACGGCGACCATGGCGTCCGCTGCAGTTCCGCCTTTTGACAAAACACGAGCGCCAGCTTCCACAGCCAACGGGTTCGCTGCCGAGACCATCCAGTCTGAAGCGACAACGGGCTGCCCGGCATCGCGCTTTACCAAGGCGGCTTCAGCGCGCTCTGACAGTTTGTCCAGTGCACCGGTGGTGGCTGCTTCGGGTGCGACCGCGTCTGTGGTCTGTTGGGCGAAGGCAGTACTGTTCAATAGCGCACTCAGAATTACAGCAGAGGCTGCTAGACCGCGCTTTTGTTTTGGGGTGTCATTCATCGTTGGGTTCCTCCAAGAACGCATTAAAGCAAACAGTTGGGCAAAAAAAATTGCGAACCAAGTAAGAAATACGATCACCGTAATGATACTGATCCAAAAGACAACGCAACAAATTCAATGTGGCGACTACATACGGGCCCGGGGCAATTCGAAAAACGTACGGGGCTTTGAACGAGGCCTTCTGCACGGTTCTTTAAAGAACCGTCTGTTTAACTTATAAAAATGCAGACAGAAAACGTGGGTGGTTCTGCATTGCATTCCAGAGTTTTTCTTGGATTGGCCCGTTCAAGTGATGGTTTCTGTGGCGAAGGGAACGCCTCTCTCTTCGAGCCGCTTCAGATAGCCGCTGACCTTTTCAAGACCGGTTTTAAGAATTTCAGGGTTGTTGGCGTAACCGATACGTAACCAACCCTCCATATGCAGAACTGAGCCAGGTGTGAACATCACCCCAGTTTCTTCCAGCAGTGAGACACAGAATTCGCGAGACGACATATCGAAATCGTATTTAAGCAACGCGGTGGTGCCCGCCTGTGGCTTGACATAAGAAATCCTGGGTTCATTCGATACCCAATCATCAAGGATTTGTAGGTTTCCGCGGGTAATACGGTGGCTGCGCTCCAGAATGCGGGATTTGTTTTCCAGCGCGAGGGCGGCGAAATAATCGTCAAGCATTCCAACGCTGATCGTGTTGTAATCGCGATGGATGGAGACCGCCTCCAGCACCTCCGTTGCCGCTGCGATCCAACCCAGTCTCAATCCTGCCAGCGAAAAGGTCTTGGACATACCGGCCACGCTGATACCTCGTTCATAGAGGTCCGCTATCGCGGGGCAGAATCCGTCGCCGGTTTGGCTGGTGCCACGATACACCTCGTCACACAGCACATAGGTCTGACTGCGCCGGGCAATCTCAATGAACTGCTCCAGGTAGCCTGCATCCATCAATGCGCCGGTCGGATTGTTGGGGTTATTGATTGCGATCAACTTTGTGTCTGGTCGGATCAAATTGGCGAATTCATCGAGATCGGGCAAAAAGCCGATTTTTGGCCGCAGGTGAAGGATATCAACTGTGGCGCCATAACTCTCGGGGATCGAATAATGCTGTTGATAGGTTGGCCGGACCGAGATCACGTGGTCGCCCGGTTCGACCAGCGTTTCATGGACCAGCGCATTAGCCCCGATTGCCCCGTGTGTGACGACAATATTTTGGCGCTCTTGCCGTTCATAAAGCGTCGCAATCGCATCACGCAATCGGTCAGACCCTTCGATCGCGCCATAGGTCAGCTTCATTGGTTTGAGATCGTCAAGAACGTCGGAGTTTTTGCCGGACAATTCCAAAAGCTGCTCGATTGTCAGAGATGCAACACAGGTTTCGGCCAGATTGAACTCGCAATGGTTCTCGAATTCATTCATCCAGATCTCAACGCCAAAAGGCTTGATTTTCATCTCATCTCTCCTTGTTGCTCAGTCCTTGCGCCTGAGGAAGCTTTCAGATGCCACAAACCATGGCGATGCCCTCAAGGCCCAAGCCGACTGAACGGAAATATACTGACCTGGTGTAGTCAGGTAACCGAGCCTTGCCGCAGGGCAGTGAACCCAGATCGCCACTGTTCTGATCCGACGATCATCCATGGTCAACCCTTGCGATTCTTATCTCCGCCGCTGCCTCCAGTGGCTCAACCGATTTCCTCAAAATAACGTACAGTCGCCGACAGGCCCACCAGCACCTCGTATCGAGGGGCGCCCATCGCTTATCGGTTCGGGTTTGCATCCGACACGCACCGCCCCTTGTAGGGGAAGAGCGAAGTCAACAACGCCAGACGTCCCCAGACAATACCCAAATGCGGTCTGAAAAACTTATACGAGGAGAAGGCCAGAAAATCATAGCCCAGTTCTTTAACGTCGACCAAGTGATGCGGCGCAAATTGCACCGCATCTACAAAGACTAACGCCCCTGCATCTTCCACCGTCTTCCCGATGTTGATTGCCGATCTAGAAATGTACGGACAGACCAGCCAAGGGCTTCTGGATTGGAGGTGCGAACTTGGTCAGATCGATGCCTTCAACCGCTGTTTTGTATTCATCCAGCGTTGGTGTACGTCCCAAAATTGCCGATAGGACAACAACAGGAGTCGAGCCCAACAAGGATTCACCCTTTTTGGTTTCGGAATCCGCAACCACCCGGCCTTGGAACAGGCGTGTCGATGTGGCTAGAACCGTATCCCCTTTGGCTGCTTTTTCCTGGTTGCCCATGCAAAGGTTGCAGCCCGGACGTTCAAGATAAAGGATGTTTTCGTATTCGGTACGGGCCTGGACCTTAGGCGCAGCATCGTCAAACTCAAATCCGCAATACTTCTGCAGAATTTCCCAGTCGCCCTCTTCCTTCAATTCATCAACAATATTGTAAGTCGGAGCGGCCACGACGAGCGGAGCCTTAAATGTGACATCGCCCTGATCAGCCTCGAGATTGCGCAACATCTGAGCGACGATCTTGATATCACCCTTGTGCACCATGCATGATCCAACAAACCCAAGGTCCACTTTCTTTTCTGCGCGATAGAATGAAATCGGGCGGATGGTGTCGTGGGTATAACGCTTTGAGACATCCGCATTGTTGACGTCTGGGTCCGCGATCATTGGTTCAACGATTTCATCCAGATCGACAATGACCTCGGCAGCGTATTTGGCATTTTCATCGGGTGTCAACGCGGGTTTCTCGCCCGACCTGATCTGCTCGATGCGCTTGTCCGCGATCTCGATCAAGCTGTTGAGCATCCGGGCATCGTTCTCCATGCCCTTTTCGATCATGATCTTGATGCGCGATTTGGCAATCTCCAGTGACTCGATCAGGGTCTCGTCGTTGGATATGCAGATTGAAGCTTTGGCTTTCATTTCCGCAGTCCAGTCGGTGAAGGTAAAGGCCTGGTCCGCCAACAGCGTTCCAATATGCACTTCGATGATCCGACCCTGGAATACGTTATCACCGTGTTGTGCCAGCATCTGCGCCTGTGTCGCATGAACCACGTCGCGAAAGTCCATGTGATCAGCCATCTTGCCCTTAAAGGTCACTTTTACGGATTCAGGGATTGGCATGGTGGCTTCACCTGTCGCCAGAGCTAGAGCCACGGTGCCAGAGTCCGCGCCAAAAGCGACACCTTTGGACATCCGGGTATGACTGTCACCACCAATGATGATTGCCCAATCGTCAACAGTAATGTCGTTGAGAACCTTGTGGATAACGTCTGTCATCGCGTGATAGACGCCCTTTGGATCACGACCGGTAATCAAGCCAAATTTGTGCATGAAAGCCATCAATTTGGGCGTATTGGCCTGCGCTTTGGCATCCCAGACAGAAGCCGTGTGACATCCCGACTGATAGGCCCCGTCGACCGAAGGAGAAAGGACCGTAGCGGCCATGGCCTCAAGCTCTTGTGCCGTCATTGGTCCGGTTGTGTCCTGACTGCCAACGATGTTGACGCGCACCCGCACGTCAGACCCTGCGTGCAGCACCTTGTCGGACGCTACACCCAGTGCGTTTGCGTTAAAGATCTTCTCGACCGCGGTCAGACCTTGATCTTCGACGCTGATTTCCTTTGAAGACGCAAAGACCTGCGGTGCTTCGATCCCCAGAGTTTCAGCGGCGAATGTCTGCAGTTTTTTGCCGAACACGATGGCATAAGACCCACCAGCCTTCATGAACTCCATCTTTTGCGGTGTGAATGATCCGGCCATATCGACCAGTTCATCGCTGCCATCTTCGCTAAATAGTTTCTTTTGCTTTGTGTCGATTGTCAGAACGGTTCCGGTCGCAACCGAGTATTTCTGTTCGAGCACCGGGTTGCCGTCATTGTTCGGGATCGGCTTGCCGTCTTCATCCGTCTTTCTGACCCAGTTCTTAAGGTCCACACCGATCCCACCGGTCACGCCTACCGTGGTCAGGAAAATGGGAGAGATGCCATTCGTTCCCGCCACGACGGGTGCGACGTTGACAAACGGAACATACGGGCTAGCCTGCTTGCCGGTCCAAAGGGCCACGTTGTTAACCCCAGACATGCGCGATGATCCGACGCCCATCGTGCCTTTTTCAGCGACCAGCATGACACGTGCATCTGGATGCTTAAGTTTCAGTGCCTCAATTTCTTTTTGAGCGTCTTCCGAAATCAGACACTTGCCGTGCAGCTCACGATCAGCGCGGGAATGTGCCTGATTGCCTGGGCTTAGGAGGTCGGTTGAGATATCGCCCTCTGCAGCCACATAGGTGACAACTTTGATTTCTTCGTCGACCTCAGGAAGCTTGGTAAAGAACTCTGCCTTGGCGTAGCTGTCCAGAAGGTCTGAAGCTATGGCATTGCCTGCCTCATAGGCCGACTTGATGCGATCTGTATCGGCCTCGTAAAGAAAGACCTGAGTCTTGAGCACCTCAGCCGCATCGCGCGCTGTCGCTTCGTCGGTGCCCAGTGCAAGGTCAAGCAACACTTCGACCGACGGGCCGCCTTTCATGTGGCTCAATAGCTCATAGGCGAAAGCTGCCTTGATTTCCTCGACCTCAACAGTGCCCAGAATGATCTCTTTTAAAAATTGCGCTTTTTCACCCGCGGCGCTCGTGGTGCCGGGCAGGGTGTTATAGATAAAGTGGTGCAGGCATTCATCGCGGTGCGCACTGCCGGAGTCTCTGATATGGTCAATAACTTCGCGGGTCAGTGCACCGTCATCGATGGGCTTGGGGCTGAGACCCTGTTGCTTGCGGTCTTCAATCTCGGTCAAGTAGTCGTTGTAGAGGCTCATGTTATTTTTCCGCATCTCTGGCATGCTATGGGGCGATATTCGTGGCGGCATAATTGTCGCTGGATCAGTATAGTATACTTTCGTATACATTAGATTGACGGAGTTCAAGCGCCGGATTGCCGCATATTATATGAAAATCCTTTAGGCCATCTCGAATCCCGGTGCATTCCCTCTAAGTTTTAAGATTGCAGGGAATGGGCAACGAAAAGGTGGGCGCAATTCTCAAAGCCCTAGAGACAACCCTTTTCTACCTGCGATTAGTCAAGGTTACCTGCCGTTAAACAGCGCTTTTGCGATCGCTCCAGGTGCCGAGCAATGGGGGGTGAGGGCGCGGTTCATAGACCCAATGTGCAGTGCATAGAATACAGTGTTGAGGCCAGCGCGAAGGCGGTGCTCCCATTCTTGAGTATCCGCAACCACGCCCTGTTCGGTGGTCACAGCCCCGGTTAAAACCTGATCAGGCAAAGCCAACCGCACCTTGGCAAGCCACGGAATGCCTGACACATCGCTATCACAGAGGATGCAGGATAAGAGGAGTTCATGTCGTATACTCGTTTTGCGATCTACTATGTTCCACCCCAGGGGCCGTTTGCCCGTTTCGGGGCATCCTGGCTCGGTTGGGACATTATCAGCGCGTGTGAAGCGCCTTTATTCGATTTTCCCGGTTTGGATGGAATCACGATGACGCCGCGCAAATATGGCTTTCACGGAACGTTGAAACCGCCATTTCGGTTGGCCGGTGACAGCACAGCCGAGGAACTGCACATGCGCGTGGCAGAGTTGGCGTCGGGGCTTGCTCCAGCGAAATGCGACGGTTTGGAACTGACCAGACTTGGCCGCTTTTTGGCGCTGATACCGCGCGGCGAATCTAATGCGTTGCAACGGGTCGCTGCGGCCTGCGTCCAAGACTTGGATGAATTCCGAGCGCGCTTGTCTGTGGCAGAACTTGAACGGCGGCGGCGACCGGGGATGAGTGCCCGTCAGAATGCCCTATTGACCCAATGGGGTTACCCGTATGTGATGGACGAATTCCGATTCCACATGACCCTTACTGCACGGTTGCCCAAGCAGGATATTTCGGACTGGACAGAAACGATATTGAAGTCTCTGCCTGAGCTGCCGGTTCCGTTTGTTGTTGATCAGATCGCGTTGTGTGGTGAACGCAAAGATGGGCGGTTTGAGTTGATTCATCGCTACAAGCTCGCGGGTTGAATCAGATTGCCTTTCAATCTTTGATCCGAAGCTTCGATAAACGCTCAAATCAAGGTGGGTTGGGGATCTCGGTGTATTTGTCTTTTGGAATTCGGACGATACCACGCAATCCGAGAAGGCCCCGATCGAGCGGATCAAGGAGTTCGATCGCAGATTTCACTGCATTGAATATGGAATCTGCGTCATTTCCATTCGCGGTAATAAGCGGCAATCCAGGTGTAGGCGCGGTCCAATCCAGAACCCGCAATTCCTGTGCGAACGCATCATGCTTCTCCATCAGTTTCCAGGACATAGCGTCTAGCGATGCGATGTCCGCACGTCCTGAGGCGACCGCTTGAGCTGATTTGACATGCTGTTCCGTGTGTAGGCGATTTTGAAACCAAAAACCGTGCTTGCGTAGATGCCAGTACGGAGCAGCGTAACCTGACTGCGAGAATGTCTGATTAAACGCAAAGATTGACTCGCTGAATTCTACGATGTCCTGTCGGGCATCATCGGAACGCACGACAAGTGCACTTCGATAATATCCTGGGGGGCAGCCTTCAAGCCCGTAGTCCGGTGTGCCGACCAGCTCGACCAAGTCATGCAGCCAGATGCGATACGGCATGCCGCAAGTCTGGCTTAATACCAAATTCGGGTTTTTCCAGACAAAAAACTCTTCTGCGTTCTGAGAGAGATGTTCGGGGCCATCTATACCTAATTCATTCAGGTTCCGAAGTATCAGCTGCCAATACCGATCATGGGCTGCTGCCAGCTGCGGGCGCTGATACATCATCAGATTTGCAATCATTCTGTTCAGAGCCTTGGTTGGTGCACACTGTTCCTTTGGTTAGCATGTCTGTCTTGCATTGGAAGTCCTGGCTCATAGAAAGTAATTGCATCCTAGATATAATTTTAATATTTCACGAAATATGGAATCATATATCTCAAACCAACTTAACACATTAGGCCATCCACATCGGCTAGCGGTGTTTCGGATGCTTATGCGGCGATATCCTGATCGGGTACCGGCTGGAGAGCTGGGTTCGGCGCTCGATATCAAGCCCAGCACCATGTCGAGCTATCTTAGTGCACTGCAGAACGCTCAGATCATAAATCAGCAGAGGGTTGGAACTTCTTTGCTCTATGCAATTGATATGCATTCTGTGCGGAAAATGCTCGACTACTTATTCTTGGATTGCTGCCTCGGACGACCTGATTTGTGTATGCCCTTCGATTTGGGAAATGACGTCGAGGATGATCGGAAATTCAACGTGCTGTTCCTCTGCGTAGGAAATTCAGCCCGCTCTATCTTTGCGGAATCGCTGCTTCGCGAAATTGCCGGGGATCGGTTCAATGTATTCTCGGCAGGGATCAAGCCTTCCTCTGAATTGAACCCGTTTGCCCTTCAGGTGCTGAAAGACAAAGGCCACGATATCTCGGCTTTGCATTCAAAGAACATAGCTGAATTCTCAGGGCCGAATGCACCAGACCTCGATTTCGTTTTTACGGTTTGCAATCAGGCGGCAAACGAGGAATGCCCGGCTTGGGATGGCCAACCGATCAGCGGTCATTGGGGCATGGCGGATCCGGTCAAGGCCGAGGGTACCCATGCGGAGAAGGGCCTCGCGTTTCAAAACGCCTATGGTGCACTTAAACGTCGGATTGAGGCCTTTTCTGCGTTGCCGGTCGAAAGCCTTGATCGCCTCACCTTGCAATCCGCCATCGATGAAATCGGCAAATCTGCCGCTGAGAGTACAACATGACAACTTATGCAGTGAATGGCCTAGGCCGGATGGGAAAGCTTGCCCTGAAGCCGCTTTTGGAACGCGGGGCACGTGTCGCATGGATCAACGACGCGGTGGGTAACGCCGCAATGCACGCGCACTTGTTAGAGTTTGATTCTGTGCACGGCCGTTGGGCTGGGTCTTTCGATCATGATGACGAAAGCATCACCATCAATGGAACGCGCATACCGTTCGTCGGAACAAACGACCTGACAAAACTCCCACTGGATGGCATCGACATGGTGATCGATTGCA
The DNA here is from genome assembly GCF_059610325.1 of Ruegeria sp. YTSA064. Classification (NCBI taxonomy): domain Bacteria; kingdom Pseudomonadati; phylum Pseudomonadota; class Alphaproteobacteria; order Rhodobacterales; family Roseobacteraceae; genus Ruegeria; species Ruegeria sp. YTSA064. The sequence goes on from NZ_JBXWNK010000012.1 coordinate 151,729, forward strand.
CGGGTGCCTTCAAGACCGAGGTCAAGTTGGCCCCGTATTTTGAAGCCGGTGTTAAGAAGGTGGTTGTCTCTGCGCCGGTCAAGGGCGGTCCGGCCTCTAACATTGTATATGGTGTCAACGAAGATACATATGACCCCAAAATGCATCACATTGTGACTGCAGCATCCTGCACGACCAATTGTCTCGCTCCGGTCGTAAAAGTCATTCATGAAAACCTTGGAATCCGGCACGGGTCGATGACCACGATTCATGACGTGACCAACACGCAGACAATGGTAGATCGTCCCGCCAAGGACCTGCGTCGTGCGCGCTCGGCATTGAATTCGTTGATCCCAACCACAACTGGATCAGCAACGGCCATTACGCTGATCTATCCGGAACTAAAGGGTCGATTGAATGGCCATGCCGTGCGTGTTCCATTGCTGAATGCGTCGCTGACAGATTGTGTTTTCGAGGTTGAACGAGAAACAACCATTGAGGAGGTCAATGGCTTGTTCAAGGCTGCCGCTGAAGGGCAACTCAGCGGTATTCTAGGTTATGAAACGCGACCCTTGGTGTCGGCAGATTATACAAACGACCAACGCTCTTCGATCGTTGATGCACCTTCAACCATGGTGGTGAATGGCACCCAGGTGAAAATCTATGCGTGGTATGACAATGAATTCGGATATGCGCATCGCCTGGTCGATGTTGCCTTGATGGTCGGGGCATCATTGTGACGCAAAGACCTGATGGTCTGCCGGCCTACATCGCCGTAACGGCCGCCTATTGGGCGTTTATGCTGACCGATGGGGCGCTCAGGATGCTGGTGCTGTTGCACTTTCATACTCTGGGCTTCTCTCCGGTGCAGTTGGCTTACCTGTTTGTTTTATACGAGATCGCTGGAATGGTGACCAACCTCGCTGCAGGTTGGATTGCGGCCCGGTTTGGGCTGGCGGCAACTCTCTATGCAGGCCTGGCGCTGCAGATCGTGGCCTTGCTAGCGCTGACGCAGCTTGACCCGCAATGGGCCATGAGTGTTTCGGTGGCATTTGTGATGATTGTTCAGGGGGCAAGTGGGGTCGCCAAGGACCTGGCAAAGATGTCGTCAAAATCGGCAGTCAAACTGCTTGCCCCAGCCGAAGGTGGCGGTCTATTCCGATGGGTTGCCATCCTGACAGGATCAAAGAATGCCGTGAAAGGTATTGGTTTCTTGTTCGGGGCGGCGCTGTTGGCGACTTTGGGTTTTAATTGGGCCGTTTTACTTATGGCGATTATACTGGCTGTGGTTTTGGGTGCTATTCTTGCCTTCATGCCAGTCGGTCTTCCCAATGGGCGAAAGGGCGCCAAGTTCTCTGAGGTCTATTCGAATTCGGCCAATGTAAACTGGCTTTCGGCGGCACGGGTCTTTTTGTTCGGCGCGCGGGACGTTTGGTTTGTCGTCGGCATTCCAATCTATTTCTATGCCGTGCTATCCGATGGCACTGAGGAAGCGAACCGCGCGGCCTTCTTTATGATCGGCACGTTTATGGCCATCTGGGTGATATTATACGGTGCGGTTCAGGCCAGTGCGCCAAAAATCCTGCGCGCGTCTGAGCGCTCTGAACGAGATTTGATACGCGCCGCACGTGACTGGGCTGCTGTTTTATTCTGCATCCCAGCAATTCTGACTGTCGCAGCCCTGCTGTCTACAGGGGCGCAGGCATGGCTGACCTTTGCATTGGTGATTGGTTTGCTGCTCTTTGGGGCTATATTCGCGATCAACTCTTCGCTTCATTCCTATCTGATCCTGGCATTCACCAAATCTGAAAGGGTCACAATGGATATAGGCTTTTACTATATGGCCAATGCCGCGGGCCGATTGATCGGTACCGTTCTGTCTGGCGTGACCTATCAATTGGGTGGGCTTCCATTTGTGCTGGGCACTGCAGCAATCATGATCGGCCTTTCTGCACTCATATCCTGTAAACTTACAGCACCGACCAATGAGGCAATCTTATGAGTATCTTTGAACGCTACCTGAGCGTCTGGATCGCGCTTGCCATGATCGGGGGTGTATTAATTGGCCAGACAGTGCCCGGGCTGGTCGAGGTTATCGCATCGGCAGAGGTAGCGAGCGTTAATCTGGTTGTGGCGTTGTTGATCTGGGCAATGGTCTATCCAATGATGGTTGGCGTTGACTTTAGTGCTGTCGCGGGCGTTGCGCGTCAGCCTCAGGGCTTGATCATCACCCTTGTCGTGAATTGGCTGATAAAGCCTTTCACCATGGCGATCCTCGCTGTTTTGTTCTTTGAGTTCGTCTTCGCCCCATGGATACAACCTGAAGACGCGGCTCAATACACTGCGGGCCTGATCCTGCTTGGGGCTGCTCCGTGCACTGCAATGGTTTTCGTCTGGTCGCAACTTACAAAAGGGGACGCAACGTACACATTGGTGCAGGTCTCGGTGAATGATCTGATCATGGTTGTCGCGTTCGCGCCAATAGTAGCATTTTTATTGGGCGTCACAGAGATTTCGGTTCCGTGGCAAACGCTTGTCCTGGCAACGGTACTCTATGTAGTTCTGCCCTTAATAGCCGGGTTGATCACGCGCAGGTGGCTTGGGTCGCAAGATGCAATCGATACATTTTCGACACGTGTAAAGCCCTGGTCGGTTATAGGTTTGATCACCACAGTCGTCATTTTGTTTGGCCTGCAGGGGCAAACGATTTTGGCCCGGCCATTTGTAATTGCGCTGATCGCTGTGCCCATATTGGTTCAGAGTTACAGCATATTTTTCTTGGCTTATGGTATGGCCTATGCGTTGAAAGTTCCGCATCGAATTGCTGCTCCTTGCGCCATGATCGGAACCTCGAATTTCTTTGAACTTGCGGTTGCGGTTGCCATCAGTTTGTTTGGTTTGAATTCGGGTGCGGCGCTGGCAACCGTCGTTGGGGTGCTCGTCGAGGTCCCGGTGATGTTGTCATTGGTGGCATTTGCAAATCGCACTCGTAGTCGGTTTGCAGTGCCGGAATAATCGCCACAAACTTCTTACGAACTGTCATGCTCTGATTGAATTTTGTTTCCAACCAGGAGTTCAGCGAAGCATTCCAGATCGCGCGTGTGGGGCTTTTATGCAACGTGCGTGTATTATCGCTTTTGGTCGTTTTGCGCGGAATTCATCACTGACATAATTACAGTTTGTGAGGCTAGGAGTGGACCCGAGGTTCAATCGGGGAATCAAATATGCGCATTGCAGTCGTTATTCCCTGTTTCAAGGTCAAGCGCCACATTGAAGATGTGATCGCGCGTATCGGTCCAGAAGTAGAGCATATTTTTGCAGTCGATGATGCCTGCCCCGAAGATTCTGGTGGTTTCATTGAAAAAACAATAAAGGATCCCCGCCTGACAGTTTTAAGGCATAAGACAAACACTGGTGTGGGTGGAGCTGTCATCACGGGATATCGGGCAGCATTGGATGCAGATGCCGAAATAGTCGTGAAGATTGATGGGGACGGTCAAATGGCCCCTGAATTGATCTCTCAGTTTGTACAACCGATCGCAGTTGGGGAAGCCGATTATGTAAAGGGTAATCGGTTCTATTCGGGTACTGCGGTGAGGGAAATGCCCTGGGTCAGGCTGTTCGGCAACGCGTTCCTTAGCTTTATAACGAAGCTATCAAGCGGGTACTGGAGCATATTTGATCCAACCAATGGGTTTACCGCGATACATGCCCGTACGCTCGCCTCAATTGATCTCGACAAAGTATCCCAGCGATATTTCTTTGAAAGTGACATGCTCATTCGTCTCGGTGATCTGCGGGCTGTCGTGATCGATATCCCTATGCGAGCTGTCTATGCCGACGAAGTCAGCGGGCTTCGCGCCGGACGTGTCATGTTTGAATTTCTTTGGCGCCATTTGGTCGCCACACTAAAGCGCGTTATCTACATGTATTTTCTGCGCGATTTCTCTCTTGCGTCGTTGAACCTCCTGTTCGGAGTCCTTCTCTTGGGGTTTGGGGTCATTTTTGGTGCGGTGGCATGGTCAGAGTCTGTTGCGACCGGTGTGCCAGCCACGACCGGAACCGTAATGCTTTCGGCATTACCGATTGTCCTTGGATTCCAGATGCTCCTGTTTTTTGCAAGTTATGACATTGCATCTGAACCAAAGGTCCCAATTCAACGTCTACGGATCACCCGGCGCATACCGATGCTTGTCGGCAGTGGCGCAAAGATAGACGATAAATAACATGACGTACGATCGGAGTTTGCTTGCGGTCTTGTCAGTGTTCTGTGCCGCATTGTGGATAGGCCTGCTGACACCGCCTTTCCAATCCCCCGACGAATTCGATCACGTCGAACGCGCCTATTTGCTCTCGAAAGGTCAGTTCCTGTTAAGCACTGACGAGGGTCGGGCATCAGGCGGGAATGTGGACACTGGGTTGCTCGACTATATGGCGCAGTTCAAATCCTTGCCGCATCACCCGGAAGTCAAGGTCACTTCAGCGCAACTGAATTCTGCGAAAGACATAGATTGGAGCGGCAAGCGCGCCTACGAAACACTGCCTGGAACAGGGTATTATTTCCCTCTTATTTATTTACCCCAAGCACTGGCTCTCGCGTGTGGAGAGTTCCTGGGTCAAAGTGTCGATGCCAGCTATAAACTTGCGCGACTTTTTACTCTTGGCGCGGGGTCGTTGATTTTGCTTGCGGCATTTCGAATTATGGTGCCTTCGGCCTTGGTGATAGCACTATTATTCCTCCCGATGACGCTGTTTCAGGCTGCATCAGCCAGCATTGACTTCATATCCACGGCGATGGTGCTTCTGATAATCGCGCTATACCTCGACATAATGAAAAGAAGCACTCGGCCAAGTATTCAAAGGATGCTTGGATTATCGGCCCTGATTTTCTTACTTGCAGGGTGCCGTTTGCACATGGCGCCACTTGTGTTGTTACCCCTGACGTTCGGGGTTCGCTTTCGGAGCATTCCTGCAATTTCCCTATTCATGGTTTTATGTATCGCGATCATTTCCTGGTATGGATTTGCATTATCCATAACTAAGGATATGCGCGTAGATTTAGGTGCGACCACGACCCAGATCTTGGAATATTATGTGCTCAATCCCTGGCAGTTCGCGGACACTCTTTGGGCCACGCTTTCGGACGGACAAAGAACTCTTTACTACCTTCATACATTTTTAGGAATTTTGGGGTGGCTGGATGTGCCATTCTCTCCTCAGACCTACACTACATTATTTCTTATTGTCCTGTTGATCCTGATGTTTGCGATACTTCAGGGAAGAATAGATGATGGGCTGTCTTCATTTGCCTTGATTTCATCTGCATTTGGTGGGTTCTTCATAGTTTTCTTTTCACTTCTAGTAACTTGGACGCCCCATCCCGCCTCAGCTATATTGGGTGTCCAGGGCCGTTACTTTTTGCTACCCATCCTATTTCTGGCCTGTCTTTTCCAATCGCGTGGAACTATCGATGGCAGGGCAAGAAAATACAGAATGGCTGAGAATGTGCTGCTGATATTACTGTTGTCATTTTCCCTGTTCGCAACGTCTGAAGCCTTGGAAGCAAGGTATTACTTCTCCAGCAACATATAGGCTTGCGTAAAATGCAGGAGGCCAACGAGATGAAAAACTTTGTAGAGAAACCGGATTGGTCGAACTATGAAGAAAATTGGCTGGCGAACTATGACGCCTCAAATTACGGCTCAAGCTTAAGTGCGCGTATTTTACGTTCGACGCATAACTTGGTTGAGAAAAATGCCGGCCTTGATGATCACTACGGGACGGTTCTTGAGCTTGGCGTTGGCACGATGGCACATTTCGGCTGCGTTCAACATGGTTTCGAGCGATACATCGCTTCCGACCATGATCCAAAAGTAATCGATTGGTTAACCAAGCGTAGTTGGGACCCACGCGTCGAGATCAAGCAGCTTTCAGGTGCCAGGCTGCAATTTGAAGACGATAGTATTGATCGCGTGATCGCGACCCATGTTTTGGAGCACATTCCTGATCCGGTAAGTGCGTTGGAGGAGTGGGTTCGCGTTATCCGTCCGGGCGGGGTACTATCGCTGATCCTCCCGTGTGACCCCGGACTTGCGTGGAGGATTGGGCGAACGTTAGGGCCGCGAAAACGCGGTTATGCAGCGGGCCTGCCTTACGATTATTACATGTCAGTCGAGCATGTAAATGCGATCTATAACCTGCATCAGATTATTAAGTTTCATTTCCCAGAACGCCGTACCAAGTGGTGGCCCATGCGGGCCGCAATTCCGGACATTAACCTGATATACGGGGTTAATTGCTTTGTCTGATGGGACAAAAACACTAACTCGCAATAAACGCCTCCGTTGGACCCTGGCAGGGCTCATTGCAGGATTGGCGCTGCTGGTTGTGCTCATACAAAAAAGTGGAGCAACTCTGTCGGGTATTTCTCAGGTACTGGGCGGCGTACCCTGGCCTATTTACGCGCTGATTATGTTGACGCAAAGCATCATTGTTGTGGCCGCGGCAATGAAGTGGCGGATCGTGCTTTCAGAAACACTGGATATTCAGACAATATCCTTGGGAACGGCCACCTCTGCAACGGCGACCGGTGCGCTTTTGGGGCAGATAATTTCGATACAGATTAGCGTCCCGATTGTCCGCGCGTGGGTTGCGAGCAAAAGCGGCATCCGCGCCCGCGCCGCTGCGGGTACCTCACTATTTGAGCAATCGTTAGAGCTTTTGACGCTGGGAATTGCGGTACTGGCCGGCCTTGTGTTTGTTGCGTTGGGTGCGGCTTTTGCGACATTCTCTTTGATCGTACTTCTCGGGGTTGTTGTCGCTGCGCTAAAGCCTGTCCTGCGTGGGAGTGCACTGGTGGTTCATCGAATTCGTGTGATGATAGGAGAGGGCGCGGCTTTGACGTCGCTCGCTGATGGTTTGAACCAAGCTGCTGACCAAAGATCCGTAGTTCTACATAAACTTATGGGGTTGAGCCTTTTGAGGTATGTGCTGATAGCGGGTTTGAATGTTGGTCTGATGGTGATGTTTTTGCCGGAGCTCGATCCCATGCCGCTTTTCGTCGCCTTCCCTTTGATACTACTTGTTTCGTCGATCCCGTTTTTACCTGCAGGATTGGGAGTGACTGAAGTGACATGGGCTAGCGCTCTATTCCTTCAGGGCATTGACGCGGCGACTGCGGCCGAAGCTGCGGTATCTTTGAGGATCGTAACCGTCAGCGGATTCTTGTTGTGTTACCCCTTCCTTGCAGCAGCGGGATTTAGGCGGCATCAGGATCTTTGATAGTGAAAAATCCGTATTTTGTCAGGTGGGTTCAAAGCACCAATTCCCTATCATGCTGGAATCTCCGGGCTGGGTAGTTGTCCAATTGGCTTTTTACTCACTGATGTGGATCAAACTATCGCGGCCTATTTGGTCATTTGGGAGAACCACAAATCAGTACGCGTGATGCCCCAATCTAGCCACAATAGCCTGATGAATCGGAAACAATCTGTTCTTGTTTTGGAATTCATAGCGCAAGAGAGTAAAAAAGAATGATAAACCCAATCGCATCAGATCTGACTTGGCAAAAAGAGCCCTGTTAGAAGAGCGGCAGCAACTAGCGCTACGGGCGATCAGATGGTGCCGGTTTTAGAAATTGCTGCTCACACCGCCTGAAGTGGAGGAGATGACCTAGATTGATGTACGCGCATATTTCCCGACAGCTAGGTCGCCCAATCGCAACATCAGTTGCGACAGATAATCCTTTGAGACTAGAGTCTTCGCTGATCACGATTGCCTTCATGATCGGTATACATACTCAAAGGCGCTGCACCCCATGACGCAGCCATGGCTTACCGTAATTATGCCAATCTATAATGGCGGGGACACTCTGGACGCTGCACTGTCGTCGCTAGATGGTCAATGCGAAGGGCTTGAGATTGTCGCCGTCAATCAAGGTTCAACGGATAATAGCCACGAACTTCTCGAGGCTGCGCGGTCACGTCTTCCAATCCGGATCATCGACAATCCCGATGCAAAATCATGGACCGAGAACACAAATCTTGGACTGCGAGAGGCAGCTTCGTCCCTTATCACAATGTTGCATCAGGATGATATCTGGTCGCCTGGTCGTGCGGCATTGCTGAAAGAAATGTCCTCACGATACCCGAATGTCGATATATGGGTTCATGGTGCGAATCTTATCGACCTTAAGGGCAATACGGTTGGCCATATGTGTCCTCCGTTTGGAGGTGCTCAGCGCGTTCTTTCATTCGAAGAGGCACTTTCGTACTTGATTGTTCAAAATACCGTTGCGTTGCCTGCGGTCATGTTCAGGCGGGCTGCTGCGATGCGAAATGGTGGACTTGATGAAGACCTTTGGTATACTGCTGACTGGGACCTTTGGTTGAGCCTCGCACAGAATGGATTGGCTTGGGATCCCACCTGCGCGGCATCGTTTCGTATTCATGCAGCTTCCCAGACCATGACCGGGTCGCGAGACCTGCAATCGTTCAAGCGACAATTGAAGATCCCAATGGAACGGCATCTTGTGCATCTGCCAGACGATCTCAGAAAGATTGCCCGTAAACGCGCTGATACGGCCAATGCTTTTAACATTTGTTTGGCCAGCCTGCACCATCGCAGATTGCGTGGATGTGGTTCAGCGTTAAAGGCAATAATCTCACTTGGACCGCTTGAATGGCGCGAGTTTCTCACCCGCTCACAGATCGTGAACAGGCTCGTGCCCCGGCTTAAGCTGGCGCTGAAAAGAGGAACATGAGATGAGTCCATTCAGAGCGCCTATTGATTGCGCATTTGAGGCAGACGCGAGGTTTGCTTTGACATCGCGACACCGTGGTATTTTTGAATTGGATTGTTTTTCACATCGCGTGAGAGGTTGGTTAAATCCAGTGACAGATCTTGAGATCACGCGCGATGAAACAAGCCAGCAGCGTTTTATGTGAGAGTGCACAGAATGACGGTGCGCACAAAGATCTTGCCACAAAACCTGAACCGCTCTGAACGGTTATCGTTTGCACTCAAAGCCTTTATTTTATTAAAGATTGCCTTTCTCGTTGTGCTGTCGGTTAATACTCGTTTTGTGATGGATGAGTTTTGGCATTTTACCCAACCCGTTTATCTGTTCGACGGAACGTTCGAGACGATCTGGCCGAAAAAGGCGGTCGGATATGCTCTGTTCTATGAATTCTCTCATCTGATCGGATGGGATGCGACCTCAATGCTGATAGCAGGCCGATTGACGACAGCTTGCCTGGCAATAGCGACCGCTTGGTGCGTCTACCTATGCACCCGTACTTTGGGGGCGGAACGTGTTACGGCTTTGTTAGCCGTTGCACTCTTGCTGAGCTTCAGTAATTTCATCGAACGCGGATTCCGCCTGCGTTCAGAACCGCTTGCTACGCTATTTGCGATTATGGCAATTCTGGTCGTCATTCGGTCTGGAACTGACCGCGCCAAGTCTCTTCTGATTGCTGGTTTGCTTAGTGGGCTTGCATTTGTAACGACCCAAAAATCAGTCTACTTCAATTTTGCGTTGGGGGCCGCATTGACTATTGATGCGCTCATCATGCGCTCAGTCGCCCGAGCGGTGAAGCGTGGGGTAATGCTCTTACTTGGGTGGGCAGCCGCAATAGCAGTTTACGGAGTCCTGTTAGGGGGCGCCGCGATGCCACAGGTTCTTGCCGTGCTTTTCTTTGGGCCAGCGGAACTTGCGTTCAACGGGGGCAGTTATTACGAAGGACTTGATGCGTTCGTCTGGCAAACGCTCAAGCGAAATTCCCTGCAATATGGTTTGGTGATATTTGGGCTTTTTGTTGCGGCCTCTCGGTTTGCCAAATGTGATAGCGCTGCACGGGTATATTTTACCTTTACGTTAGCGCTTTCTGCATTGGTCTTTTTTCATAATCAAACATGGCCGTACGTTTTCGTCATGGTGCTGCCGTTTCTGGCTTTCTATTGTGCCGACGCTGTCGCCCATTTGATGCAGCGGTCAGAAACGTGGTATTCGCGTGCCATTGGTGTTCTGGTAATTGTTGCTGTGCTGAGCACGCTGCGAAATGTTCAATATTTGGCCCACGATAACCGTGACCAATTTGCGCTTATTCAGCGAGCAGAAGAACTACTTGAGCAAGAGGACACCTATTTTGACGGCATTGGCATGATTCCCAGTCGTCGCATGGAGCCGCGCCTCTGGCTTGATGCACAAGCTGTCAACAATACGAAGTCTGCAGGCGAAGAATCTGCGCTGTATCAGGCGTTGCTCCGCTCCGAGCCAAAACTTATGATATTATCTTATCGTACAGACAATCTGGGATCGGAATTTGGCGCCGTGCTTGAGGCGAATTATGAGTTGCGAGCTCCGAACATTATGATGCCCCGTGCAACAAACAATTCGGTTTTGACCGATCCACGCGATCGTATTTTACTATTTGAAGGCGTCTACAGCTACTAAGGTTAGCCTGCGTTTATTGGGATCGGTATCGACTTAGAAAAGAGCCAAAGGTTCATACTGGGCTCGAGCGCCGATTTTCTGGATGCGGGTGGCGGTTTCGACAGGTCGATTGTGGCGCAGGTAGATGACGTCAACCGTGATTTGAAGCTTGAATTGATGATATCTGGCTGGGCATTGCGATCACGGATGTAGAACTGGCCGATGCAGTCGACAATGCATTGCAGGTCGAAGGAAGCGGTCTTTGGCTGCGTGCAGATGGTGCATTAGGGGCGGGACGTGCGCAGTTGTTGTCACGCTTTAATCTAAATATGCGTGCAAAGCATAAGGTTGTTTGTCCGTCAAAATACCCTTTTAACGAGAACTTTGAATAGCACTTTGTTAAGAATATTGACCGATGATTTGTTGTCTGGCGCATAATTAATACCAGGAGCATTGGCATCATGAAGGCTTGGTTGTCGGTTTTGATAACCACGATAGTTTTGGCTGGTTGCACTGAAGATATTCAGGGGACTCAGTCCTTTGATCCGACTGCAAAACCCGTGGAAGTACCCGCATCAGGTAGGAACAATCTGAAGGGAAGCGTTGCACATACCGATTTTGCCGAGCTGGTACGAACTTCGGTCGCTACTTCACCCACGACAGCCGCAGGCACCGCGAACGTTCTGGCATCGAAGTCTCGAATCGACGCAGAGCAGGGGGCATTTTTGCCGCAGATAGAGGCCGAAACGTCTTTGACGTCTGGCGGTGATCCGGTTCCAATCCTGCGGTTGAGCCAGATCATATATGATGGGGGCAAAGTCAACAGTCGCGTCGGATTGCGCCAGATCGAAGCCCGGCAGACTTGGTTAAGTGAGTTGTCAGAGCTGAACGCATTAAGTTTCGAAGCCATAGAAACCATAGTCAATCTGGACCGCAATCGTCGCCTCGAACAGCAGGCTCGGCAGAATCTGGACCGCACGGATATATTGGTTGACGACCTCCAGTCACGCTTTGATGCGGGGGCTGGATCTGTTGCAGATCTGCTGGCCGGGCAAGGGCGCAGGTCAAATGCCGAGACAGAACTGGCACAAGCGCAGACAGAAGTGGAACTGGCAACCGCAAACTGGGTAGAAGTTTTTGGGACCCGTCCCGGTGTTATTCCGACGATCCCACCGGCCCCGGCTTTGGCTGGGTCTTCGGCGCATGAGATGGTTGAGCGCAGCCCACGTTTACGGACTCAGGTTGCCGTTAGCCAGGTGCGCCAGCAAGAAGTTATCGTTGCGGAACGGGCGACTCGGCCGACCCTGTCCGCGATCCTTGAGACTGATTTCGATCAGGGGTTCATTGACGATGGGGCGCAGGCTCGATTGGGCGTGACAGTTCCGATTTACCAAGGTGGTTCCTCACGGGCCAACGTGAAAACGGCGCGCGCGAATCTTCAACAAAGCCAAGCCGATGAAGAGGAGTTGCGCCGCGAGTTGCAGCGTAATCTGTCTCGGGCGCTGGAAGAGACCAATTCAATCCAACGGCGGCTAGCGACAGCCCGACGCGCGGTCGAGATCAATGAGCAGGCGCTAGATGCTGCACGGGGTCAGTTTAATATTGGGCGCAGCACATTGGTTCAGATATTGGATGCATTGCGCGAACTGAACCTTGCGCAGGTGCGGGTAATTCAACTTGAAGCTCAAGCGCGTCGCGCCGAATATGCTGTGCTGGCGGTCACCGGTGACATCCTGGACGCTTTGGGTGTCGCTCAGCCTACCGATCCGACCTTGTGACAGTCCCGATGAATTCAGCCACCTCCGACCCGCTGATCAATCATCTCCGGCTATTAAAGGAACATCTAGGCCTTGGTTTGTCCGAGGCAGATCTGGCGGCGACAGGATCCGCATCTGAGTAGTGTGCTCTGGGTTCTGCGCGCCACGCGATCGCGCCGCAAGGAGGAGGACCGTTCAGCGCAACAGGGGAGGGGCATCGGTTCTGGCCTGCATTCAGCGACCTGAGCGGGGTTTACGTTCAGATAATGTTGGCCGCCGTGGTAACCAGCGTACTTGGACCAGCGACCTCTCTGTTCACGATGGTTGTCTATGATCGCATCCTGCCGAATTTATTGGCCTTGGTTGCTGGTGTTCGCTATGCGCTGCTGTTTGACTTTCTTATCCAAAATCTACGGTCGCGTTTCATTGACACAGCAGGGAAACGGGCGGATAGGAAGATCGCCGAACGGCTGTTCAATCAGTTGATGACGCTCAAGATGAAGTCACGTAGGGTCAGAATGGGCGAATGGGCTCGATCCTGCGGGACTTTGAGGTGGTACGTGACTTTTTCACCTCAGCCTCTCTGGTTGCTTTGGTCGATTTACCCTTCCTATTTGTATTTATCGGTGTGATCTGGGCCATCGGCGGTACTCTCGCGCTGGTTTCGGCAATTGCTGTGCCGATTAGTTGCTATCGGGGCTTTTGGCGCACCCATTCCTCAGCCGATATGCACGTGAATCTAGTTTTGATAGTCAGACCAAACAATCAGTTCTGATGGAAACGCTGACGGGGATGGAAACGCTCAAGACGACCGGTGCCGAACCGGTCATGCGCGCTCGCTGGGAGGAGACGGTACGCGCGCAGGCAGATAGTTCCGGCAGGACGCGTTTGCTGTCATAGGGAACGGTGAGCCTTACCTTTTTGGTTCAACAGATCACGCAGGTCACGATTGTGTTTTTCGGTGTGTTCCTGATCCGGGACGGGGTGATCTCCATGGGAGCACTGATCGCTTGCGTGATCTTGACGGGCAAACCCTGTCGCCTCTGTCCCAGTTGGCGCAGGTACTGACGCGTCTGAACCAAGCGCGCGTGGTTTATCACCAGATCGTTGCGATTATGGTGCAAGAGGTCGAGCGTCAGCCTGGCCGACGCTATTTGTCTCGGCGCAGGATCGAAGGTCAGATTGACTTCAAAGGTGTCAGTTTTGCTTACGATGACGCGTTGGGTTCGATTCTTAAGGATATCGATTTAGCGATCAAACCGGGCGAAAAAGTCGCGATATAGGGCCCGATTGGGTCTGGGAAAGCACTCTGGCGCGCTTGATCTTGGATTTGTATGAACCTGATACCGGGGCGGTCATGCAGGATGGTCTGGATGCGCGTGCCGTGGATCCGGCGGATAAGACCCGCAATATTGGCGCTGTGTTGCAGGATTGCTGGCCGTTCTCAGGGACTCTGAAGGAGAACATCATTTCTGGCCGGTTTAGATAATCTCTTCCGGCTTCGGTCGCTTGTTTGCCATTCTTGGTCCTCTATTTCTTAAACATAGCGGTGGACCATTTCAGATGGCGAGGCTCACAAACTGGCTTCGCCTGAAACCCGTATTCCAGCCTTTCAGACCCGTCTCGCACGTGCCGAAATTCGCGCACCGACACGCAGCATTGTCAATCAGGTTTTGATTTCGACTTTGGGCGGAGTGGTCCAGCTGGGTCAGACCGTAGTTGAAACGTACCGTTTGCCGAAACCGTCACAGTCGAGGCCTTTGTCGCGCCGGATGACATTGCCTTTATTCGATCTGATCTGGAGGTAAAGGTGCGTATTACGGCATATGACGCTTCACGCTATGGTGCCCTGGACGGGCGGGTAACGCGCATCGGCGCGGATACGGTACTTGCCCCGGATGGAGATACGTCGGTTTATGTCGTGGAGATACGACTGAGTGGGGCGTTGACGGACGCGGATGGGCAGAATCTGGACGTGATACCGGGAATGGTTGCTCAAGTTGATATGCTACCCGAACCAAAAACAGTGCTGGAGTATCTGACGAAGCCAGTCATCCGCGTAAAGGACAGGGCGTTTCGAGACTGACGGATTACGGCTGTTCTGTCCCCGTACTCATTTTGTTACCGCGTTGATATCACTTCACCAATACGTGATGAGTCCTGTGCTGGATTATGGCCGTTCCAGTTCCAATCTAGTTTGAATATTTAGCCATCGACTTGATTGCAGCACACCTAGGCTGGGCCTAAGTCGAACCAAGAACGAGCCAAACAAACATGTTGCAGCAATCCAGTTCTCTCGTTGGCCTTGCAGTTCTTTGGCTCATTGTGATTCACGTCTGGGTAATCACCCAATTCGACAGGGCCATGTGGCGTAATTTTCCGGTGGTCGCCCGGTGTTGTCACGTTTTTGAGCGTTTGTGCGGGTTATTTTGGCAATATTTCTTTGTTCAGGATCGTGCGGAAACGCCCTTCAATTGGTCAGAGCAGTCAGGGATTGGGTGCACCTACAAAAATGCTACTTCAACTGTTCCGCTCGGGTCGACGCGTGATTTGCGCCCCATTGGTGCGGTTCATTTTGCGCATTACCCATTGCTGACAGTGGAGCAGGGAGCGAAAGGCCACTCAGTTGCGATTGTCGGTCGATAAGCGCGGAACCCAATTCCGAGGGCAAGCTTTTTCCCAAGCGACAGCGATTGCAAGCCGGTGGTTAATCGATGGACCTGAACCTCATTCAAAATGGTGGTACATTTAGTTTCGTGGCCGCCCCAAGCTCACCGATCTGTCGTGAAAACAGGAGATTAAATGTCTACCAATGACCAAATCGTATCGCCAATTAACAAAGCTTCTGATTTGCTGGTTGCAGCGCTTGAGGCGGAGGGTGTTGAGTACATCTTTGCTGTTCCGGGAGAAGAGAATCTAGATGTTCTGGAATCTCTAAGAACCTCAAAAATTGAGTTGGTTCTAACGCGTCACGAACAGGGCGCGGCATTCATGGCTGCGACCTACGGTCGTCTGACGGGTAAGGCCGGAGTCTGCATGGCGACGCTGGGGCCGGGGGCAACGAACTTTGCTACACCAGCGGCCTATGCTCATCTGGGTGGTATGCCGCTGATCATGATCACGGGGCAGAAACCAATCAAGAAGTCGAAACAGGGCCAGTTTCAGATTGTCGATATTGTTGGGTTATTCGATCCGATCTGCAAAATGTCCAAACAGATCGTACACGGCAACACAATCCCCTCATTGATCCGCGAAGCCTTTCGTGTCGCGCAAGAGGAGCGCCCCGGCGCGGTTTTGTTGGAACTTCCGGAAGACATTGCAGCCGAAGAGACTTCTGAGCATGTTCTTGAACCGCATCAGCGTCACTATGCCGTGGCCGGTGATGCAGTTCTGACCGAAGCGGCTGAGATGATCCGTGCTGCCAGGATGCCGCTTTTGCTTTTGGGGGCCGGGGCGAACCGAAAACACGCCCGCAGCGCACTGAGCAAGTTCGTGAACGATACCCAGATCCCATTTTTCAATACTCAGATGGGTAAGGGTGTCGTGGATGAGCGGTCCGAACTGTTTTTGGGCACAGCCGCTCTGTCGGATGGTGATTATCTGCACTGCGCCATCGAACGCGCTGATCTGATCATCAATGTGGGTCACGATGTTGTGGAAAAACCACCGTTCTTTATGGAAGAGGGCGGCACCAAAGTGATCCATGTTAACTACAAGGCCGCGCAGGTTGATCAAGTTTATTTCCCTCAAGTTGAAGTGGTTGGTGATCTGGCGCAATCCATCTCCAAATTGGGTGAGTTCCTGCAAGGACCTTTGGAATTTGACCGAAGTTACTTCCAGCGGGTCAAAAACGAGACCGATCTACACACATCAGAAGGCGCTGATGATCCGCGCTTTCCGGTCATCCCTCAGCGGTTTGTAGCTGACACACGTAAAGTCATGGGGGACTGCGATATCATCGCTTTGGACAACGGTATCTACAAAATTTGGTACGCCAGAAACTACCAGGCCTATCAACCCAACACGGTTCTGCTGGACAACGCGCTTGCGACCATGGGGGCAGGCTTACCTTCGGCCATGATGGCAGCGAAGCTATATCCTGAGCGTAGGGTTATGGCCATTTGCGGTGACGGAGGGTTCATGATGAACAGCCAGGAGATTGAAACCGCCGTTCGTCTTGGCCTCAATCTTGTTGTTACTGTTCTGAATGACAGCTCGTACGGAATGATCCGTTGGAAGCAGTCGCATGCGGGGTTTGATGATTGGGGATTGGAATTTAAGAATCCTGATTTTGTGCAATACGCTAACAGCTATGGTGCTACGGGTCATCGGGTCGAAAGGACAGAAGATCTGGTGCCTACCTTTGAAAAAGCGTTTGAAGCAGGTGGTGTGCATCTGATCGACTTGCCGGTCGATTACAGTGAAAACCAACGCGTTCTCATTGATGAGCTTGCGGCGAAGGTCTGTCTGATATGAGTAATGTTGTTGAAGTTCTGAACCCGTTTGATCTTGAGAAAATCGGCAGTGTCGAGGTTAAAAGCTGGAACGATATCAATGTCATGCTGAATGTGGCACACGGTCTGCACCGTGATCGAGGCACTTGGTTGCCTGCTTACAGGCGGATTGAGGTTCTGAAGAATACAGCTCGGATCATGTCCGGCCGCGCGGAAGACCTTGCGATGCTAATCGCCAGCGAAGGTGGCAAACCCTTGATTGACGCGCGCATCGAAGTGACGCGTGCCATTGATGGTGTCGAGCTGTGTATCCATGAGATCTGTCAGATGGCGGGTCGGGAAATACCGATGGATCTGACGGCGGCAGGATCGGGTCGGATTGCCTTTACACAGCGTGAACCTATCGGCGTAGTGGTTGCCGCAAGCGCGTTTAACCATCCGTTGAACTTGATCGTACATCAGGTGGCCCCGGCTGTGGCCACTGGATGCCCGGTCCTCGTCAAACCGGCACTTGATACACCACTGTCATGCGAAGCATTTGTCGACATCCTGTACGAGGCTGGCCTACCAAAGGAGTGGTGCCATCTGACGATTTGCCAAAATGATGTAGCTGAACGGATGATCACGGACGCGCGTGTCGGATTCTTTTCTTTCATCGGATCGGCACGTGTCGGTTGGATGCTGCGCTCGAAGCTGGCGCCGGGGACGCGATGCGCGTTGGAGCACGGCGGAGCGGCGCCAGTTATCATCGATGAGACAGCCGACATTGATGCCATGATCCCCTTGTTGACCAAGGGTGGATTTTATCATTCCGGTCAAGTTTGTGTCTCGGTTCAGCGTGTTTTTGCTCCATCAGGGATGGTGGAAACGGTCGCTCGAAAGTTGGCAGAAGCCGCCTCAGCGCTGAAGGTGGGTGATGCCCGTGACGCCAGCGTGGAATGTGGGCCACTGATCCGTCCGGGTGAAGTTGATCGAGTAGAACAATGGGTAGACGAAGCGGTTGCGGGAGGTGCCCGCGTAATGACAGGGGGTAAACGGCTGGGCCGAACGACCTATGCTCCGACTATCCTTCTAAACCCACCCGCTGATGCGAGCGTGTCCACCTCCGAAATCTTCGGGCCGGTCGTTTGTGTTTATGAATATGATGATCTTAGTGCTGCATACGAAGCTGCAAACGCTCTTCCTTTTGCATTTCAGGCGTCGGTCTTTACCAAATCCCTGGATACAGCAATGCATGCCGTGCGGTATTTGGACGCCACGGCCGTCATGGTGAACGATCATACTGCTTTTCGGGTCGACTGGATGCCATTCGCGGGTCGCCATCAATCAGGGTACAACACCGGCGGTATCGGCTACACCATGCATGACATGACGCAAGATAAGATGGCTGTAATACGGCTGTGAAGAAGCTGTCAGGATCGATCCGATGCTGGTCGAGCGAATGTGGGTACTCTAATTTCGCAAATGGCCCGCTTAGTGACGGAAACGATTGTTGACCGTGCTTTGCATGTTCTGGCATGAACACGCCATGTTCGGCTCCGGGGGATTCCCCTGGAAGCAATAGGGAATGTAGTGCGGTGCTCTTCGCGCCAAATCTGCAACTGCCCCCGCAACTGTAAGCGGCGAGCGCGGCTGACAATGCCACTGGGATATCCCGGGAAGGCCAGCATAGCGCTTTGACCCGCAAGTCAGGAGACCTGCCGAACACGCGCCCTCGGAAAGGGTGCTCATTGTCGGCGACGGGGTGTACGCTGTATCTGTTTGTCTCGGTCGACGAACGGACGCGGGCCCTCCCCAAGTCAAAACCAAATATGTGCCGGGGAAGGCGCGACCTGAGAAGGACTGAGTTTTGAAGAAATTGCTTTTGGCAGCAGCTGCTGCAGTGATGCCTGCGTTTGCGAGCGCTCATTTCCTAATGGAATACACAGAAAACACGATGATCGAGCGACCCGGTGATGTGCCGGTAAAGCTGATATTCTGGCACCCGTTTGAAGCTGGTCATGTGATGACGCTTGAAAAACCGGAAGAATTCTATGTGATCCACAACGGCAATAAAACCGATCTGCTGGACACATTGGAAGAAACCACATTTGACGGCCCAGACAACAGCGCCAAGGCGTTCAAAGGCTCGGTCCCGGTGAAGCGTTCGGGCGACTATGTGGTGGTGACCGTTCCTACGCCTTACTACGAAGAATCTGAGGATATTTATATCCAGCAGATCACCAAGGCCTATCTGAACCGAAATGAACTGCCCACCGACTGGGATCAGCCGCAAGGTCTGGCAACAGAAATCCTGCCGCTGAACAAGCCCTACAACATCATTGCGGGCTCAACTTTCACGGGTCGCGTGCTGAGCGAGGGCAAACCAGTTGCAGGGGTCGAGATTGAGATCGAATACATCGCCGCCGCCCCTGACCTGAAAAGCACGGGTGCCGCTGCACCGACGGTGTCACCGCTGCCAGGTGGTGCGCTGGTAGCGATTTCGGACGAGAATGGCTATTTCAGTTTTGGTGTACCCAAAGCCGGTTACTGGGGTTTCGCCGCTCTGGGCTCTGGTCCGAAAACCGAGCATGAAGGTAAAGAGCTGAGCCAGGATGCCGTGATCTGGATCCGCGCCTGGGATCTGGAGTAAACCCTTATGCACATTGTAGATGGTGCTCTTTCGAACCCTGTCGTAATCGGCGGTGCGATCGCTGCTGCAGGCGGGATTGCAATGGGGCTGAGGTCGCTGGATCTGGATCGCATTCCCACAGCGGGTGTTCTGTCAGCCAGTTTCTTCGTTGCTTCGCTGATTCATGTGCCGATTGGCCCATCTTCTGTGCATCTGATCCTGAATGGCCTGGCCGGGCTTTTGCTCGGTTGGGCCGCCTTTCCGGCTTTGTTTGTAGGGCTGCTGTTACAGGCTGTATTCTTTGGATTTGGCGGATTGACTGTGCTTGGGATAAATACGCTGAATATTGCCCTTCCGGCGGTACTGACCTGGATGATCTTTGGCCGCCTCATCGCCCGAGGCTCGGCCATTCAGGGGGCGATTTGGGGCGGTATCGGGGGGGCGTTCTCAATCGCAGCCACAACCGCGTTTGTTGCCATTTCACTGGCGATGTCCGGTGACGCGTTCCTGCCTGCGGCCAAGCTGGTGTTTTTCGCCCATATACCGGTTATGGGCATTGAAGCCATGCTTACGGGGTTTGCCGTGATGTTGGCGCGCAAGGTGAAACCGGAACTGTTCAAAAAGGCGGTTTTAACATGAAACAACTGGTTGTTATTGCCACGCTGATGCTCACACCGATTTCGGCCCTCGCACACAAGGTCATCGCGGGGGTTTTCCCCGCTGGCGAAGCGATCGAGGGTGAGCTAGGGTTCTCCAATGGCGATATGGCAAGCGACCAGGAAGTTTTCGTCTACGGCCCCGATGGTGCTGAACTAGGTCGCACCGTTACTGATGGGGACGGGTTCTTTTTGTATATCCCCACAAAACCTGTTGCGCATACCTTCAAGGCCGATCTTGGCGCGGGCCATGTGGCTGAAGTGACCATGTCCGCAAACGAGGTGGCCGAAATCATGGGAGTTGCCGCTGAGGTTGCGGAGATCGGCGCTCAGCCTGCGACTTTTGCAAGCGTTGGAACCGTGATGGTTGCGTCTCTGTCCGACCAAGAACGCGCCGCGATCGCTAAAGTGGTGCGCGACGAAACCCGCCCCCTGCGCCGAGAAATTGCCGCCTATCGCGAACATAACGATATGCAAAGTATTTTGGGGGGCATCGGGTATATCGTTGGTCTCTTTGGCATCGGGTTCTATTTCGCCGCGCGCCGGAAGATGGCCGCCTGATGGCACATGCACTGGAACCCCAGGCCAAAACTCTGGCCGAGGCAGGTGGGAGTGAGCCCTACGGGGTGATCGCGGATTTGGATCCGCGGATGCGCATCGCGATAACATGTCTCTTTGCCGTCGTCACCGTTGCACTAAGTTCAATCCCGTCATTATTGACCGCGCTTTCAGTTTCGATCGGGCTGTTGCTGATGTCGCGTTTGCCCATTCGCAGAACTCTCAAACGTATGGCGATGATGGACAGCTTTATCATCTTCATGTTGGTGCTTTTGCCATTCTCCATGCACGGAGACACCATGTTCACCCTCTTTGGATTTGCGGCAAGCTGGCAGGGGTTCTGGAAAGCCATTGAGATCGCGCTGACGGCAAACGCCGTGATACTGGCGCTGATGGTCCTGGTCGGGTCGATGGAGCCTGTCACATTAGGTCATGCATTGCACAAACTTCGCTGCCCGGAGGTGCTTGTGCATCTGTTGATGTTCACGATCCGCTATATCGAGGTGCTGCGCGAAGAGTACCTGCGTCTGTGCGGCGCGATGAAGGTCAGAGGTTTCCGTCCGGGCACCAACTGGCACACCTATCGCAGCTTTGGTTATCTGGTCGGTATGATGCTGATCCGCGCCATTGAACGTTCCGAGCGCATTCTGGACGCGATGAAGTGCCGAGGGTTTTCGGGCCGGCTTCTGTTGTTGCAAGAATTTAACCTGACCCGACGGGATTATTGGTTTGCCACGATGATGTGTGCGATTTGTGTCAGCCTTCTCATTCTGGATTTTCAATGACGATCCTTGAGCTCGAAGACATTTGCTTTTCGTACCCGGGTCAGGCCCCGGTACTGGACGGGGCTTCACTGCAGCTTGAACCTGGCCAGCGATTGTCGATTGCAGGTCCCAATGGTTCAGGAAAATCCACACTATTTCGCGTTGTCCTTGGCCTTCAAGCGCCCTCTTCTGGGCGCGTGAACATCTTTGGTAAGGATAGGTGTGTCGAGGCTGACTTTCACGAGGTTCGCCGCCGTATAGGATTGGTGTTCCAAGACCCTGACGACCAGTTGTTTTGCCCGACCGTGGCGGAAGATATCGCTTTTGGCCCGCTCAATCTTGGGCGCAGCACGGCCGAAGCGCTTGCCATCGTTGACAAAGTGCTGAGCGATCTGGATTTGATGCATCTGCGCGACCGTATCACGCATAAACTTTCAGGTGGTGAAAAACGGTTGGTGACCCTTGCCACCGTACTCGCGATGGAGCCTGAGGCGTTACTATTGGACGAGCCGACCAACGCGCTTGATGCCAAGAATGAAGCACGGCTTCTGGAAATTTTGCAGGGATTACCTCAGGCAATTCTATTGGTCAGTCATGCCCCTGCGTTCCGCCGCTCATTGGCGCCCGAGACCCTCGAACTCCGACGTGGGCAGCTTGTAACGGTGTAAGGCTGATACGCTGTGATCGGATACTTCGCGTTGGCGGTAACCATCGAATCTAATGGAATAGGCAAATCAACTGAAGATCATGTTGGTTGGTTCAGCGCCATTAGATCGGGATTGGCAGAGACGTTCCCACGTTCGGGTAGAACCGCTGAATGACGCGAACGATTGCCCGCAATCATAGACAGCAAGAACCCGGAAAAAAACGTTTGCACCCCAATAACAATCATCGTGAACGCAGCGATCAAAGTGCGCATCTCGTTCAATGCCGCAAAGTCCGAGGCAATCCAGCCAGAGGTGATAGTGGCCGCCCAGATCAAGCCGCCAAATGTAAGGACAAGCCCGGCCAGAATCCAATATTGTAAGCGCGAGCATCCCAACAATACCCGAGCGCGTTCTGTTGGCAGTCGAAGCCCATCCCGATAGCTGCACATCAGTGCCGCCAGCCACAGCACCACCGTCTGAAAGGCCAGGACCATGGCTGCACTCGCTGCAACCGCCCAGTGATCGCCGATCCTGAAGCCACCGATCAGCGCCATTTCCTGATCTCCGCTAAGTTGCAGTAGAACGGTGATTGCAAATCCTGCGAGGAACAGGACCAGTGCAGGCACCAGAAACAGCCAGGTTGGGCTGAGCAAGAACATGTATATCAGGTGCCGAAGCCCATCTCTCCACGGATTCAAATGTGGTGCCCTACCGCGTCCGTCAGGGGACAAGGTTACAGGAACCTCGGCTATATTCAGCTTCCGCAGCACAGATTTCAGCAGCATTTCGGAAGCAAACTCCATGCCGGTTGAAGATAGGTTGAGCCGTTCCAATGCCTCTCGCCGGATGGCGCGGATGCCACAATGGGCGTCACCGATACCAGTGCGAAACAAAATTCTAAGAATGCCCGACAATGCCGGGTTGCCGATATAACGGTTCTTCCAGGGCATTGCGCCTGGCTTGATTTCGCCACGAAACCGGTTGCCCATGCATAATTCGGCACCATTCATCAACTTTTCGATCATCGGAACCGCTTCGACGAAATCATAGGAACAATCGCTGTCGCCCATCACCAGATACGTCGCGTCGCTTGCTGCAAAACCGCCGATAAGCGCAGCGCCATAACCGCGTTCTTGAATGTTCACGACCCGGGCACCGGCCTTTTCAGCTAGGGCTTGACTGCCGTCCGTGCTGCCATTGTCTGCAACGATTACTTCGCCTGATAGCTGGTATCTCTCAGCGAGAATCTGCAAGGCTTGTTGTGCTCTGATTACACAGGAAGAAATCGTTGCCGCCTCGTTCAGGCAAGGCATAACGATAGCGACCGAGTTTTCGGCTGGCACCATGGTTCAGATAGCTCCCAATAGCGGATCGTAACATCAACAATAAAAGATAATAGCCATAATAGTGTCCAAATCGTGGCCTTAACTGGCCGCAGTTGGAACATTTCGCTTGAAAGGACTTGCTGGAAATTCTCCGAAGCGGCGGGCGCTAGTTAGAGATAACTCTACAATAACAGGCACGGTCGCAGGAACTTGCCTTGTTAAACTTTGCAAACCAAGAATTGACGATTAAGAAGGTCATATGAATACTCAGTCTCATACCAAAAGTACCGCCCGATCTCTTCCAATTGCCCTTTTGCGCGCGCGTGAAACTGTTATGGCACCCATCCGGGATATGCTGCAGGGTATTCGCCTGACTGAACAGAAATGGCGAATTCTGCGCGTACTGGATGAGTTGGGAGAGGTGGAGCAAAGCGCAATTGCGCATGAGGCTTGCCTGCTTTTACCCAGTGTGACCCGTATTCTACGGACGATGGAGGCAGACGGGCAGATTACACGCCGTCAAGACAATGAGGACAAGCGCCGGACTATGGTGCAGATCACCGACGCGGGCCGAATGATATTAGAGAACAATCTCGCCACATCGCTTGCAATATCGAACAATATCGAAGCGCAGCTTGGACGTGAAAAGCTAGATCAACTTCTGGATCTTCTCGAGGAGCTGCAAGAGGTTAAAGTCTGATCCCGTCCTGGCAAAAAAACGAGGTCAGTAGACACGTCAGAGACTGGCCAGTCCGGTATCAAGCGCCGAGAGGATTTTGGCCACATCTTCCGAAGTGATCACAAGAGGCGGTGACAGGATGATGTTATTGCCGGACACACGAACCATTACCCCATCTTCATAGGCTGTTTTTTGTACCTGCAGAGGCAAGTGTTTCGCGATCGGTGCTTTTGTTTTGCGATCTGAGACCAATTCCAGCGCACACATGAGGCCCTCGCCCCCACGCACGTCACCGATGACGTCATATTTTTCGGTCAGCTTTTGCAATCCGGAAAAGAGTTCGTCTCCGCATGCGGCGGCGTTTTCCCAGACCCGCAGGCGGTTTATTTCGGACAGTGCGGCAAGTGCCGCCGCTGCGCCGACTGGATGGCCCGAATATGTATACCCCTGATCAACCGATGCCAGACCAGTGGTGTCGGTTTCAAACACCTCAGCCACTGCGCCAGAAATCAACGTTGCACCGAAAGGAAAATAGCCATTTGTAATCGCTTTGGCCGTGGTCATTATGTCTGGTTTCACGCCCCAATGCCGCGCGCCGCTTTCGCTGCCTGTTCGGCCAAAGGCGGTGATGATCTCGTCCGAAATCAACAAAATACCGTGTTTCGAGCAAACTTCGCGCACCATGGGCATGAAGCTGTGATGTGGTGGGATCACTCCCCCTGCGCCGAGAACGGGTTCCATAATGAACGCCGCAACGGTGTTTGCACCCTGAAATGCGATTTCGGCTTCTAACGCTTTTACGCAAAGCTGCGCTAGCCGTTCTGGATCGGTCTCATCAAACGGGTTGCGATAGGTCCAAGGCGCGGGGACGTGAAAACATCCCGGCAACATGGGCTCGTAGGCTGCGCGAAATTTTTGATTTCCATTGACCGACGCAGCTGCAAAGTGAGTACCGTGATAACCCTGCTTCAGACTGATAAACTTGCTGCGGCCGGCCTCACCGCGAATTTTGTGGTATTGGCGGGCCATTTTCAGGGCGATCTCTACCGAGTCCGAACCGCCCGAGGTGAAAAACGCGCGTGTCAGGCCATCAGGTTCAAAGAACTGCGCAAGCTCATAGGATAGTTCGATTGCCTTGTCGTTGCTGGTCCCACGAAACGTGGAATAGTAGGGTAGGGCGTTCAACTGGTCCGCAATGGCCTGCTTTACTGGTTCGCAGGAATAGCCCAGATTCACGTTCCACAGACCACCGACTGCATCCAGTGCCCGGTGGCCATCAACATCCACAATGCTGACCCCTTCACCGCCACTTAGGATAGTGGGAGGGTTTTTTTGACTGTCCGCCGGATGGGCCATCGGATGCCAGAAATATCGCGCGTTGTTTTCTTTCAGGAAGTTTGAGTCTTTCATGGCTCTCTCTGTCGTCGTGTCGGTATCAACTGGTCTGCAACTGATTCAGGCGGTAGTTGGCAGGAAACTGTCCGCCATAGACTGATGTGATCTCTTTTGAGGCAATGCTCAGTGCGTCGAGCACGGCACTCCGCAGGTCCGATGTGACTCGAGGCTGCGGAATGACGCAGGCGATGGCTCCAATCGCGGTTTGTTCCTCGCCGAAGATTGGTGCGGCGAACCCGTGTACGCCCGTTTCATAGCCGCTCACACTTTCGCACCACCCTTTGTGCAGTGTTTCATCGACCAGATCCATCAGGCGATCGGGGTTTGTCAGGGTGTGTTCGGAATAGGTTGGTAGCGACCCATCCAGTACGTGTTGCAATAGATTTCTGGGGCCAAACGCCAGTGAAACGATGCCCGAGGCGGTCGCATGCAAAGGCAAAATTTCAGAGGTGCCGATACTTATGCGAACGGAATGAGCCTGTGTTTCTTCAACCAATGTGGTTTGCAGTTGATCTGATTTCAGCAGTGACATGTGCATCGTTTCATGCACTTTCAGCACCTGCGCCTTCATAACTATTCTGGCTGCCGTCAGCCGTGGTTTGGCGGCCTCTCGTAGATTGGCCAAACGAAGGGGGGCGGTTCCGATCGAATACAGTTTGGATTGTGGGTCCTGTTCGACCATGCCGTAGTCCGCTAGATTCGTCAGATACCGCAGTGCAGTCGCCTTGTTGATCTGATTCATCCGAGCAATCTGCGACAACCCAAGCTCAGGTTGTTGCAGAGAAAAGCTATCCAAAAGTTTCAGTACTTTCAGTGCAGTCCCCATGATCCAGTCCTTTGTTTCACAATTATCTTGACAGAAAGAGCTTAACACAGCAACAATAAAGCTTAACACAGCAATAAAAAAATTGATACTGTGTTTCAATATATGAACCGCTTGGGAGGACGTAATGAAAAAATTCATGGCTACTGCCGCAGCAATGGCCCTCAGTGCCAGCGCTGTTTTGGCTGAATATCCTGAAAAACCCGTTTCTTTTGTTGTGCCATGGCCACCGGGTGACCTTGAGGATGTGCTTACCCGCCTCATCGCCGACGAATTTCAGGCGATGTACGGTGTTCCCGCAGCAGTGGTTAACAAGCCCGGTGGTGGCGGAGGCCCGTTCCCTGGCGCGGTTGAAGTGGCAACAGCTCCGGCGGATGGATATACAGTAGGCTCTTTCGTCATAGGCGTACCGGTGATCGGCCCCGACATTGGTATTCCCGAGTTGAACCCCAATCCGTTTGACCCGATTGGCATTTTTCTGACCTACCCATTTGTGATCGCATCCAGCAAGGATGCGCCCTTCTCGACTTGGGCGGAACTAGTAGAGCACGGTAAGGAAAACGACGTTGCCTTGGGGCATTTCGGCTCTGTATTGCCACCCACACAGGTGACATTTGCAGCCGCTGTCAGCAGCGGGTTTGATTTCGCGAGCGAAGCCGCTTTCGACGCACTGGACTGCAACACATTGGCTTCGGGCGACGTGGATGTGATCAACACCACGCTTCAACTCATACTTCCCTGCTTGGATCAGGTGAACGTCCTGGCCAGCATCGGAGGAGAGCGGATATCGCTGGTTCCTGACACGCCAACCATTGTTGAACTTAACCCTGATCTGCCTTTGGCACTTTGGAACGGTCTGTTCGTGCACAAAGACACTCCAGCCGATGCACGTGAAAAGATCACCGCAGCCGCGCAAAAGGCCCTGAGTTCCGATAAGGCCAAGCAGCTTGCCGAGGAAACGGGTGCGCTGATCTACTGGCAGGATCCAGATGCGTCCAACGCACAGATCGAACAAGACAAAGCCTCGTTCGCCAAAATCGAAGAGATTCTGGGCGAATAACATGAAACTGGCCCGGCAGCATCAAATCTGCCGGGCCAGTTTCAATCAGGGGAGGGGTTTAGATGATCGCGAAGACCTTACAGGACATGTTCAAACGGTATCGCCGACCTGGTGATGTTGTATTCGCAGTGCTTTTCCTTGGTTTTTCGGTTTTTCTGCTGACGCAATTGGGTGAGCAGACCAAAGCCGTAAAGCGGACCAAATGGTTTGCCCAGCCCAACCTCTGGCCCATGATCTCGCTCTGGGCGATGGTCATCTTTGGGTTCCTTCACTGGCTGAGCTCAGCCATGTCCCCCCGTCTTCTTGGTCGCTGGACAGAAGTCGGTTTCTGGGTGCGATCGCTTGAATATGTCGCATATTTTTTGGTTTACGTGATGCTGGTTCCCATTTTGGGATACCTGCTGTCGACCGTTTTATTTGCTGTTTTTCTGGCGTTACGAACTGGGTTTCGGGGCGCAAGAACAGTCGGTATCGCGGCTTTGTTCGGTGTTTTTGTTACTGTCGTTTTCCGAGCCTTCCTACAGGTCAAAATCCCTGCTGGTGCTGTTTATGAATATCTGCCCGACAGCGTTCGCGCCTTTGCGCTGACATATCTCTGAGGTTCGAAATGGAAACACTATTTTCTGGTCTTTCGATCCTTGCGCAATGGCAGGTAATTATCGCGCTGCTGATCGGGTCAATCGGCGGGGTCATAATAGGTGCTCTTCCCGGAGTTGGTGCACCCGTTGCCATCGCAATTCTATTGCCAGCAACATTTGCTTTTGAGCCGATTGTCGGTCTGACATTGCTGCTCGGAATATACGGGTCGTCCATGTATGGCGGCGCAATCCCGGCGATTTTGATCAACACGCCTGGTACGGCCGTGAACGCGCTGACAACGTACGACGGTTACCCAATGACTAAACGCGGGCAGGGGCACCGGGCGCTCTCACTGGCATACTCGGCCTCGTTCTTTGGTGGGGTCTTCTCGATCATCTGTCTGATGATCCTGTCGCCGGTGCTGGCTTTGATCGCGCCGCATTTCGGTAGCCGCGAAATTTTTCTAGCCGCTTTGCTGGGAATTATCTTGGTGGTGCTTGCCCACCGCGGACAAATATTTGCTGCGGGAATGCTGGCCGCCTTCGGTATTTTTCTAAACACTGTGGGTTTGGAACCGGTCAAGTACACGCGTCGGTTTACATTTGACCAAAGTTGGCTTGCCTCAGGTATTGACTTGATCGTTGTGGTTTTGGGCTTGTTTGCGATCAGTCAGGCGTTGCTGCTGCTTCTGGAAAAGAACCATGCACCCGGTAAAGCGCATGTCAGCGGCAGCATTTTCGCGGGCCTGAAAGAGCTTTTGGGCATCAAGCGCGTAGCGACTGTGTCCTCAAGCATTGGTGTCTTCATGGGAATGGTGCCTGGCACCGGTGAATTTACATCGCAGTTTTTGTCATACACCTATGCTCAGAAAACCTCGAAGGATCCCGATAAGTTTGGCGATGGATCACCCGAGGGACTGGTGGCATCCGAGGCGGCCAATAACGCGGTGCCGGGTGCTGCGATGATCCCGCTGCTTGCGTTGGGCATTCCGGGTGAAGCACTGACGGCGATGATGCTGTCGGTGTTTTATGTCCACAACGTCATTCCTGGCCCACAGCTGTTTGAATCTCAGATGGACTTTGTGATGGCGCTGTATATGGCGCTGATCTCGTTGAATGTTATCGTTCTGGTGTTCCTGCTGTTTTCGACGAACCTGCTTCTCAAGATTATCCAGATACCAACTCGCTTTCTGGGGATCATGATATTGGTGTTGTCTTTTGTTGGTGTTTATTCGCTGAGGAACTCGATAACAGATTGTGCGCTTGCGGCGGGTTTTGGTGTCTTTGGCCTTATTCTGAAACGGTTGGATTTGCCGATTGTGCCAATCATTCTTGGAATGGTTCTTGGTGGTATCATGGAGGTGAAACTTCGTAGCGCCATGGCGCGGGTGAAAACCCCACTCGACTTCGTCGACCGGCCAATCGCGGCCATCCTGTTTGGCTTGATACTGCTGATCCTGATCCTTCATTTCCGCACTCTGTATTTCGAGTTCAGAAACAAGTTGCGGCCCGAGCCTACGGCTGAGCCTGTTGATGCCGACCACCCAAACCAACAAGGGTAATCCTTTAATGATCCAGTCAGAAATCGATGCACTTCGCGGCAAGGTGTTGACGCCCCGAAACCATTTTATCGATGGGTGTACTATCCCTTCGAATGAAGGCAGAACACACGATGTTCTGTCGCCGATTGATGGTCAGGTTCTGACGCAGATTGCCGAGGGTACACCTTGTGATATGGATGCGGCCATCGCTTCCGCGCGGGCGGCTTTTGAAGATGGTCGTTGGGCACGGCGCGCACCATCTGAGCGTAAGAAAATCCTTCTGAAGCTTGCCGATCTGATCGAGAAACATGCGCTGGAGCTTGCGGTTCTGGGAGTGCGTGACAATGGCACCGAAATAACGATGGCCATGAAAGCCGAACCCATGTCTGCGGCTGGAACATTCCGCTATTACGCCGAGGCGATAGACAAGGTCTATGGCCAGATCGCGCCTACTGCCGAAAATGTCCTTGGGCTGATCCACCATGCGCCGGTCGGCGTTGTCGGGGCGATTGTGCCTTGGAACATGCCGATGATGATCGGAGCGTGGAAGCTGGCCCCGGCCCTGGCGGCGGGGAATTCGGTAGTTCTGAAGCCTGCGGAAAGCGCATCTTTGACGCTGTTGAAACTGGCGGAACTGGCGGTCGAGGCGGGTATTCCAGAGGGCGTATTAAATGTCGTCACAGGTTCGGGTCGGGTCGTGGGCGAAACCCTGGCGCTGTCGATGGATGTGGACATTCTTGTTTTTACGGGTTCGGGCGCAACGGGACGTAAGCTACTTGAGTATTCGGCGCGTTCAAACCTCAAACGTTGCTACCTTGAACTTGGCGGAAAATCCCCGAACATCGTGTTCAAAGATGTAACTGATCTTGCGCAGGCGGCGAAAGTGTCAGCCGCGGGGATATTCCGGAACTCAGGTCAGATTTGCGTTGCGGCGTCACGTTTGCTGGTTCAGGCAGATATTCATGA
The DNA here is from genome assembly GCF_059610325.1 of Ruegeria sp. YTSA064. Taxonomy (NCBI): domain Bacteria; kingdom Pseudomonadati; phylum Pseudomonadota; class Alphaproteobacteria; order Rhodobacterales; family Roseobacteraceae; genus Ruegeria; species Ruegeria sp. YTSA064. The sequence goes on from NZ_JBXWNK010000012.1 coordinate 181,954, forward strand.
CGATTTTGTCGCAGAGTTAGTCGAGAACGCCGAAGCGATGCAGGTCGGGGATCCTCTAGACCTGAACAACCACATTGGAGCGGTGCACTCCCTGTCCGAATTAGATGCGAACCTTGAATTTGTCAAAAAGGCGCAGGTGGAAGGTGCTGAACTACAACTTGGTGGTGACCAAATTCTAAAGGACACTGGTGGTTACTATATGGCCCCGACCGTTATGACGGGAGTCCGCTCGACTGACACTCTGTTTCGAAACGAGGTGTTCGGCCCAGTTCTGGCCGTGACCCCGTTTGAAACAGAGGAAGAGGCGATTCAACTGGCCAACAGTACAGAATATGGACTGTCCGCTGGCGTCTGGACATCTAACCTCAGCCGTGCGCACCGGATGGTGGCAGGCATCCGCTCGGGTGTGGTGCATGTCAACACATATGGCGGTTCGGATCTCACTGTTCCCTTGGGTGGGGTGAAGCAATCCGGTAATGGCCACGACAAATCCCTTCATGCGCTGGAGAAATACAGCGATTTGAAAACAGCGTGGATTCAACTCTGATCCCGGAACTTCAAAGGAGAGCCCCCATGGGTGACAAAACCATTTTGTTGATCGGGACTTACGACACCAAAGACCCAGAGATGCGGTATCTAGAGGAATGCATCGTAGCGCAGGGGGGAAATGTTCTGACGATGGATGTTTCCGTATTGGGCGACCCGTCCCAACCCACGGACATTTCCAAACATGACGTTGCTGCAGCATGCGATATGACCATCGAAGACGTGATCGCGTTGGGCGATGAAAACAAGGCTTTTCGCGTTATGTCAGAAGGGGCCGCCAAAGTCGTTCGCGACGCCCTGTCCAAAGGGCGCTTTGATGCCATGTTGGCAACCGGTGGCACAATGGGAACCGATTTGGCGCTTGATTGTGCGCAAGCGATCCCCATGGGAGTGCCTAAATACATTGTGTCGACCGTCAGCTTTTCCCCATTGATCCCACCACATCGCTTAGCACCGGACATCCAGATGATCTTGTGGGCCGGGGGCCTGTACGGGATGAACGCGATCTGTCGTTCCTCTCTTTCGCAGGCTGCGGGGGCTGTACTTGGTGCAGCGCGTGCTGTTGAGCCACCAAAGTCCGAACGCCCGGTGGTGGGTATGACGTCACTGGGTTCAAGCTGTTTGCGCTACATGAAGATTCTGAAACCGGAGCTGGAAGCCCGTGGTTTTGATGTGGCCGTTTTTCATTCGACTGGGATGGGGGGTATGGCGTTCGAAAAGCTCGCGGGCGAAGGCGCCTTTGCGTGCGTGATGGATTTCTGCATGCAGGAATTTGCCAATATGTTGGCGGGCTCGCTGGTCTCATCAGGCGAAGATCGCCTGACCAATGCGGGCCGGGCCGGAATTCCGCAAATGGTTGCTCCGGGCGCGCTGGACTTGCTGGATTTTGCGGGTTGGCAAGACATCCCGCCGCAGTTTTCCGACCGCCCATTCCACGAGCATAACCGCCTGATAAAGAGTGCTGTGTTCAACGCGGATGAACGTCGCAACGGAATCCGGGAGATGGCAAAACGTCTAGAACAAGCCACTGGTCCGACCCATTTCTTCCTACCGGTTGTTGGAGTTGAGGAATGGGATCGTGAGGGTCAGGAGGCCCACGATCCCGAGGGTCTTGCCGCCCTTATCGACGAGGCACGTAATGTCATGCCTGCGGTCGTAAATACAACCGAGATTGACGCGCACATCAATGATCAGGCCTTTGCGGATGCCGTTCTCGCACAGTTCGACGAATGGGTCGCTGAGGGCGTTGTGCGCAAAGTGTAACCTCATCTGGAGGGTAACAATTGACCAGATCGAACGCTGAGTTGATCGCAGATCGCGCCCGACTGCTGGGTCCGAATGTCTCTACATTTTATGACAACCCAGTTCACATCGTGAAGGGCGAGGGTGTTTGGCTGTGGGACGCCGACGGGCGCAAGTATCTGGATTGCTACAACAATGTGCCACATGTTGGGCATTGCAACCCGCGCGTGGTCGATGCGATTTGTCGTCAGGCCAACACGCTGAACACTCATACGCGATATCTTCATGACGGCATTCTCGACTATGTCGAAAAGCTGACCAGCACCGTGGATGACCATCTGGATACCGCCATTCTGACCTGCACTGGTTCCGAGGCCAACGATATTGCCCTGCGAATGGCCGAAAGTATGACCGGCAAGCGTGGAATCATCGCAACGGATGCGACTTATCATGGCAATACCTCACTCGTCAGCCAGCTTAGCAAATCAAACGTTCCGACGGTTGGGTTTGGCCTTGGTCAATTTTTTCGTTTTGTCGGTGCGCCAGACAGCTATCGCAACCCTGATCCCGAGGGGATGAGATTTGCAGAATCTGTAGCTGAGCAGATTGCCGAGCATGAAAAATCAGGTATCGGGTTTGCCGCATTGGTTGTCTGCCCGTATTTTCTGAACGAAGGTTTCCCGGATAATCCGGACGGTTGGCTGAAGCCTACTGCCGAGGTTGTGCGTAAGGCGGGTGGACTGCTGATTTGCGACGAAGTTCAATCCGGGTTTGGTCGTACAGGCACGCATATGTGGGCGCATCAGAAGATGGGCGTGGTGCCGGATGTCATGACATTGGGTAAACCGATGGGGAATGGCCATCCGATCGGAGGGGTTGTCACCAACTCGGAAATCCTGGGAACATTCAGAAAAGGTTATCGCTATTTCAATACGTTCGGGGGCAACCCGGTCTCTTGCGCTGCAGCCATTGCCGTATTGGAAGAAATCGAGGACAAGCACCTGCTTGAAAACGCCAGAAAAGTCGGCGCGCACGCTCGTATGAGGATAACTCGATTAGCGAAAAAGCATGAGTTCATTGGTGATGTACGCGGTTCAGGTCTGATTTTCGGCGCCGAGATGGTACTGGATCGGGAAACGAAGCAACCCGCCAGTGCATTCACAGATCGAGTAATCAATGGCATGCGGGAACGGGGCGTCATTCACTCAAAGCTGGGGCGTCACAAGAACACACTGAAGATACGTCCACCGATGCCGTTCTCGATCGAGAACGCAGATCTTTTATTTGATACGCTGGACGAAGTTCTGGCCAAAACTCCGCTAGACGCGTGAATTTGGCGGTTAATCAGGCGTTGGAGCTATGGGGGATGCAGGATGCATCTTACCATTTGATCGCGGCCCGCGAAAATCAGGTCTTCCGCGTCGATATCAATGGTTCCTCTTATGCGCTGCGATTGCATCGAGCGGGGTATCGTACCAATGAGGAATTGCGATCGGAACTTCAGTGGATGGATGCGGTATCGCGCGGCGGATTACATGTGCCAGCACCGATTGCCACGGCGTCAGGAGATTTTCTGCATATCGCTGATGGGGTCCAAATTGACGTTTTGTCCTGGCTGAACGGTGCGCCAATGGGCGCAACGGGTCAGCCGCTGGAGACAAAAGACCGAACCTCACTATTCCTAGGCATCGGGCGTGAAATGGCACGGTTGCATCACGTTTCGGACAGGTGGGTGTTGCCTGACGATTTTGACAGATGTTCCTGGGATCGGAATGGTCTGCTGGGGAGTAACCCGTTGTGGGGCAGATTCTGGGAAAACCCGACTTTGTCTGCCGATGACCGCGAAATGTTTGAGGCTTTGCGCGGAAAGATGGCGACCGAATTGACCCAACTGGAAGATACGTTGGACTACGGTCTGATCCATGCGGATTTGGTGCGCGAAAACATTCTGGTTGATGGAGATCGTCTTCAACTCATTGATTTTGACGACAGCGGCTTTGGGTTTCGCCTGTTTGATCTGGCTACGACATTACTCAAGAATTTGCAGGAGCCAGACTATCCTGAATTAAAAGAGGCTTTGCTTGCGGGTTACCGGTCTGAACGACCCCTGGATGACAGCGCGCTTGATCTCTTTTTATTGCTGCGTGCGGCGACCTACGTGGGTTGGGTAATCGACAAACTGTCGGAAGAAGGCTCTGAACTCCGAAATCAGAGATTCATTGATACAACACGCAAGCTTGCGCTTCGATATCTGGGTTAGGGGTGCTTTGTGCACCGACATATTGAGTGATCAACTACCATAAAACCGCCCAGAGGGCCATCAATCCTCAAGTCGCTTACCGGTATCCGGATCAAACAGGTGCATTTGCTCGGGGGCGACCGAGAACCTTACCGCAGGATGCCGCCCTTCGATTGGGTGTACGCCGGGGAGGCTTGCTGTGATCACATTATGGCTGCCTGTCAGGCGACCGTGTAGCAGCGTATTTGCGCCCAAAGGTTCAGCCATCTGAATTGCGGCTTCCAGCGGGCCATTTTCATCCATTGACAGGTGTTCTGGCCGGATTCCCAGTTTTACCGAGGTATCTGGGCCTTGAGATGGACCAATTTCCACGTCTTCAATTTTGATCACTCCACCTACACGCCGCGCGTCAAAGATATTCATCGCGGGACTGCCGATGAATTGAGCCGCAAACAGGGTTTTTGGGGATTCATAGACATCCAGAGGTGTACCAATTTGCTCGGCGATCCCGCCGTTCATTACGATCATTCTGTCTGCCATCGTCATGGCTTCGACCTGATCATGTGTGACATACAGGGACGTAATCCCCAGCTTTTCCTGAAGCTCGCGGATCTCCAGGCGCATTTGAACGCGTAGTTTCGCATCAAGGTTCGAAAGCGGTTCATCAAAAAGAAACACTGCTGGTTCACGAACGATGGCGCGTCCCATTGCAACCCGCTGCCGCTGCCCGCCCGACAACTGTCTGGGCTTTCGGTCTAGCAAGGGTTCCAATTGCAACAGCTTTGCTGCTTCGGTCACCTTTTGATCGATCTCCGCCTTAGGTAACCCGGCAATTTTTAGTCCATATCCCATGTTCTGGCGTACAGACATATGCGGGTATAGCGCATAGTTTTGGAATACCATCGCGATATCCCGATCCATCGGTTCTTTATCATTTGCCCGCTCGTCTCCGATGCGGATTTCACCCGAAGTCACGGTTTCAAGACCTGCCACCATGCGCAAAAGCGTGGATTTGCCGCATCCTGAAGGCCCGACGATAACGATGAATTCTCCGTCTGCGATATCAATGTCGATACCATGAATGACGTCTGTGGGGCCAAAGCTCTTTTTGACGTTTTCTAGGGTTACAGTTGCCATTTCTTACTTCTCGCTATCGACAAGGCCGCGAACAAACAGTTTTTGCATCGACACCACCACAATAACCGGCGGGATCATGGCCAGTATCGAAGTTGCCATGATGACGGGCCATTCGGCCACATCATCGCCGGATGGGAACATCTGTTTGATGCCCATCACAATGGTATTCATCTCGGGATCCGTGGTGATGAGCAACGGCCATAAGTATTGGTTCCAGCCATAAATGAAGAGAATGACGAACAAGGCCGCGATGTTGGTTCTGCTCATCGGCACTACAATGTCGACAAAAAACCGCATCGGCCGCGCACCGTCTACCCGCGCCGCTTCAGCAAGTTCATCCGGGATTGTCAGAAAGAACTGCCGGAACAGGAAAGTGGCAGTGGCTGAGGCGATCAATGGGAAAATCAGCCCGTAATAGCTGTTTAGCATACCAAAACCGGCCACAACTTCGAATGTTGGAACAATCCGCACTTCGACAGGTAACATCAGTGTCAGAAAGATCAGCCAGAAGAAGGTCGTTCGCCCCGGGAAGCGGAAGTAGACGATCGCAAAGGCCGACAGAAGTGAGATCACAATCTTGCCAACGGCAATACCGATTGCCATCACAAGGCTGTTGAACAGCATGGTAGCGACAGGCACGTTTACTCCGGCAAAAAGGGCTGCTCGGTAGTTCTCCCAAAATTGATCACCCGGCCAGATCGGCATAGGGGGAGAGACGATTTCAGGCTGGGATACTGTTGAGGCAACAAAAGCCAGCCAGATCGGAAAGAATATGATCAGGACGCCCAGTACCATAAAGGCGTGGGTTAGCCAGATACCCGCGCCTCGTTTCTCGACCATTCCGTGTTGTTGGGCCGCCATCAGTAATGCACCCTTTTTTCGACGTATTTGAACTGGATCACCGTTAGCAAACCAACCACGATCAACAGGATGACGGATTGTGCCGACGAAGACCCAAGATCTTGCCCGACGAACCCATCGGAAAACACCTTGTAGACCAGGATCGTTGTGGCTTGTTGCGGACCACCTCCGGTGATTGTGTGGATAACACCGAATGTTTCAAAAAACGCATAGACGACGTTGACCACCAGCAAAAAGAAGGCCGTTGGCGACAGCAGTGGCAAAACAATTGTGAAGAACCGGCGCCAGAAATGCGCCCCATCGATTGCGGCTGCCTCGATGACTGACTTTGGCACGGATTGCAGCGCCGCAAAGAAAAACAAAAAGTTATAACTGATGCGCCCCCACGCGGATGCGACAACGACCAGCCCCATTGCTTCGGCGTCATTCAGAACGTGGTTCCAATCATAGCCGAGTTGTCCAAGATACCAGGAAACAACTCCGACGCGTGTGTTGAACATGAAAAGCCAAAGCACACCAGCAACAGCTGGTGCGACTGCGTAGGGCCAGATTAACAAGGTACGGTAAACACCCGAGCCTTTGATCAACCTGTCGGCAATGACTGCAAGAAAAAGTGCCGGAATCATCGAGCACAAGGTGACAAGCGTCGAAAAGATCGCCGTTGTTAAGAAGGATGCACGATAGAATTTGTCGCTGAGAAGGAATTCAAAGTTGCCGAGCCCGACGAATTGAGATGACAGCCCGAACGGGTCAGGAATAAACAGCGACTGCCAGATTGCCTGCGCCGCTGGATAGAAGAAAAATATGGCAGAGACGATCACCTGAGGTGCGATCAGAAGCAGGGGCAGCAACCAGCCCCGAAAGGTGACGCGTTTTTCCAATTTAGTGTCCCACCAAAAAAGAAATGCGGGCCGTTAAAGGCCCGCATGATATCATTTTTATTGATTGGCTGATTCAAACCGGCGCAACAACGCGTCGCCACGTTCCTTGGCGCTGTCCATCGCTTCCTGAGCCGTTTTGTCACCAGACCAGATGGCCTCGAGCTCTTCGTCAATGATTCCGCGAATCTGGTCGAATGACCCCAAACGCAGACCTTTTGAGTTTGCGGTTGGTTCTTTCGCAGTCATCTGGATAACCGCGATATCTGTGCCGGGATTGTCTTCATAGAATCCTGCCGCGCGGGTTGCATCTCCCGCTTCAGCAGTAATCGGAAGATAGCCGGTATTCTGGTGCCAATTGGCCTGTACATCTGACGATGACAGGAAGCTCAGGAACTCTCCAACTCCTTTGTAGGCTTCGGGGTCGTGCCCTTCCATCACCCACAGGGAGGCACCACCGATAATGGTGTTCTGAGGTTCGGCTGTGACACCTTCCCAATAGGGTAGGGGCCGTACGTCAAAATCGAACTCAGCTTCCGAGCTGATGCCCGCGTAGCCTGCCGAGCTTTCTGTGAACAAGGCGCATTCTCCGGCCCGGAAGTTGGCTCCACCTTCGTTTCTTCGACCGGTGTAGATGAACTTACCGTCCTTGGCCCAATCACCCATTGCGCTTAGGTGGGCCACTTGCACCGGGCCATTCAGCATCAATTCGGTGTCCAGACCGGCGAAACCATTATCTTTCGATGCAAATGGTACATCGTGATAGGCTGACATGTTTTCCAGGTGAACCCAGCTTTGCCAAGCAGTGACAAGCGGACATTCTTCACCGCCTGCCTTTAATTGATCAAGAACCTCGCCAACTTTTTCCCAAGTGGAAAGATCGGTATCAGGATCGACTCCCGCTGCCTCCATCGCATCGCGATTGACCCAAAGAACGGGTGTGGAAGAGTTGAAGGGCAATGACAACATGTCGCCATCGGTAGTGGTATAATACCCTTTTACAGCGCCGATATACGCGTCGGGATCGAATGACGCGCCACTTTCGGCCATCACTTCATAGACTGGTTTGATGGCGCCTTCAGCCGACATCATTGTCGCGGTGCCAACTTCGAATACCATCAGAATGTGGGGCTGTTCGCCAGCGCGGAACGCGGCGATACCTGCATTCAGCGTTTCCGAGTAATTACCTTTGTGGCTTTCAACCACGACAAACTCGTCCTGGCTGGCGTTGAATTCTTCAACCTGGGCTTTCACCAGATCACCAAGACGGCCGGTAAAGGCGTGCCAGAACTGGACTTCGGTTTGAGCCATTGCCGCTACAGGGGACAAGGCAGTTGCTACGGCGAGAGCGCCGAAAAATCTCTTTTTCATGATTCCTCCCATGCATCAGGTTCGATGCTTCGTTGAATACCGACCGCTACGGGTAAACGGCACACATGACGATTTCACGACGTTAGCGTTACAGAAATATAATTCAAGACCTTAGTATTGATAAAAAAAATAACACGGCATTATATTCGTGAGCGAAAAATTGGGAAATACTAGTTCAAACATGCGGCAAACCCTGAGAATCAGACAGCTTGAAGCCCTTATGGCAGTGACGACCAATGGATCGATCACTTCTGCAGCCACTGATCTTGGGGTCAGTCAGCCAGCTGTGAGCCGATTAATATCTGATCTGGAGAAGTCACTTGGGTTTCAGCTTTTTGATCGTCGCGAGGGGCGGTTAGTGCCGACTCAGGAAGTTCGGTATTTGCAGCCCAGCGTAGAGCGTGTTCTGGAACTGATGAAGCAGATCACCGACGTCAGTCAGGACATCACGCAACGAAAGGCGGGACATATTCGCGTCGCTTGCCTGCCCGGATTTGCAACCAGCCACCTGCCACAAGTTGTCGCCGAATTTCTGAAAGACCGCCCCGGCGTCACCATGACAATCGAGCCGGATCGGCCCGAGCGCATTCTAGAATGGATGATCGGTGAGCAATATGATTTTGGGATCACCGACAGTTTTATCAGCCACCCTGCCGTGCAAAATACAGATGTGCACTTACGCACGGTTTGTGTATTTCCGAGCGGTCACGAGTTGGAAAGCGTTTCGGAAGTTACACCCAAAGAGCTTGAGAACGAGAAAGTCATTCACACCCGCCGTGATAGCGACTTTTTTGCGCGCCTATCGAAAGCGTTCCAAAGCGCAAATATCTCACTGAACTCTCACATCGAGGTCAGGCAATTTACAGCAGCTTGTGAACTCGCCTTAAGAGGCGTGGGAGTCTCAGTAGTGAGCGAACTGGATGCGGTTCAATATGCCCATCTTGGACTGTGCTACAGGCCATTCGTACCGGTGTTACCTCATACACTTTCCTTAGTGCGCCCCATATTGAAACAACCATCTTTGGTAACTTTGGAATTTATTGAACAGTTCAGCGAAAGCTTGAACCCGTTTCGCGTCAAATCGATTATGCGCTGATCGCTAAGCGCTTTTAATTCTGGGGTGTTCGTCGATTTGCCATGTAACTGCCTGCGCTTCATCAGGTTTGGTCTGGCTGATGCCACAAAATAAATTCCAAGTTGAGACCTTGATGAGCTTTACGCTCATAGGGTTTGTCGGCACAGTATCGTCAATCTTAACCATAGTTCGATGCTTGATCGGCTTAGGTGATCTTTATTCATCTTTGTTACAATCGCCATCTACAAAGCGTTTCGAACATATTTCCAGGAAGGTGTGATATGCCCTTTTCCAGCAGTAAGCTCTCTCGCCGTAAGTTTCTTGCCACAACGACAGCCAGTGCAGCTGCGATTACTCTGCATCCGTTCTCTGCGTCTGCTGCCAACAATCAGGCTCATCTGAGGATCATGGAAACAACAGACATCCATGTGCATGTTTTCCCTTATGATTACTATGCAGATAAACCACGGGACACCGTGGGCCTGTCACGTACGGCATCTATTATCAACGGCATCCGATCAGAGGCGACTAACTCGCTTCTTGTTGACAATGGCGACTTTCTGCAGGGCAATCCGATGGGTGACTATATAGCCTATGAGCGTGGAATGAAGGCGGGTGACAGCCACCCGATTATCACTGCATTCAACACGGTCGGCTATGATGCCGCCACCTTGGGCAACCACGAGTTCAACTATGGTCTGGAGTTTCTTGATAAAGCGCTTGCTGGGGCCGACTTCCCAGTGGTTCTGGCCAATATTGCCAAGAAAAAAGGGGCCAGCCCGCGCGCTGACGAAACTCTGGTGAAGCCCTATGCCATTCTTGATCGTGAGATTGAACTGGGGGACGGCTCCAAACATCCGATCAAGATCGGCGTCATCGGCTTCACTCCGCCGCAGGTCATGAATTGGGATCGCAAACACCTTGAAGGCAATGTCGAAGCCCGCGATATCGTCGAGACAGCGCAGGCTTACGTACCCGAGATGAAAGAGCAAGGCTGTGATCTGATCATAGCACTTTCGCATTCAGGTATAGGTGAGGCCGATCATTCGGAAGGAATGGAGAATGCCTCGGTCGTTCTTGCCGGTGTTGACGGTATTGATGCCTTGGTCACCGGGCACAACCATCTGGTCTTCCCATCTCCAACATTTGCGGACCGTCCCGGTATTGACGTGGAAACCGGAACTTTGATGGGTAAGCCCGCCGTCATGGGTGGATTCTGGGGATCGCATCTTGGCCTGCTTGATCTGTTGCTGGAACGAGATGGTAGCGCCTGGCGTGTGGTCACCACCACTTCCGAGGCGCGGCCGATATCCAAACGCAACGAAGATCGGTCAATAACTGCGCTGGTCGGAGATGATCAAAAGGTTCTCGACTCGGTGGCGAAAGATCACGACGAAACGTTGGCCTACGTCCGCCGCGCTGTGGGTAAGACTTCGGCCCCATTGCACAGCTATTTCGCATTGGTTGCCGATGATCCGTCTGTGCAGATCGTTTCGATCGCGCAGAAATGGTATGTCGAAGAGATGATGAAAGGCACCGAGCACGAGGGTCTGCCAATCCTTTCGGCAGCGGCGCCATTCAAGGCTGGCGGCCGTGGCGGCCCGGAATACTACACTGATGTTCCCGTCGGTGACGTTGCAATCAAGAACGTGGCCGATCTTTATCTTTACCCAAACACAGTTCGTGCCGTACGGGTAAACGGGGCGCAGGTTCGAGGCTGGCTGGAACGGTCAGCGGGCATGTTCAATCAGGTTGAGGAAGGTTCCGAAGACGCGATCCTGCTGAACCCGGAATTCCCATCATATAATTTTGATGTGATGGACGGTGTGACCTATCAGATCGACCTTTCACAGCCGTCCCGCTTTGGTCCAAAAGGCGAAGAACTTAATCCAGATGCAGCCCGGATCGTGAACCTTGCCTTTAATGGTGCACCGGTCACGGATGACATGGAGTTCATTATCGCCACCAATAACTACCGAGCATCGGGCGGCGGCTCTTTCCCCGGCGCAAAGGGTGACACAGTTGTTTTTGAAGCCCCAGACACCAACCGGGATGTCATTGTCCGCTATATTGTCGAGCAGGGTACAATTGATCCTAAAGCAGATGCCAACTGGTCATTTGCGCCGCTCACCGACACGACGGTATTGTTTGAAACCGGGCCAAAAGCGCGGGACTACATGAATGATGTCAAAGGTGTTGTCATTGAAGATGCGGGAGAAGGTACAGATGGCTTTGCAGCGTTCCGCATTAAGCTCTGACCTGTACGAGATAAAAAAACCCGCCGGTAGTCTGGCGGGTTTTTGTTTGTGTATTACTCTGCGGCTTCTTCGTATTCTGACATTGGAGGGCATGTGCAGATGAGGTTTCGGTCTCCGTATGCGTTGTCGA